>CAZDOZ010000043.1:0-3543 GCA_964507175.1 uncultured Anaerolineae bacterium
CCTGCACCACCACGTGATTTTCCCAGATTTTCTCGTATAGCGTCTTTGGTTTCATTCCGTCTCCATGTAGTTTCCCTCGTGGTACGGGCGCAGCATGCTGCGCCCGTACCGCCTTTTACACCCTAATCCCTATCCCCTAACCCCTGCTTTCACGTCTTTGCGTCATTCTCTCGAACGATAGTTTAGAAGCTTGTTCAGCGCGTTCATGTAAGCGCGGGCGCTGGCCACCAGGATATCGGTGTTTGCGCCGTGGCCGCTGAACGTCCGCTTCCGCTCGACGCCGGTCTGCGGGTTGACCCTGCCGTTTCCGGATTCGCCGTTGGTCGGCTGGACGCGGATGGTGACCTCGCCCACCGCGTCGATACCTTCTGTCACCGCGTTGACCACAAACTCCGTCAGCACGTTCGGCACGCCCACCACCCGGTTGATGGCCCGGTAGACGGCGTCCACCGGCCCGGTGCCGATGTCCGCGTCGGTGTAGGTCTTGCCATCGGGGCCGGTGAGCACCACGGTAGCCGTGGGCCTCGTGCCAGTTCCGCTGACGATCTGAACGTGCTCCAGCTTCCACACTTCCTTCGGCTGGTAGAGCTCGTCGGCGATGATCGCCTCGATGTCCTCGTCGGTGATCACTTTCTTCTTGTCCGCCAGACGCTTGAACCGGTCGAAAGCCTGGTTCACCTCCTCGTCGCTCAGGTCGGCGTAACCCATCTCCTCCAGCCGCTTGCGGAAAGCGTGCCTGCCGGAGTGCTTCCCCAGAACCAGCTCGTTGGAGCCCAGCCCGATGGTCTCGGGACGCATGATCTCGTAGGTCAGCGGGTTCTTCAGCACGCCATCTTGATGGATTCCCGCTTCGTGGGCAAAAGCGTTGGCGCCGACGACGGCTTTGTTGGGCTGGACGTGCATCCCTGTGAACGCTGTGATCGTCCTGCTGGAGCGCATGATCTGGGTTGTGTCGATGTCGGTGTACAGGTCGAAGAACTCCCGCCGGGTGTACAGCGCCATTACCACTTCTTCCAGGGCCGTGTTGCCGGCGCGCTCGCCGATGCCGTTGACGGTGACCTCCGCCTGCCGCGCACCAGCCATCAGCCCCGCCAGTGTGTTTGCCGTGGCGAGCCCCAGGTCGTTGTGGCAATGGACGGAGACCACCACATCCTTCGCCCCGGGGACGTTGTCGATGATCCCCTTGATGAGCGCTCCGAACTCCCACGGCGTGGTATAGCCGACGGTGTCCGGAATGTTGATGGTGGTTGCACCGGCTTTGATTGCCTCTTCCAGCACCACGTAGAGGAACTCCGGATCGGATCGCCCGGCGTCCTCCGGCGAGAATTCCACGTCGTCGCAAAGGGATTTTGCGTAGGTAACGGTCTCCCTCACCTGGGCGACGCACTGCTCACGGGTTATCCGCAGCTTGTGCTTCAGATGGATGTCGGAAGTGGCCAGGAAAGTGTGGATGCGGGGCTTTGCAGCGTCCCGCACAGCCTCCCATGCTCTGTCTATGTCCTTTTTGTTTGCGCGGGCCAGACCCGCGATAACCGGTCCGTCCTCCGTGCCGACTTCTCTGGCGATCAAGTTCACCGCCTCGAAATCGCCGGGGGACGCTATGGGGAACCCCGCCTCGATGATGTCCACGTTCAGCCGAGCAAGCTGTTTGGCAACCTCCAGCTTCTCGTCAATGTTCATCGTCGCGCCTGGCGACTGCTCCCCATCCCTCAGCGTCGTATCGAAAATGTAAACCTTCTCCATCTCTTTCCCCCTGAAGTTCGATTGAGCACTGCTTTGTCATGCCGTTCTGGGCTCATAGCAACGAGTCAGCGAATCGGCGAATCAGCGAAAAGATGTCCACGTGCCAGCTCTCAGATTCGCTGATTCGCTCTTTCGCTTTTTCGCTGATTCTCTACGCGCCGCCTTCGCCCGGCTTCACCTCTTTCGGGTTCAGCCATGGCATCATCTTGCGCAATTCACGGCCGACCTGCTCGATCTTCGCCTCGGAATGGATGCGGCGCTGCTCGTTGAACCACGGTCGGCCTTTCTTGTTCTCCTCGATCCAGTCCTGGGCGTACTTCCCCGACTGGATGTCCGCCAGAATCTGCTTCATCGTTTCCCTGGTCTCGTCGGTGATCACCTTGGGCCCGCTGTAGTAATCTCCGTGCTCTGCCGTATCGCTAATGGAGTAGCGCATGTAGTTCAGCCCACCCTGGTAGATCAGGTCCACGATAAGCTTCATCTCATGAAGACATTCGAAATATGCGATCTCCGGCTGATACCCGGCCTCCACCAGCGTGTTGAATCCGGACTCGATGAGGTTGGACACGCCGCCGCAGAGCACCGCCTGCTCGCCGAAGAGGTCGGTCTCAGTCTCCTCGGCGAAAGTGGTCTCGATGACGCCAGCGCGGGTGGCGCCCAACGCCTTCGCGTAAGCCAGGGCGGACTCCAGCGCTTTGCCGGATGGGTTCTGTTCCACCGCCGCCAGAGCAGGCGTGCCCACACCTTCCACGTAGAGTTCCCGAACCCGGTGCCCAGGCGCTTTGGGTGCCACCATGCTCACGTCTACGAACTCCGGTGGTACGATCTGCCCGAACCGGATGTTGAAGCCGTGTGCAAACATCAGCGTGTCGCCCGGCTTCAGGTTGTGCTCGATGCTCTCGTGGTACACGCCCGGCTGCTTCGTGTCCGGGACGAGCATCATCACGATGTCTGCTGCTTTGGCCGCGTCCGCCACCGACATCACCTTGAGTCCGGCGGCCTCCGCCTTGGGCCACGATTTGCTCCCTTCGTAAAGCCCGACCAGCACGTCCACACCGCTGTCCTTGAGATTGAGCGCGTGGGCATGTCCCTGGCTCCCGTAGCCGATGACCGCCACGGTTTTGCCGTCGAGGTAAGAAAGATCAGCGTCCTTGTCGTAGTAAACCTTTGCCATAATGAATTCCTCCTTTTGGATTTGGGAATCAGCGAATCGACGAAAGAGCGAATCAGCGAATCGGTTGGCTCGGGTGCAGCGTCATCGCTGATTCGCAGATTCGCTGATTCAAATCTTCCCGTTGAACTGTTTGCTCATTGAGCTCGGCCCCCGCTCCATGGCGATCTGCCCTGTCCTGACCATCTCCAGGATGCCGAAAGGACGGAGCATCTCCACCATGGAATCGACTTTCGCTTCCGCTCCGGTCACCTCGACGATCATGGAGGCCAGCGCTATGTCCACGACCTTGGCGCGGAAGATGTTCACGATCTGCATGATGTCGCTTCTCGTCTCCGGCGACACGCTCACTTTGATCAACGCCATGTCCCTGGTGACCGAGGGTTTCTCCGTGATGTCGTCCACCTTCAACACGTTGACCAGCTTGTACAGGTTTTGCTCCACCTGGTAGGCGCTGGTCTTGGAAACGTCAACGACTATAGTCATCCTGGATAAATCGGAAGTCTCCGTGTGGCCGACGGCCAGACTTTCTATGTTGTAGCTCCTGCGGCGGAAAAGGCTTGCAACTCTGTTTAGCACGCCGGGCTTGTTTTCCACCAGTGCAACCAGAACCCTGCTTTTCTCCATAA
>CAZDOZ010000043.1:3643-15454 GCA_964507175.1 uncultured Anaerolineae bacterium
TTGGGACGGCGGAGCATCTCGTGGATCGGCTCGCCTGCCGGCACCATCGGGAAGACATTTTCCTCCTTCTCCACGTGAAAATCGATTACCACGGGGCCGTCATGTTTGCGGGCAGCTTCCAGGGTCGGCACCACTTCGTCCGGATGCCTCACCACGAAAGCCCGGATGCCATAAGCCTCAGCCACCTTGGTGAAATCAGGACTGAGGATGGGCGTGGCCGAGTAGCGCTTGTTGTAGAAGAGCTCCTGCCACTGGCGCACCATGCCCAGGTAGCCGTTGTTGATGATGGCTATCTTGATGTTCAACCCCTCCTGAGCCACGGTGCCGAGTTCCGGCATGGTCATCTGGAATCCGCCATCGCCGGCCACCAGCCACACCTCTTCATCGGGCCTGGCGACTTTTGCACCGACGCTGGCGGGCAACCCAAAGCCCATGGTGCCCATGCCGCCGGAGCTGATCAGCGTGCGGGGACGCTTGTACTGGTAGTACTGCACCGCCCACATCTGATGCTGTCCCACGTCGGTGACGACGATCGCCTTCCCCCCAGTGACTTCCCAAAGCTTCCTGACCACGTACTGCCCCACCAGGGTGTCCCCCAGGTCTCGGTTGAGAACGTCCCTTTCCCGACTTTCTTTCTTCCACTCATCTATCTGACTCAACCAATCTTCGTGGTGCCCCTCCTCCACATGAGGGACGATTTGCGGGAGCACAGTTTTCAGATCGCCGATGATGCCAACGTCTACCTGGATGACCTTGTTCAGCTCCGCGGGGTCTATCTCAATGTGAACCTTGCGGGCGTTTGGGGCGAAAGTGTCAATGTCGCCGGTGATGCGGTCGTCGAATCGCATCCCGAAAGCCAGGAGCAGGTCAGCCTGCTGGATTGCGTAGTTCACGCAAGCCTCGCCGTGCATCCCCATCATTCCCAGGAAGAGCGGGTGATCGCCCGGAACCCCACCGATGCCCAGCAGCGTGACCGCTATCGGCGTCTGGGTCTTCTCGGCGAGTTCCAGCACCTCCCGCATGGCCCCCGATTTGATCACCCCCTGGCCTGCCAGGATAAGGGGGCGTTTGGCATTGTTGATCAGCTCCACGGCGTCCTGCAGGTTCTGCGCCATTGACGTGGGCCTGGGGCGATAGCCTGGCAGTTTGACGGGGCCTGTGGGGTAAGTGAATCCCGTCTCGTCGTTCTGCACGTCCTTGGGAACGTCGATGAGCACGGGGCCAGGGCGGCCGCTTCGGGCGACGTAAAAAGCCTCATGAATAATCCCCGGGAGATCCCGGACGTCGGTGACGAGGTAATTGTGCTTGGTAATGGGGAGAGTGATGCCAGTGGTGTCTGTCTCCTGGAATGCGTCGGTGCCGATGGCAGTGGTGGGAACCTGACCGGTGATGAACACCACTGGCGACGAATCCATCATGGCGGTGGCAATGCCGGTGGTAAGATTCGTCGAGCCCGGCCCAGAAGTCGCCATCGCCACACCCACCTTGCCGGAGGCCCTGGCATAGCCGTCGGCAGCGTGGGCTGCTCCCTGCTCATGCCGGGTCAGGATGTGGCGGATCGGGTAATCCGGCAGAGCATCGTAAGTCGAGATGATGGCCCCTCCCGGATAGCCGAACACCACTTCCACTCCTTCGTTCAGAAGGCCTTCCCAAATGATCTTTGCTCCTGTGAGCTTTTGCATCGCGAAATCCCCTCCTTTCTGTTTTTAGGGACAAAAAATCCCCTTCCGACGGGCGCGCGATAGCGCTCGCCCAATCCGATGCATGAGCTATTCCACTTCTGCGGGGGATGCGACGGACAGTGTCGCCGATTGAGGATAAACAAAAAGGCCGCTCCGTTTGTGGAGCGGCCTGATTGCCTTGGTTGCTTCCGGCTTAGTCTGCCAAATCTGCTGTCATCGCCAAGCCGCCCCACGCGTCAATAGCTCCTCACCAAGGAGGAGCACGCTAATAATAAGGACGATAACGATGACAAACAGAGCTTGATTCACTTTCGGTATTCCTTCGCCAAAATTCTAAGCCGAATCCCGACTTCTCAATACGACTTAACTTGTATCACACATTGCCGGGGATGTCAAATCCAGAGATACAGGCGTGAATTCGGTTCATCGATAGAAGTTCCCGTGTATTTGCCTGTATGCTATAATGAAGGCCGCCTTCTTGGTACTAAGCGGTGTAGGGACACGCCGCTATCTCAGGTTGAGGAATTTCAATTATGAAAGAGTTCATAGATGGCAATACCGCTATCGCCAGAGGTGCATTGGACGCTGGATGCGATTTCTACGCAGGTTATCCAATCACGCCAGCGACCCCGATCCTTCTTTACATGGCGCGGGAACTTCCCAAGGTTGGAGGAACTATAATACAGGGAGAAGATGAGATCGCGTCCATCGGGATGTGCATAGGCGCTTCCCTTGCCGGAGCCAGGCCGCTGACGGCCACCAGTGGTCCCGGTATCAGCCTGTACTCGGAGAACATAGGCCTCGCGATAATGACCGAAGCTCCAATGGTCATAGTAGACGTTCAACGAATGGGCCCAGCGACCGGGGGCGCCACCACCGGCGCCCAGGGAGATGTTGGCTTCGTGAGATGGGTCACCAGCGGAGGGTATCCTATCATAGCTCTTGCCCCCAGCACCGTTCCGGAATGCTATACTCTCACGATGAAAGCATTCGACCTGGCAGAGCGATTCAGGACGCCGGTTTTCGTCCTGAGCGACAAAGAGCTTTCCTCCGCGATGAGCACCGTCGAGATTGGAGATTACCGGAAAGTAGATGTGCGGAGACGCCGTGTCGCATCTCCGAGCGAGCCTTTCGTGCCCTATCGATTCGAACCGCTGGACGAACCGCCTGCTTTCTCACCGTACGGCGGCCCTCACGTGGTCCGATACACGACTTCCACCCACGACGAGCATGGCTACCTCACCAAGGACCCTGCCAGGGTGGACAGGCTTAACCGCCATCTGGCGCTGAAAATAGAGAACCACCGCGATGAGATCGAAATGGTGGATTTTGACTTGCAGGAAGGCGCAGACACGCTTTTCATCAGCTACGGCATCACCGCCCAGGCAATGCAGGAAGCTGTGGAGGCTGCTCGCAACAATGGGCACCGGGTGTCCGGCATCACCATCCTTTCCCTATGGCCTGTCCCTGAGAGATCCATCCTTAAGGCAGCACAAAATGTGCAGAGCGTAGTCGTGGCGGAACTGAACCATGGCCAGTACCTGCGCGAGGTAGAGCGCTTGTTATTGAAGGCAGCAGCCAGGAAAAGCATACCTGCCCCGGAGATTGTCGGCGTCAACCGCGTGGACGGCGATCTCATCAGTCCGCAACAGTTTCTGAATGTTCTGGAGGCGCGGTCATGAAAGCAACCATCAAAACATATCGCAACGATAGGAAATATCCTTTTTGCCCCGGCTGTGGGCATGGCCTGATCCTCGATGGTCTAAACAAAGCCTTGACAAAACTCCAATTGGACCCGAAAAAGATCGTGTTGGTGAGCGACATAGGGTGCGTAGGCCTGAGCGACCAGTATTTCTCGACCAGCGCGTTCCACGGCCTTCATGGCCGTTCCGTGACATACGCCACAGGAATAAAGCTGGTCAGGCCTGACCTGAACGTGATCGTGCTGATGGGAGATGGAGGCGCTGGCATCGGGGGACATCATCTCCTGAATGCCGCCAGGCGCAATATCGGCGTGAAGGTAATTTTATTCAACAATTTCAATTTCGGCATGACGGGCGGCGAGCACTCCGTGACCACCCCCCACGGAGCCAGGACTTCTACCACTCCAGCAGGCAATTACGAATATCCCCTGGATGTGGTCTCTTCTGTGAAAGTCAACGGGGCAAATTATGTGTGGCGCGGCACTGTGTTCGACCGAGACCTCGGGGACTGGATAGCGGACGCAATTACCCATCCTGGCTTTGCCCTGCTGGACGTTTGGGACCTCTGCACGGCCTACTTTGCGTCAAACAACAAGTTAAACAAGAGGACTATGGAGAAGCTGCGGGAGGATTTGGGCTGGCCTGCCGGATTGATTCACAAAGGGGATCGCCCGGAGTACACTGAGGCTTTGCGTCAGTCGGCGGCGCGCGTGCGCGGCAAGCCGCTGACTCAACCAAAAGCGCTGGAGCCGAAATTCACCAGCACCATAAACAGAAAATTCCATGTGGTGGTGGCAGGCTCCGCCGGGGGACGCGTCCGGTCGTCGGCAAGGGTGCTGAGTGTGGCAGGTATCCTTTCAGGCATGTGGGCATCCCAGCGGGATGATTACCCGGTGACAGTCAAAACGGGCCATTCCATCTCTGAGGTCATCCTTAGCCCTGAGCCGATACGGTACACAGGCATCCCGAAGCCGGACGTGCTGTTGCTTTTGTCGCGGGACGGGTATCGAAAAGCTGGCAAATACCTGAGCAAACTGACTGCAGAGGATTGGCTTTTCACCGTGCCCGCTTTCGCCGGCCTGGAAACCCCAGCGAGGAAAGTGGTGCTGGATTTTGCCGGGGCAAAAATCCCTGCTCCTGGGCGAGAGTTAGCCCTCATCAGCGTTGGGGCAGTGGTTCAGCACCTGAAATTCCTACCGCCGGAGGCCCTGCAAGAAGCATTGCATGCCACACAACGGCCGGATATCGCCGCCGCGAATATGAAAGTCCTGGAGAAAGGGCTGACGTATGGAGCCCAGATAGAACAATAAGCAACATTTGTGGGTGCAGCGCGTCCAGCATGAGCGTTGCACCCCATGACTGATCAGGAGGTTCCGCGATGCGTGGTTGGAAGAAAACTTTGCTCGGTCTGCTTGCGGTGTTCGGCGCCATACCCGCCACGGAGATCTGGTTGAGGGTGCGTGCGAGCATTCCAGTCGAACCGCCTGTACCCAGGTCGCCGCGGGCAATACCTCCAGATGATAAAGAAGCCCTGGCTACGGAGTGCTGGGTAGCTCTGGGCGATTCCGTGGTGTATGGGAGCGGAGAACCGGAGGATGCTGCATGGCCGGCGGTCCTTCAATCGCACCTGCGCAGCAGGTGGCCGGAACCGCAGCGAACAGTGGTGAATTCTGGGACGCCAGGAGAGACCAGCCTTGGCGGGATCAATCGCCTCGCGCGTGATGCGGTTAGCTATCACCCCAGAGTAGCTTTCATTGCCTATGGCCTGAACGATGCCATGTTAACCAGGAGCCAGGCCGATAGCTGGATGGAACGTAAGTTCTGGCTGCTTTACGGTTCGTTTCCCAGGTCATGGCACCTCTTCTGGGCGTTGAAAGATAGGCTTTCGCCGGAAGCCAGTCCATGGCAGGGGGAAGCTTCCTTTCCCAGGGTTTCCCCAGAGGCCTTCCGCATCGCACTGACCTACATGGTGCAACGGCTTCAACTGGAGCAGACAAAAGTCTACCTGCTGACCACCACGCCGACGGACGAGCGGTTTCGAAATGCATGGTCGGAGGAAAAGCGATCATATCAGGAGGCGATGTTCCGGGCGTACAACGACATCATCAGGGAGACGGCAAAGGATACAGGTGCAGGGCTGATAGATGTGTACAACAACGTTCCAAGGTCGGGTCTTTCCAGCTTCCTGACCGCCGATGGCGTACATCCGTCGGCTGCGGGGTACTCCCTTATCAGTGAGATCGTGGCCGACGCTCTGGTGAAAGATGGCGTGTTGCCGGAGCCGCCAGGGCTGGTGCCCCCGCGCGGATAGGAGACAGAAAATGCGCATAGTCATCACGGGACACAAAGGCCAGCTCGGCAGATCGCTGTGGACACTCCTGGCGGATCATGACCTCCTTGGGATAGACATCCCGGAGCACGACATCTCCCGACCGGAGATAGCCGACGTTATAGCGGACTTTCAGCCCGACCTGGTGCTGCATCCGGCAGCTTACACCGACGTGGATGGATGTGCCAGAAATCCAGACCTGGCCTACAAAGTGAACGTCCTTGGTACCCAATTCGTCGCCCTTGGAGCCCAAAAGGCCGGTGCTCCAATCCTTTACGTCAGCACCAACGAGGTCTTCCGCGGCGATCAGGAAGAGCCGTATCGGGAGTGGGACGAGACTGGCCCTGTGAACCCCTACGGCAGAAGCAAGCTGGCAGGCGAGAGGGTCATCCGGGCGTTGACCAGCCGGTTTTACATCGTGCGCACCGCGTGGGTTTTTGCTCCAGGCGGGAATAATTTCGTGACTAAGATAATCGCCGCGGCGGACCGATACGGCAGCCTGCGGGTGGTAGACGACGAGTTCGGCAACCCAACCTACGCGCCAGATCTGGCGGAGGCTATCGTCGACCTGATCCAGACGGAGCGGTTTGGCATTTACCATTTCACCAACGAAGGGGTTTGTTCTCGTTACGAGTACGCATCGGAGATACTTCGCATGGCCGGAAGGGAAAATGTGTCGGTGACTCCGATACCTGGCAGCGAATGGAAGCGCCTCTCAACTCCGCCGAAGCACGCTATTCTGGGAAACTATGCTGGCACTGCGCTGGGGATCACACTGCGTTCGTGGCGGGATGCGCTGCGAGCGTATTTCGTCGTGACAGGTGCATGATGATGGACACCAGGAGGTGACCAAATGTCCCGCCCACCTACGAAAATCGTGTTGAGCGATACCCATCTTGGTGCGGGCTTTGTGGAAGCCGGCAACAACCTGGAGGATTTTACCAGCGATGCCGAGTTTTCCAAGCTCGTCCACGAACTGGCGGTCGAGAGCGAGCGGCGCAATCTATCGATGGATTTCGTCATCAACGGAGATTTCATCGAATTCCTGCAGGTCCCGGCCCTCGAAACCTTCAACCCTCAGATGGTTTATCCGCCAGAATCGTACGCCGTGGCCACGGAGCAGGACGCACTGCGCAAGGTCGAATTGGTAATACAAGGACATCGGCAGGTGTTCGACGCTCTGGCTCGGTTCGTCTCCGCAGACTCTCCGACAAGGCGCATCATGATCCTCTGGGGGAATCACGACCCAGAGCTCTTCTGGGCAGGTGTCCAGAATCGGTTGCGGGTGGCTATGGGTGCGGAAGGTGCCAGGCGAGGCCTGGTGCTTTTTCCGGGTGAGCGGATTGTGGAAAACGGTGTCTACATCGAGCATGGGAACCAGTACACCGAGTCCTACAACCGGTTCTCGAACCCCGCCACGCCCCTGGATCCAAAATATCCTGTCAGGGTGGAGCACCCGCCGGGGTCGAAATTCGTCATAAATTTCTTCAACGATGTGGAACGGGAACGCTACTGGGTGGACGGTGTGAAGCCTACGGAGGCATTGGCGTGGTATGCGCTTGCTTATGACACGGACTTTGCCCTTAAAGTAATCCCCGCGTTGATAAAGGCATCGCCTGTGCTGATAGCGGCTCAGGGAATACCAGCACCAGAGATGAACGCGGAGCCATTGGCGCTGACTGCGGATCTGAGCCGTGAGGAGTCCAGGAAAGAGATCGCCGAATCCCTGCGGGCGGATCGGGCATACCGGCAGCGATTCTACGTAAAGGTAAGGAATGCGCTGAAAGAAGCGGGCTACAGCGATCCGTGGGACAGACAGGTGGTACCTGCAGGCGGCCTCAAGCCGGCAGAAGGGGGAGATCGTCTGTCAGAGCGATATCGTGACTCTCTGGTGGATGCTGCGGAAAAGATAGCCGACGATACCGATGCGAAAGTGGTGACCTTTGGACACACCCACCAACCTCTTAAGGCACTGTTGAAGGACAATAAAGTTTACATCAACAGTGGAGCGTGGGTCTGGCGGGGCGATTTCAGCACCGCTGGCCCCGATACATGGGCCGATCTCTTCCAGCATCCGGATCTGTACGCGTCCAGAAGGGACCTCACATACGTTCGCATCGACTACGACGAGCACGAAGAACCATGCGCCCGGTTGATGCATGCGGGGCCTCCACCAAAGCCGGTAGAGTCCGGCAGGCTGGGATGCCTGCTGATGCCCCTGGCGTTGTTGAGGAGGCTGTTCCGCAAGTGATGGCGACGGCGTCCGCTCAATAGGCTTTTTCGGGAATAACGCCCTGTGACCTGGAGCAGCATCTTCTCCAAGGATGGGGAAAAGACCCGGGTTTGCTCCCAAATCCCGCGTATGTCCCAAATTTCCCATTCCAGGCGTGGTGCGGTATAATGTTGTCTGACATCAGACAATAGACGATTTTTGGAGACATCGGATTTCAACTTTCGGATTGATCTCGGTAGAAGAGGAACTTTGATGGACAGGGAAGGGCAAGACAAGCCAGATAGTGCGACACTGATTTACCCTCGCGTCCGGCCCACCCACGTGCAGGTGGAGGAAGCGCTCTACACCCTTATGGATCAGCTCCAACCCGGAGACCGCCTGCCCCCGGAACCCGAACTGGCGAAACGCCTTGGCGTATCCAGAGCCACGCTCCGGGAGGTGATGCGCACTTTTGAAGAACGAGGCCTGGTAATCAGGAAGCATGGCGTTGGCACTTTCGTCGCCCCTAGAATTCCCCTCCTTGAATCCGGCTTGGAGATGCTGGAGAGTATCGATAGCCTTGCAAGCCGCAAAGGAATGGAAACGGAGGTAACCCGCTTGCGGGTGGAGGAGCGGCAAGCTACGCAGAAAGAGCTTGCTGGCCTTCAGCTTTCGGAACCGACGGAAGTTCTGGCTGTTTCTCGAACCATATCCATCAAGGATAAGCCGGTTGCTTACCTGGTTGATGTGGTCCCCACAAAATATCTCGATAGCAGTGATCTGGAAGAGGATTTCCACGGGTCGGTGCTGGACATTTTCCTTGATCGAGGGAAGCCGTCGCTGGCATATTCCTGGACCAACATCACCGCGAGAGGGGCGAGCAGGCAACTTTCCTCTTTGCTGGAGATCCGGAGAGAAACGGCGTTGATAAAGATCGAGGCCCAGCTTTTTTCCATGGAGGAGGATGTGGTGGACTACTCCATCAGCTATTTCGTGCCGGGGCAGTTCCAGTTCCACGTGATCCGCAGGATTCCAAAGAGGGGCCTCGAAAATGGTGGAAGCCATTGAAATCAGCGGATAAGCGACAACGCTGTGGCCTTCAATGGATTCACTGATCGCCTGGTCTGCCTGATAGCGGCGGCACACGGGAGAACGTGGGGGCCACCGTCAAACGAATAACAAAAAATTAGATGCGGATTGAAGGAGGTCTTGAACCATGCGTAGTTTTCTCGGACGTGACATTCTCTCCCTGAAGGATTTCGAGCGAGGCGAGTATTCCCGTATTTTCGAGGTTGCAGAGGAATTGGAGCCAATCGCTCGCGAGCGCAGGAATGTCGACCTGCTGAGGGACAAAACCCTGGTGGTCGCGTTCTACCAGCCTTCCACCAGGACCCGGCTGGCTCACGAGGCGGCGATGCACAGGCTCGGCGGGCACGTCACCGGCTTCGCCGATGCCAAGATGACCCGCGCGGGCGACTGGTACCAGGAATCCATCAAGGACACCGTCAAGATGCTGGAGTACTACGGCGACGTCATCGTGATGCGTCACTTCAAACAGGGTGCGCCCGCCGAAGCGGCAAAATGGGCCAGTATCCCGGTCATCAACGGAGGTGATGGTTGGGGCGAGCATCCAACTCAAATCCTCACCGACCTCTACACCGTGCTGCGTGAAAAAGGCCGCATTGATGGGCTAAAGTGGCTGGCTGTGGGGGATATGCGCATGCGCACCATGCACTCACTTGCCTATGCCCTGACCAAATTCGACAGTGAAGTGACCTTTGTCTCCCCACCTGAAATGAGACTTACCGACGAGTTCAAGAAGGAAATCACTGACCTGGGGCTCAATTTCGGGGAGGCAGAGCACGTGGAGCAGGCAATTGGCGATGCGGACGTGATCCTGGTCGAGCCGGTCGTGCAGCCCGACTACACCAAGCCGCGCGACGAGCGCAAAGGCAATGTAGGCATGACCCCCGCCAACTATAAGATCACCCGCGAGCTTCTCCAGACCAGGGCGAAGCACGATGCCATCCTGCTTCATTCTTTCCCGCGCATGGACGAGATTCCCACGGACGTGGACAGCACTCACTGGGCACGGTACTGGGAGGAGGCATTCAACGGCGTCGTGGTCCGCATGTCCATCCTGGCACTGGTCCTCGGGGCAATGGAATGAAGTAGTCGCGTAGTCGCGTAGTCAGGTAGTCGAGTAGTCAGATAGTC
Source organism: uncultured Anaerolineae bacterium (assembly GCA_964507175.1). Taxonomy (GTDB): domain Bacteria; phylum Chloroflexota; class Anaerolineae; order S016-19; family S016-19; genus S016-19. The sequence goes on from CAZDOZ010000043.1 coordinate 13,787, forward strand.
GGGTGGTCAGGCAGTCTCGCGGCTGGACGGAAGCAAAGATGGGCAGGATCGAGCGGTTCGAAGATTTGCGGTGCTGGCAGGTAGCCCGCGAGATGGCAAATGAGGTCTACAACCTCACTGCCAGCACCGATTTTCAGAAAGACTTTCGCCTGCGGGATCAGATTCAGGGAGCGGCGGGCTCTGTCATGCACAACATCGCTGAGGGTTTCGATTCGGGATCGGATCCGGAGTTCATCCGGTTTCTTCGCTTCTCCCGACGGTCCGCAAGCGAGGTCCAGTCACAGCTTTACCTTGCTTTGGATCGTGGCTACATCACCAGGGAGAACCTGGAGCGGGTTTACGGCCTTGCCGACGATACCAAGCGCTGCATCAATGGTTTGATTCGCTACCTGACCAAACACACCCGCTAACCGACTGCGGACTACTCGACTAACGACTACTAGACTGATGACTACCCGACTAACGACTACCAGACTACTCGACTAACGACTGCCAGACTAATCTTGGAGGTTAAAAATGCAGACGAATCTTCGTGGACGTGACATAATCAGCGATCTTGATCTTTCCAAGGAAGAAGTGGAAACCGTTCTCGACCTGGCTTTCGAGCTGAAACGGAAGCGAGCACTGGGCGAGCCTCACCCGTACTTGCGGGACAAAGTGCTGGCGATGCTCTTTTTCTTCAGCAGCACCCGCACCAGAAGTTCTTTCGAGGCTGGCATGGCACAGCTCGGCGGACATGCGGCATTCATCGACTCCCGCACCACCCAGATCTCCCACGGCGACACCGCTAAAGAAATCGGCGAAATCCTGGGACGCTACTACGACGGCATCGCCATCCGCCAGGTGGATTGGGGCATAGGCAACAAGTACATCAACGATGTGGCGGAATACTCCCGCGTGCCGGTGCTCAGCATGCAGTGCGACCTTTTTCACCCGTTCCAGATCCTGGCAGACCTGATGACCATCATTGAGAAGAAGGGGCGTGACCTCCGTAAGAAGAAAATGGTCGTATCTTGGGCTTACGCTTCTTCCTACCTGAAGCCTATTTCCGTGCCACAGTCTCTGATCCTTCAGATGCCCCGCTTTGGGCTGGACATCACCCTGGCGCACCCGCCGGAATTCAAGCTGCGTGACGACATCATGGAGGAAGCGAAAGCCCAGGCCAGGAAGTTTGGCGTCGGGTTCGAGGTGGTGGATGATATGGAGGAAGCATTCGAGGGCGCTGACGTCGTTTATGCCAAGTCCTGGGGCCCACTGGTAACCACCGCCGATCCCGACGAGGGGAAGAAGATCCAGGATCGGTACAAGGACTGGATCACCGACGAGCGTAAGATGGCGTTGGCGAAACCGGATGCGATTTACATGCACCCACTGCCCGCCGACAGAAACATCGAGGTTACCGACGGCGTCATCGACGGCCCACATTCTGTGGTTTACGACGAAGCAGAGAACAGGCTTCACGTCCAGAAAGCCGCAATGGCTTTGACCATGCGGTGATGCGCACGGGCGCAACATGTGTCGAATCTCGGAAAGTCATACCCCTTGCACTTTGACAAAGTCTCAAAAACTCGTACCGCGGGGAGGGTGGACTGCCTTGGGTCAGCCTGCTCTTTGCGCATTCACAACCCAATTGATAGCGCTCAGAACTATTGGGACGGAGCGGCTCTT
>CAZDOZ010000044.1:0-15420 GCA_964507175.1 uncultured Anaerolineae bacterium
CCTACACCGGGTATGATTACATCGGGTCTCAGGGCAAGCTGTTCGACAGGGTGGATGGGATACGGGATATCCTGATCCAAACCCTGAAAGTCACCCCCGGCGCCGGGTGATGCATCGACGAGTCAGCTTCCGGGATCGGCAAAGCGCTTTGCGATCGACACAGAGGCGCTGAGACAAAAGGGCATAGACCCCCCGGCGTCCTTTTGTCTCTCTGCGTTAGAGATGCATGAGGCATCGACCGGACAGGACACAATCTTCGCATACGACGTTAGCGCCGATTTACTCGGCCCGCTACACAAACACATAAAGGAGCTGGATAATTTATGGAGACATCGCTGAGCCAGATATACTTCCTGATAAACCCTGTAGCTTTTAGCTTCAACATCCTGGGTATGCACTTCGAGGTCCACTGGTACGGGATAATCATCGTAACAGGGGTTCTGGTTGCAACTTTAATCGCCGAAAACATGGCGAAGCGGAAAGGAGACAACCCGGACCATATCTGGAACATGCTGATATATGTTCTAATCTTGGGAATAATCGGAGCGCGCCTCTACCATGTCTTTTCCAGGCCGTCGGGTGGTTTCGTGGGGTGGCCTTACTACAAAAAACACCCTATTGAGATCATCGCTTTCTGGCATGGCGGATTCCGGGGCCTGGGCATCTACGGTGCGTTCCTCGGTGGGGTACTGGCACTATGGCTTTACACCAGGTACTACAAGCTGAATTTCTTCAGATGGGCGGATTACGGTATGCCTGGCCTCCTGCTGGCGCAGTCCCTCGGGCGCTGGGGCAATTACGTCAACCAGGAGCTGTACGGGCCGCCAACCAAACTTCCCTGGGGGATAAAGATAGATGCTGCCCATCGCTTCGGGCCGTACCTGAACTTGAAAAAGTACCCGGTGGCGACCACGCGTTTCCACCCAACATTCCTTTACGAGTCCATCTGGGACTTCATCGGGTTCATATTGCTGTACCTGATCAGCAGAAAGTGGGACTACAAACTGCGGGACGGCGATATGATCCTGATGTACCTGATCTATTACCCCCTGGGACGGTTCTGGGTGGAGATGTTCCGTCCAGATGCGTGGAAGCTGGGAGCTTCCACATCCCTGACCACAGCGCAGGCGATATCGTTGGTCTCCATAGCCGTAGGAGCAATCGGATTGTATCTAAGGCACAAGAACTGGCACCCTGAGCCCACCGCGCCTACGATTGCGGTGGAAGAGGAGAGTGAAAATGTCTCTAAATGACCTGGAAATCCAACCATCGCAGGCAAGACGAACTTACCTGCCGAACAATCTTGGGTTCCAAACCACGGACGAGGTTCCTCCCAGCGACGAGATAATTGGCCAGGAAAGGGCCGTCCACGCGCTGGAGTTTGGATTGCACATCAACGAGGTGGGATTCAACATCTACGTGGCGGGCGCACCCGGCACTGGCAAAGCCACCGCAGTGAACAACTTCCTGATTCAACTGGCGAAAACCCAGCCCGTGCCACCTGACTGGTGCTACGTTTACAACTTCGAGGATCCGTACCAACCCAGGGCAATCAGCCTGCCCGCAGGCAAAGGAAAGGAATTCCGCCAGGATATGAAGCAGTTCCTGAAAAACGCTCGCCGGGCTGTTCCCCAGGCGTTCAGCACCAAGGAGTACCGGCAACAGCGGGAGGCGATCCTGAATGGCCTGAAGCGGGCTCAGGAAGAGCGTCTGGCCGAAGTTTCCAGACTGGCGCAGCAGGAGCAGTTTATGCTTCAAACGACTCCCATGGGCCTGGCGCTGATTCCGCTCTCCGATGGGAAGCCGATGACGGACCAGCAGTTCGTGAACCTGAACCCAAAAACCAGACAGGAGATACAGGAAAAGCGGGAGCGTCTGGGCAAGCTCGTGGAGCAGGCGCTTCAGGAAATCCATGAGATGGAGCAGGAAGCACTTCAAAAAATACAGCAATTGGATAGAGAAGTTGCCCACAATGCTATTCGTCACCAGGTAGGCGATCTCTCCTCCAAGTACAAAGAACACGAAAAAGTGTTGAAATACCTGAAAACAGTGGAGGAGGATATCATCCAGAACCTGGATCGCTTCCGCCAGCAGGATCAACAACCACAGCAACAAATGCCGCCTGGGTTCGATACAGAGGACATTTTCTGGCGCAGGTACCAGGTCAACTTGATCGTGGACAACAGCTCTCAAAACAATACCGGTGCGCCGGTAATCATGGAGCTCAACCCCACCTACAACAACCTTTTTGGACGGCTGGAGAAAGAAGCCCGCATGGGTACCCTCCACACCGATTTCACCCTCATCAAACCTGGGGCCATGCACAAAGCCAACGGTGGCTACCTGGTGCTGGAGGCAAGAGAAGTGCTGACCGACCTTTTCTCGTGGGATGGGCTAAAGCGGGCATTGCGCAACGGCAAAATAGGCATTGAAGAAATGGGTGAAAGGCTCGGGTTTGTGGCATCCAAAGGTCTGCGTCCGGAACCGATACCCCTCGACACCAAAGTCTTGCTCATCGGCGATCCGATGCTGTACCACCTGCTCTACAGTCTGGATGAGGACTTCAACGAGCTTTTCAAGGTGAAAGCGGATTTTGCCCCGGACATGCCTTTCACCGAGGAGAGCGTCAGGCAGTACGCCGTCTTCATCAGCTCTCTGGTGCACAAGGAGAACCTGCTCCCCTTCACGGCTGCAGCTGTGGCGAAGATGGTCGAGCACGGAGCCAGGGCAGCGTCTGATCAGAAGAAGCTCCTGGCCCGATTCTCGGAGATCGCCGATTTGGTAAGAGAGGCGACTTTCTGGGCACGCAAGGACGACTCCGGGGTCGTGGAGCGCAAGCATGTAGAGAAAGCGATCTCGGAGAAGATCTACCGATCCAACATGGTGCAGGAACGGCTCCAAGAGATGACAACGAGGGGTTTCTTGAAGATAGACACAGAAGGGAAGGTCGTGGGCCAGGTCAATGGACTGTCGGTCATAGAGTTAGGGGACTTCTCTTTCGGCAGGCCCACCAGGATAACTGCAAGCCTGGGGGTTGGGAGGGCCGGCGTTGTGGACATCGAGCGGGAGGTAGAGCTGGCCGGGCCAATCTACAGCAAGGGTGTCCTGATCCTCGAAGGTTTGCTCCACCAGAGGTACGCCCAGGACAAGCCTCTGAGCCTTTCAGCGCGGCTCGTTTTCGAGCAGAGCTATTCGGAGGTGGAAGGGGACAGCGCCTCCAGCGCCGAACTGTATGCTCTGCTTTCCAGGCTATCGGGGCTTCCCGTACGACAGGACCTGGCGGTGACAGGCTCCATCAACCAGCGAGGTGAACTGCAGGCCATCGGAGGCGTCAACGAGAAAGTCGAAGGGTTCTTCGATCTCTGCAAGACGCGCGGCCTGACTGGCACCCAGGGAGTCATCATCCCGAAGAGCAATGTGGAAAACCTGATGCTCCGGGAAGATGTGGTGGAATCTATTGAGGCGGGGCAGTTCCATATCTACGCCGCAGAGACGGTGGACGAGGGGATAGAGATTCTCACGGGTGTACCCGCAGGTAAAGCTGACAAGGAGGGCAAGTTCCCATCCGATACGGTCAACGGGATGGTGGATGAGCGGCTTCGGGCTCTGGCGGAAGGTCTGCGAGCTTTTGCCAAAGAGGGCAGCGACGAAGAGGATGAGGGATGATTCCTGAGCCATCAAAACGGCAGGCAGGGGCGGCGCGCCCTGTGCTCGGAATGGCAGCCTTGGGGCAGCGGTTCGCTCTGGTAGCGGCAGTCTCGCTCATGCTCCTTGCCGCCGCGAGCATGGGCATCATGAGAGCCTCCGCCCAGCGGTGGACTGCCGCTGCCGCTGATTCTCTCCAGGCTAGGACCAGTATCATAACTTCCACTGCAACCGATTGTTTCTACGTGGGCCCTTCGGCCCCTGAACCTGGCCTCACGGAGAACGGGCGGGATACATTTGTCAACTGGGTCGGCGACGTGACCACGGCCACGCTTCACTTGAAAATCGCAAGCGCCGACGCGCCCCATCCTGTCTACCTGAACGGCCATATGGTAGGCAGAGTGCCCACGGATCTGGGCGGCAAGAACTGTGACAACGGTGCGCAGCCAGTTTCCTGGCCTGTGGACCCTGCATGGGTGCAGTATGGCCCCAATGAGATCAAGATAACCAACGAAGATGCCACGTGGGATACATGGTACGCCACCGATGGATATCTTGTGCTAGAGGGGGACATCGAGCCATTGGAGACCAGGGATGTCACGTTCACCAGCAGCTACGATGGAAGTACTCAGCAGATGGTGGTGCAGTTGCCGCCTCACATGGATGCATCGGATCCCCCGCCGCTCCTGGTGGCGGTCCACGGCTACGCCGGGACCCGCTGGGACCCCGTCTGGTCTTACGGCAGCCAGGTCGGGGCACAGGGATGGATATTGGCATCTCCGGAGCTTCACGGCGAGCGGCCTTCCAACCGACCCGACGAGCCAGGGCGACGGGCGCTAGCGTCCCGCGCTTCGCAGCACGATGTTCTGGACACCATCGCCTACGTGGAAAGCCATTACCCGGTGGATGAGAGCAGGGTGTACATGACCGGTTTCTCCATGGGAGGGATGGTCGCACTGGTGACGGCGGCCAAATATCCCGATCTCTTCGCCGCGGTGGTGGATTACAGCGGCCCGACGGACCTGACTGCATGGTATCACGAGTCGCTGGACTGGCGCCGGCAGGAGATCGCCGGGGAGTGTGGCGGCACGCCGGAGCAGGTACCCTTCGAGTACCAGCGCCGGTCCGCCATCCAGATGCCGGGCAACCTGCTGCCGGTTCCGCTGGCCCTCATCCACGGCGATGCGGACACAAAAGTCCCTATTCACCACAGCAGTGACCTCTACGACGCCATCACCGCCCTGGGGGGCACGAAGGTTGAGTTTCACATCTACCATGGAGATCACGGGGACGATCCGAGTCCCTGGAACATCGGATGGATGCTGGGCTGGCTTGCCGGACACAGGAAGGGCGACGCCCCGACACGATTGGTCCGCCGGGTGGACGAGGACAACGACGCGTGGTGGCTGGGCCTGGACGAAAGCGGCAGTGATCACTGGAGCCAGGCTGTGGGCCGGGCGACGACGGAGACCCACGCTTTCGACGTTTCCATCACCGACACGCTTCCGGTGACCGTTTCCCTCGGGCTGACTCCGCTGGGTTTCCCCCAGGATCAGGCGTATGCCGGGGAGATAATGCCTGCGGGTGGGGGTCCTACACCGGTGGCGGTGTCTCCGGAGGCGGGGGAGCTGATTGTACCAATGCCCCCAGGTGGTGGGGCCCTGTCGCTGGCGTACCAGACGCCCACTCCCACGGCAACGCCGACGCCGGTACCCACGCCTACCACCACGCCGTCGGTGCTCTACATGCCGCTGATGTGCAGATGAGGTGGCCCGCGCTGGTAGGGGTGGGTCTCGTTCCCGTTCGTCCCTGCCGAGGAGCGTAACCAACATGCGGTTCGAAGAACTGGAAAAGATCTGCAAGCAATTCGATGTCAGCATCCTGTACGTCTTCGGCAGCAGGGCCGGGGAAGTGTACCGCTGGATGAAGGGCGACCTCGAAACGCTCCCGCCGGGCCCTTCCGACGTGGACATCGGCGCCAAGACACCGCCGGGCCGGAAACTCTCGGTGAGGGAGAAAGTCCTTCTGGCGATAGCGCTGGAGGATTTCTTCGGCGTGAACAGGGTTGACCTGGTCTGCATGGAGCAGGCCGACCCATTCCTGGCCGCGAACATCGTCAGGGGGAAGCTCCTTTTCGCCAGGGACGACTACGAGGCGGCGGAGTACGAGCTGTACATCCTTCGGCGCGCTGGCGACCTGGCCCCGCTGGAACGGGAGCGGCAGGCGCTGATATTGGGTGAGGAACCATGAACGGTGAAAAAATCTCGAAAAAGGTGGTCGTGGACAGGCTGGCCTGGGTGGATCGCATGCTCGAGGAGATCCGGAAATTGCCCCTCGATACAGAAGAGGATTTTGCTGCGGATTCGAGGAATGTCTGGACAGCCGAGTCGTGCCTGAGGAGGGCCCTCGAGTCACTCCTGGACCTAGGCAGGCACATTTTGGCACGAGGCTTTGGCATCGGGGTGGGTGAGTACAAGGAAATATCCAGGCAACTGGAAGAGCATGGGGTGCTGGACAAGGAAAGTGCCAGACTCTTGCACATCATGGCCGGGTACAGGAACAGAATGGTGCACTTTTACCACGAGGTGACCTACGAAGAACTTTGTGACATCTGCCGTAACCAGCTTGGAGACATCGAGGCCGTAGCGGACGCTTACAGGAGATGGCTGCGGGAGAACCCGGACAAGATAGACGAATCGCTGTGAAGGGAGAGGCGCTATAGGGGCCGGGCCAGGGCAGGGACAAGCCCTGCCACCCGCAGGTCGCCCCGGCAGCCCTTCCCTCGCCCACCGGAGTGGGAGAGGGAGGGGTTGGGGTAGGAGAGGGCCAAAAGCCGGCACCAGACCACCTGGCCCGATCAAGGCAGCCTGACGCTTGACGGAGGTGAAATGGGGACAAGTCTGGTTCGCATGACAACCACACGAGGCATGGCTTGGAGCAGGTCTTGTAGGGCGAGCCGTCTGGCTCGCCCAGTCGAGCTAACAGCTCGACCTACAGTACAGCGGCAAGGGCGACCTGTGCGATTTCGCGTTGAGCTGACAGCCTCACCAACGAAAAGCAGGGACGACCTGCGGTCGCCCCTACCGGAGATAGAACGTGGATCTGGTAGACTACTACGACGAATATTGGAAGAAGAAAGGCGACCTGTTCGACATGGCCCGGCTGGAGCAGATAGCCGGGTACATCGAGCCTGGGGAAAAGGTGCTGGCCGTTGACTGCGGCCCGGGGGTCATGGCGCGCATGCTGGCGGACAAAGGTGTGGAGGTGGTGGGCACCGACATGTCCCATACAGCGGTTGCCAGGGCCAGAGAGAAAGGGATCGAAGCGCACTGGGTCGACCCCGACGTGGCATCCTTGCCGTTCCCTGATGGCTCTTTCGACACCGTCCTTTCTGACTCCGGCCTGGAGCACCGATTCTACTACGAACCGGTGCTGGACGAAATCGTCCGGGTGCTGAAGCCAGGAGGCAAATTGGTGCTGAGCCTGCCAAATGCAGGCCATTGGATCTGTCGTCTCTGGGTGTTGCGCGGGCGCTTCCCCTACGTGCGCAACTCGCCCACCGACTTCACTCACCTGCGCTTCTTCACCATGCACGAAGTACGAAAACTGCTTGAAGCTCGCGGCATCAAGATCGAGAAGACCGATGGCGTGGCGAGCCTGTGGGTGTGGCAGTTCTACCCGTTCTACTTCCGCTGGCCTGTCGTGAAGGGCGTGTACACCTGGCTGGCGCGCCGGTGGCCGTCCATGTTCGCTCGTGACATCATCGTTATCGGGCGTAAAGAGGGACCCGACGCATGACCGTGATGGTCAGGAAGATCAAGCGGGGGGCGTTCTGGGCCGGACTCTCCACCGTCCTGGTGTACATCCTGAGCCTCCTGGCGCGGCTCCTCCTGATGGCGATCATTGCTCGCGAGGATTTCGGCCTCATCGCCACGGCGAGCCTGGCCCTGGACGCCCTGGTCCTTTTCCAGGAGATGGGGTTTGGCTCCGCCCTCATCTACCGAAAATCGGAGGTGGGGGAGGCGGCGGACACGGCGTTCTACTTGCTTCTCCTGACGGGGGTCGCTACGTACGCCGTGGCATTCTTCTCCGCCCCGGCCATCGCCCACATTGCATCCAAGCCCGATCCGCGGATAATCCCGTTGGTCCGGGTGCTCTCCCTAAGCATTCTCTTTTCTGCGTTTGCTCGTGTGCCGGTGGTGATGCTCTCCCGGGAAATGGATTTCCGCCGGAAAGCAGTCACCGATGTGGTGCCAACTCTGTCGAATGTGATCGTGAGCGTCCTGTTGGCATTGGCCGGTTGGGGGGTGTGGAGCATTGTCTACGGGAGGCTGACCTCCGCACTTGTGCGTGTCGTGGTCTCCTGGTGGGTGACAGGGTGGAAGCCACACCTCGTCTTCGCTCCCAGGATCGCCAGAGAATTGTTCGCCTATGGCAAGCACATTTTCCAGAGTCAGATGCTTATCTTCCTGATAACGAATATTGACGATTTCTTCGTGATCCATCTGCTGGGGTACTGGGAGGAAGGCGCTTACGACGCCGCTTACAGGCTCTCCAACCTGCCGACCACTTTCATCACCAAGACGGCAGGACAGGTCATGTTTCCAGCGATGGCCCGCTTGCGGGACGACAAAGCGGAGTTCCGCCGGGTTTTCTTCCAATCCACCCACTACATCGGGCTGGCGTCGATCCCTCTCTCTTTCGGGTTGATTCTGCTGGCGCCTTCCCTCATGGGAATGGTAGGACCGAAGAAATGGGCAGACGCTGTCTTGCCGATGCAACTTTTGGTGGTGTACGGTATGGTCCGATCCATAGCCGCGAACATGGGTAGTGTCTTCAAAGGTGGCGGCAAACCCCAGTGGCTCACATATATCGCCCTGTGGCGACTGACCACCATGGTGATTTTCCTCTACCCGGCCACGTCCCGATACGGCATCGTCGGCGTCAGTGCACTTTCGGCCATCGTATCCGTCGTGGATTTCTTCATCTCCGGCGAACTGGCAAACCGGATCATAGAGGCTGCATGGGGGGAGTACGTGCCGGTGGTTGGTCCAATTTTCGTTTGGAGCGCGGTGGCCACGGTCGTAGCGTGGTTAGCTCAACAGGCGATCTCCGCAGGGTCTCCCGTGGTTTCCTTCCTGGTGGGCGGAACTGTGCTGACCCTGGTGTACGTGCCGCTGGCATTTTTAAGGGATGAGCCTCTAAGGAAGCAGGTAGGTGCTCTCTGGAGGATGGCGTGGCAGCAGATACGATGAAAGTCGCCCTGGTCTCCAGGGTATGGCTGAACCCTTATGTCTCGCTGATGTGCGATGGTTTGAGACAGGCACGCGTCGGCCTGCAGTGCCTGCACAGGGAGGATATCTCTCCTCTGTGGCTCCTCCTGCGAGGGAGGAATGTGGATGTGATCCATCTCCACTGGGCGGAGTTACTCTGCAGCGATCCAGGACCATGGAGGAACCATTACAACCTCGCTATGCTCACACTTGGGTTGCGGCTGGCTAAGCGGATGGGGATACGGACGGTCTACACCATCCACAACCTGCACCCCCACGAGGACAAAGAGCAAGCCGGCATGGGTGACAAAGCCCAGCGCACCGCCATACAGTTGGCGGACGCCGTACATGTCCATTCTGGGGAGGTGGCCGAACAGGCAAGGCTCCTCTATGGCAGACGGAAGAACGTTTTCGTCATCCCTCACCCCAGCTACGAGGGGTACTATCCCGATGATGTGAGCCGTGAGGAAGCAAGGAGGAAGCTGGGGGTACCGCAGGACGCGTTCGTCTACGTGTTCCTTGGCCTCGTGAGGCCGTACAAAGGGCTCTCGGAGTTGATCTCTTCGTTCCGGGAACTGCGGGACCCGAAAGCCCGGCTGGTGATTGCCGGAAGCCTCCACACGCCGGAGTGCGGCGAAACGATACGGTCCCTGGCAGGCGGCGACAGCAGAATCGTGACCCGGCTGACGTACGTGCCACCGGGAGAGGTGCAATTCTACCTCCGGGCCGGAGACATCTGCGTCCTCCCATACCGCCGCGCCACCACCTCCGGCGCGGCGATGCTCGCTTTCACATTTGGCTGTCCCGTCCTGGCCCCGGCAATTGGCCCGTTTCCGGCGCTGGTCGGCAATGGAGAACGGGGTATCCTCTTCCGCCCCGACGACCCCGATGACCTGCTCGATGCCCTGAGGCGGGCGCGGGAGATGAACCTGGCTCGGATGGGCGCCGCGGCTGAGGAGTACGCCTCTGCACTGGCGTGGCCCCTGGTGGCGAAAGAGCATCTCCGGGTTTACGACCTGTTGCGCGGGAGGAGGCCCGATGCTGGAAGGTGAGAGCATAGTCTGTTTTGCACCCGATCCATGGGAAGGGCCGTGGCGGAACCGGCACCACATAATGACACGCCTGGCGCGTCGGAACCGGGTACTCTATGTTGAGCCGCGGGTGTACTGGAACGAGGCGTGGACAGCATGGCGGTCGGGGAAACCGGCGTCCGCCGGACTGTGGCAGACGCCGGAAGGCATCTGGGTCTTCCGCTTCCCCCTTTGGCTCCCGATGGTCGGGAAACTGCCGGGCCGGGTGATTGGCGCTCTGCGGGATCGCATGCTCCGGGGCATCCTCCGGCGGCTGGACATGGAGCGCCCTATCCTCTGGCTCTACCGTCCCGATCACGTGGATTTGCCGGGTTGCTGTGGCGAGAAGCTGGTGGTGTACCATGTGGTGGACGAGTACGCCGGCTACGATGCGGAGAAGACCGAGCCGGACGCCATTCGACGGCTGGAGGTGCTCCGGGAAATGGAGCGGTCGCTGCTCCACCGCGCCGATTTGGTCTTCGTGGTCTCGGAGCCGCTTTACAGGTCGAAAAGCCCCTACAACCCCCACACTTTCCTGGTGCCCAACGGCGTGGACTTCGAGGCGTTCTCCAGCGTGGTGGGCAAACCTGAGCCGTCGGACGTTGCCGACATCCCGCATCCCAGGGTTGGCTATGTCGGCGTGCTGAATGACAAAATAGACCTGGCGCTTTTGCAGTCGGTGGCAGAGGGGCGCCCGCAATGGCAGTTGGTGGTCGTCGGGCCGGTGATGGTCAGGCGCGGGCAAGAGAAAGTCGATGCCCTTGCTGCACTTCCCAATGTCCACATGCTGGGGCATAGGTCAGCGCACTCTGTGCCGTCGTACATGCTGGCCCTGGACGTGGGGCTGATGCCGTACAGGCTCAATCTCTGGACGGCTAACATCAGTCCGCTGAAGCTGTACGAGTACCTGGCTGCGGGCTTGCCCATCGTCTCCACGCCGATACCCGCCGTCGCCCCTTTCGCTGGTGTTATTCACGTCGCAGAGCCCGATGAATTCGTCGCCGAAATCGAGGTGGCCCTGAGCGATATGGCACCGGAGCAGGTGGAGCGGCGCAGGAGGGTAGCGGGTCAGCACACCTGGGACAGTCGGGTGGAGGAGATTTCCATGAGGATAGAGGAGGTTCTGGGGCCCCGTCCGCAATGTAAGGCTTGATTGGTTTCGACAAGTGGCTCACGGACCTGTGCAATCTGTAGCAGATTTTCCAGGAGGAGTGAATGATCGTTCGTATTGTACGTCTTCCAGCAGACCCTGCGAAATTCGACGAACTGGCAGAACTCTACAGAAACGGAGCTAAAGTGGTAAGGGGCTGGTCTGGCTCGCTGAAGCTGGAGTTGTTCCAAGACGCCGATGACCCGTACACCCTGGTGACGATAAGTCATTGGGAGTCGGAGGAGGCGTTGCAGGACTACCGGCATAGCGACTATTTTCGGGGGTTCTGGCCGAAAGTGCGAGCGTCGTTGAGGAATAGCGCCAGCGCCGAGACGCTAATCCCGATTGAGGAACCGTAGGGAGCGCTCCGCCACGGAGTGAAACCTTTGACGGGGGACGGCTTTGCCCGCCGGGCCGCCCGTGCTGTCGAGAACGACCAAGTAACCTGTGGGTAATTTGAGGTCGGGGTATGATCAATCCTTATTTCCTCGCTTTCGAGTTGATAATGTGGGGCCTGTTCGCCCAGTGCTGGCGTGACGCCCGCCGTAGTGGGACAGCAGCGGTGTGGAAGCTGGTAGCAGGGGTCTTGTTCGGCCTGCTGCTGGAAGCCGCCACGTTACGCCAATTGCATGCCTATCGCTACGGCCATTTCGCAATTATGTTCGGCGACGTTCCCCTTGCTATTGGCATGGGGTGGGGGGTGGTAATTTGCAGCGTTTCCGAGATCGCCGAGGTCAGCGACCTGCCAGTATTGGCGCGGCCAATCCTCTCTGGCCTGCTGGCCCTGAACATAGACCTGGCGGCAGATGCCATCGCCATTCGGCTTGGCATGTGGGATTGGGGCAAGCCTCTGAACAGCGGCTTCTTCGGGGTACCCTTCGGCAATTTCTGGGCATGGTTCTGGGTGGTTTTCTCGTTTTCGTCCGCGGTAATCCTCCTGGAGAGATCGAATTTGCCGGGCCGGAAGTGGCTTGCGCCGTTGGGAGGAATACTCTTAGGGGTTCTGGGTGTCCTCGCCACCAATTATTTCATCGTTTACGTAGTGCCGAAGAGGTTGTACAAAGGGACGGTCTTTGGGGTCATCGGGGCGGCGTTGCTGTTGGTGCTCATCTCGCGGCCCCGGCTCGATTTGGAACGTGCGCGCCCGTCGGCATTCTGGGCGCCATTTTCATTTCATGTGTACTTTCTCGCTGCCGGACTGATCTCCGGTGCGGTTTTCCGCCCACCATGGATACTGGCAGTTAGTGGCTTGATGTTCGGATTGTCGTTGGCGCTACACGCGCCGCGGATACTTCGGTTCTGGAGGAATGTCTATGGGCAGAAGAAACGTGGTGGTTTACGATGGGATATTCGAGGTGTTTCCGGATTTCAGGCGGGGGCTGGTAGTGGTGAAATCCATAGAGAACGACAGGGAGAATGCGAAAGTCCTGTCCCTCATGAAAGACGCTATGGCCGAAAGGGTCGGCGGCGATTTCCTGAAACATGAATTCGTCGTCGCATGGGACGAGGCTCACCGGCGCTTCGGGTCGAATCCAAACAAGTATCCGCCATCGGTGAAAGCTCTGCTGAAGCGCGTTCAAAAAGGGAAACAGGTACCTTTCATCAACTGCGTCGTGGCTGCTTTCAATTACATCTCGTTGAAGTACCTGATCCCTTGCGGCGGGGACGACGTGGAGAGGGTGAAAGGCAACCTGTGCCTTGGGTTCGCCACAGGTGAGGAAAAATTTGTGCCCCTTGGTGGCGGGAAAGAAGAGCATCCCGTCCCTGGCGAGGTGATTTACTACGACGATGCTACTCTGAACGTGATGTGCCGCCGCTGGAACTGGCGCAACGGGGATTTCACGAAGATCACCGCGGATACCAGGCAGATCGTCATAAATGTTGATGGCATCGGTGGCATTCCTGAGGACGTAGTGCTGCAGGCGCGCGACGACCTGGCCGAGACCCTCCGGCTGGGATGCAACGCTGTTCTGACAACGGATTTTCTGGATGTCGACCGCCGTCGGGTGGAGATAGCAGTGTGAAGGAGAAACTGGCGTCTTTAAAGAGAATTTTGCGTGCCATGGGCCGGGTGGTGGTGGCCTATTCCGGTGGGGTGGACAGCACCTTGCTCCTGAAAGTCGCCCTGGATGCGCTTGGCTCCGAAAATGTGCTTGCGGTGATGGCCGTTGCTCCGATCTGGCCAGCCGAAGAACAAGAGCGGGCGAGGCGCATGGCGGAGGAGATGGGTGCTAGGCTCCGGACGGTGCATGCCCCTGATATCTCGCAGCCCGCTTTTGCCAGGCATCTGCCGGACCGTTGCTATTTCTGCAAGCGAGACATTTTCAGCCAGGTGTTTCGTGTAGCGAAGGAAGAGGGATTTGCATGGGTCGCCGACGGCACCAACCGCGACGACCTGAGGAAGGACAGGCCGGGCCTGCGGGCGTTGCAGGAGCTTGGCGTCCGGAGTCCGCTGGCCGAGGCGGGATTGACCAAGACCGACGTGCGGGCTCTGGCCCGCGCTCTTGGCGTGCCGATCTGGAACGCTCCGGCGCGGGCGTGTCTGGCAACCCGTATCCCCTTTGGAACCCCCGTCACGGAGGAACGACTGCGGCTGGCAGAAGCTGCGGAGCGGGTCGTTGCCTCTCTTGGTTTCATCGACTACCGATGCAGGCTCCACGGCGACTTGCTGAGATTGGAACTGCCGCTGGAGGATTTGCAAAAAGCGTTGTCCATGCGAGAGCGGCTGTCGGCGGAAATGCACCGCCTTGGGTTCCGGTACGTGACGCTGGATTTGGATGGCCTGAGGCGGGGAAGCATGAGCAAATAGTCGATGTCCCGACGCGAGAGAACACAGTAGGTGCCTGCCCCGTGGAATAGTTATTCCACAGGGCCTGCCCCCTGGAAAGCGCCGGGGCATGTATGGTGCGAGCCTGGCCTGGCGCACAGTCCGGCAACGCCTGGAACATGTGCGCTGAGAACAGGGATGACATTGCCTGCGTCTGGTTTGGGCGTCATGGTAGGAAGAAGAAAGCCAGACCGATGATCAGGAAGACGCCCAAGAGCTGCACGCCTTCCATCCAGTTGCTCTCGCCGTCCTGGGCGATGAAAGTGGCGATGAGGATAGTCGCGCCAAGAGCCGCAAGTTCGAACGGATGGAATATCAAAGTCAGCGGTTCCGGCCCGATGAACAAGCTGATGAAGATGAGCAGCGGCGCAACGAACAGAGCGATCTGTGTGGACGAACCCAGAGCTATTCCTACACTCAAGTCCATCTTGTCCTTCACCGCCATGGTAACCGCTACAAAATGCTCGGCGGCGTTGCCAACTATGGGCACCACAATGATACCGATGAAGAACTCCGACAGTCCAAGGGCTTTCATCGTCGGCTCGATCTCTCCGACCATGATTTCGCTCAGCCATACGATAAAAACGGTCGCCAGAAACAGCACGACCAACGCAGTGCCGACACTCCACCGCGGAATGCTGTCCTTTGCTTCACGATACGCCTCCCAATGCTTGCCGTTCTTCATACCAAAAATCAGGTTTAGGGCGTAAATCGCCATCATTACCACGGCCACGCTTATGCTGAGTTCCTCGACCACGATGCTGTTACGGGGCATAGAGTGATAGAAGAGCGCTGGTATCGTCAGGGCGATGACGGCCAGCACCATCTGGGTTGCAGATAGGCCAGCAGTGGTCCGATCGAACCGTTGTATGCCGTTGTGAATTCCGCCAACCAACACTGCACCGCCCAACACCAGCAGCAAATTGCTGATGATGGAACCGGTGATCGACGCTTTGACCAGTTCTAACAGGCCTGCCTGTATCGCCACGATAGTGATGATAAGTTCAGCCGCGTTGCCCAGAGTGGCGTTGAGGAGACTTCCGACTTGTGGGCCAGTGTACTCCGCAAGCGATTCCGTCGCATCCCCCATGGCTTTCGCCAGCGGCATGATGGCAAGGATCGAGAGCAAAAATACTACCAGGCCGCTCCAGTGGGCATAACGCCCTGCCAGAGTCACGGGGACGAATGCCAGAAGCAGGTAAAAAGGCTGCTCCGAGAATGAAATCCATAGATTACGCGGATCCTTCAAGCTGAATTTCCTCCTGGGTCAAGAGAACGCAATGTACTTTGGGGCTCACTGAGGCAGGCCCCATCGATCCGGCGTCGAGCAGATCAAATCGTACACTACAAAAACCAGAAAAGCAAGCGTATCTTCGCGGCGATCACCCATATCTTGTCCCTCTCCCGAAGCGCCCACAATCCGTCATCCCGTATGGGTAGCCGAAGGCACTGCCT
>CAZDOZ010000045.1:0-15297 GCA_964507175.1 uncultured Anaerolineae bacterium
AATTGTCCAAAACGCAGCGTCTACCTGGGAACAAATCATGTAGACGTGAGCTGTCGACAAAAATGCGCACCTTACACCGGTTCATTTGCAGCACTCCCTGGCCGTCAGGTCTGGCTCGAACGATCGGCCTCGGATCAATGCAACCGTGGGTGGCAAAAGGGGAGCCAGCACCTCCATCCCCTCGCGCACGGCTTTGGGACTGCCCGGCAGGTTGACGATCAGTGTCTTGCCCCGTATCCCTGCTGTCCCACGGCTCAGAACCGACCATTTCGTGCGGCGATATCCGTCCCGGCGGAGTAGCTCGGACAGTCCCGGCATCTCTTTTTCGATGACCGATTTCGTCGCTTCCGGCGTGTTGTCCCTGGGTGCAGGCCCGGTGCCCCCGGTCGTTAGGATGAGGTGCACATCCTGCTCGTCCGCCAGGCGGCGCAGCGTATCGGCAATGACCCCTGGATCATCCGGCACCACTTCCCTGACTGCCACTTTCGCTCCCATCTCCTCCAGGATCGAGGCCAGAGTGGGCCCGCTGATGTCCTCGTAAATCCCTTCGTAAGCCCTGTCGCTGATGGTAACCACAGCAACTTCGAGCATGGCTCATCCCTCCTCCGGCGTTTCCCATGGTCTCTTCGCAACGATTCCCCCGGACGCTGAGAGCAACAGTTCGGTCGGGTTCACCAGGCGAGGCGTGTCGTCCGGAGACGAATCGAAAGAAATCTGCGCTTCCTCCGCCCGCGCCGTCGAGACCCCAGGCACCACTTGCATTGCTTTCACGTCGTACTCGAGAGCCATGCGCACCTCCTTTCGCGCAGGGGCGCAGCACGCTGCGCCCGTACCGGCAAGCCAAGCCCCTCTAAACCACGCCCACCATCACCGCAGTGAGCCAGAGCGCCAGCCCGCCGAGTATCACCCAGATCAAGTCCAGCTTGAAGTATCGGATACCGATGAACGCTGCTCCGGCCATCACCATGGACGGCGTTCCGTGTATTCCGGCGTTCCCCAGCGAGAACGCCGTGACCGCAATCAGCCCGACGAACGTCGCCAGGACACTTGCCAGCGCTCCCCGAACCGCTTTCAGCGACCGGACATTCTGGTACACCTCAGCGACGATGAGCGTCATCACGAAGGAAGGCGAGAAAATGGCAAAAGTTGCCAGAACGCCGCCCAGCACCCCGCCGAGCTTGTACCCGATGAACGTCGCCGTTATCAGGAACGGTCCCGGCGTGACCTGCCCAAGCGCCACGCCGTCGGCAAACTGCTGCATCGTCACCCAGTGGTGCGCGTCCACTGCTTCGGCCTGAAGCAGTGGCAGGATCGCGAGCCCATGCCCGAAGGCTATCGAGCCGACTTTAAAGAAAGCCAGGCTGGCGCTTCCTGCCGACGAGTGCAGCGCCCACGAACCGACCGCCACAGCGAGCACCACGGCCAGCGCAACTCCAATCCCGAGCCACCGTCCCGTGGAAGCTTTGGGCCTGACGGGAATGCCCGGCTTCTTCCCCGGTTTCGGATTCGGGCGGATGAACAGCGCGCCGATGCCCAGCGCCACCAGCACGATCCACACCGGGTTGATCCGTGCCAGGAGCGCGGCAAATGCCCCCAGGGCGATGGTCGCTTCCAGCGGGCCTCTCACGGCCTTGCCGCCTATATCAAGGAGAATTTCCAGCACCACGCCCACGATGATCGCGTCCAGCCCCAGGAACATCGTGTGAACCATGGGAATCTTCCCCGCGGCGAAATACGCCGCCGAAAGCCCCAGCATCAGCACGGTCGAAGGAAGGACGAACCCCACGGTGGACATGGTGGCTCCCCAAACGCCCCGGAGTTCGTAGCCGGCGTAAGTGACCAGGTTCAACATCAGAGGACCGGGGTAAAGCTGCACCATTGCCAACGCCTCGCCGATTTCCTCTTCGGTCATCCAGCCCCGGCGCAGCAGCAAAGCCTTGATCTTCTGCAGGATCGCCATCCCGTAGGCAACCGTGCCTACTTCCAGGAACGAAAGGAATATCGTCAACAACCCGGCATGCGGGTCTTCGTTTTCCACGGTATCCTCCAGCTCTGTAGAGCGTGCCGTTAGCCCGCTCGCCGGGCCAGCAGCACGTCGTACACCGTCAACCGGCTATGGGAGCCCATGATGATCACGATAGTGCCCACGTCTCTGGCCGCGTGGACGATTTGCGGGTAGGAGAGCGCTTTATCCAGCCCCCGAGGCAGCACAGGCAGCTGCAGGGCCTGGAACCCGCTTTCCAGGCATCCATCACTTTCCACCTGCTTCTTTCTGGAATTGAGGCGTCTCGCCGACCCCTGTTTCGTCAATGATTGCACCCGTGCCCGCGGCCGTGCCCGCCTTTGCAGCCCTCGCCGGAGTGCTCCTTGCTTTCCTCACACGGCGAATAGCCGCGCAACTGCCCGCTGAAATACAGCTCGAGGGCGTTGCGTACTGTGCCCTGGGCGCCGGTCACGACCTCGATGCCGTACTGGGTGAAGAAATCCACCGCCTGCGGCCCCATCCCGCCAGTCAGGAGCACGTTCACGCCGTACTGCTTTATCAGCGCCGGAAGCTCTCCCGGCGAATGTCCGGCCGCGCCGGCATTAGACACAGCCACGGCTTCCTTCACCTTGCTGTCCTCCACCTCGACGATGGTGTAGTACGGGCACCTGCCGAAATGGTAGCTGACGGGACTATCGAGTCCCGCCGTGCTCTCGGATGTAATAGCAATCCTCATGACAACCCCCTGATTCCAGTATTGGAATAATATTCGGCAAAAAGAATCTTCTGCCTACCATTCACGCTTTCCCGGGCCGCATGGCTTGCGCCTCATGCCGTCCAGGTAATCCAGCTCGTCGAATGCGGCGGCAAGCTCGACAATCCGATCCAGCAGGTCATCGATCCTGCGATCCCGCAGGCGGTACACCACGCGCATCCCTTCCCTGTCCGCAACCACGATCCCCGCGGCCCGCAAGACCATCAGGTGCTGCGAGACGTTGGCCTGGGAGCGCCCCGTCACCCGCATCAGCTCCGCGACGCACCTGGGTTTCTCCCGCAGTGCCAGCAGTATCCGAAGGCGCACCGGGTTTCCCAGTAACTTCGCCAGCTTCGTTGCCCGCAGAACTGAACTCATCGTGACCGCCACCATATCCTCCGTCACTTCATTCCTAATTTGGAATATTGTAACCGCACACAAGTCTGGTGTCAAATCGCAAAGAAAGGATCACGCGCGTAGAGACGCGGAGTTCGCAACTGCTCGGTTCCGCCCTTGCCAAAGGCAGGCGAAAATGAGAGGCGGAGCAGGCCCCGCCTCTGCCCCTCACTAGCCCGCGAGCTCTACGTCGGCGGTGCGACGCTCGAATACGTGCTCCCACCGCGGGAACAGCGACGCCAGCAGTATCAACAGCCACATCTCGGTGAACGGCCCGCCCATCGCCACGCCGATGGCCGCCACTGGGCCAAAGTTTGCGATGGCCAGCGCGCTTGAGATGCTCATGTTCTTGGAGCTGGCACCATAAGTCAGCGCCACCACGTCGTCATACGGCATCCGCAACAGCCAGCCGAGGGCGATGGGGATCGCAAACATGACCAGGTAGAACGCCAACATCACCAACACCGCCGTGACCGCCATACCAGGGTTCTTCAGAATAATGCTGCCCTCGAGCCCGAACACGACGAGCACCATCCAGAACACCCCCAGCAGAGAGATCGGGCCCAGATACTGCTTGTGCTGCTTCAGCCACTCCTGACCATATTGTTTCAGCAGCCACCACCGGGTAAGTTGCCCAACGATGAGCGGAAGGACCACGTAGAGCAGAATACTCTTGAAGATGCTCCACGCCGGCACCGGGATCATCTGCCCGACCCACAGCAGCGTCCAGAGCGGCACCGTCACGATGGACGCAATCATCGTCAACACTACGTCTGTCACCACCACCGCCACGTCGCCGCCGGCGATGCCCGCAAACGCCGCCGCGGAGCCTGCCAGCGGCCCCACGCCCATGAGGATCATGCCTGCCGCGAACTTGGGGTTACTGCTGGTCGTGAGCACCACGAGCGGGCCTACGATCAGCGGCGCGACCACCTGGTTCAGGACCAGCGCCAGCAGCGTGTCCCGGGGATCTCGTCCTATCTCCGCAAACTTCCCCAGAGACAACCCAATCATCATCGGGTACAGCATCAAGAAAAGCGCCCACGGAATCGTCGGCTTCAACGAAACGAACACCGGGTGCCACGCCATCCCCGCCAGCGTGCCGACCACGATCAGCACCAGGATGATCGGGAACATCTGATTGTGAATGAACTTCAGTACCGACTTCAACATGCTCTTTCACCTCCTGAAACTAATTTGAGTCATGCAGAATCCTGCATGTAATTCCCCATGAGAAAATGCTGGACTGAGACCAGCCCAGCCCAGCATTTCCTCTTACTGCCTCGAACGGCTGAGCCTGCTTCCCAAGGCGTAATGGCTTCTCACGCCCAGCGCCAGGAACACAGCCATACCCACCAGCACTGAGATCACGCTTCCCATGTAAAGCGCTTGCGAGACCATGTGTCCCATCAAGATTATCTTGACGAATATCTCGGCGAACGCCAGGATCAGGATGCCAAGCATGGTGTAGCGGACATACTTTCGATTGACCCGGTGCATCAGGAAAGCGCCAGTGATGCCGCCGAGCAGCCCTGCTGTCGCCACGGCGATCAGCATCATGGTGCTCAGTGGGATCTTCGGCAGCATCAGGTAGTAAGTCACCAATGCCGTCGCCGAGACGCCCAGCGCCGCTGCCGCCGTATTCGCGGACACCCTCTTCGGGTTGTCGAACAGGAACGAGAATGCTATCAGCGCGATGGGCGCCGCATCCATGCCGATCAGCCCGGCGATGAAGCCTTCCACCGCTCCCAGGATCAGCACTATGGTCTCCGCGTTCCTCTCACTGCTCCGCTTGGGGAACAGGATCCGGTACACGGCGAAAATCAGGAACAGGTCGAAAGCTGCCAGTACCACGAGCCTCGGTACGTGGATGTTGATGTAAGCTCCGACAGGTACCAGCAGCACCGCCGGGGCCACCAGCATGGCGACTTTCTTCCAGTCCACCAGCTTCTTGCTGGCGTTCATCGCTGTAGCTACCGTCAACTCAGCCGTGTTCTGGCTCAGACCAAGCATCATCGCCGCATGCACGCTCATGCCGAGGGCGATGTAGTTAGGGATCAGCACCCCGGCTGCCCCAATTCCTGCAATCGCAAAGATCGACGCCAAAACGTATGTAAGTATCACACTAAACATTGACTACCACCTCCTCAATCAGTATTGTTTACGTTATTCGATATCACGAATATCCCAAGTCAAAAAAACACTCCCTGCGGGGGCGGCTTTCCGGCCGCCCCCAAGGGTTCATTCTTCGAGCTTCTTGAGCTCTTTGTTGACCTCCTCCAGGCGCTCCTCCAGGTGCTTCTTCAGCTCCTCGAGCCATTCCTTGCGCTCGGATTTGGTCGGGCCGCCCCACCACCAGCCCCAGCGCGGGTGCGGAGCTTCCTCCTCCCACCAGGGCAGGGGGCCGTAGGGCTTCCTGTAACCCCAGAATCCTTTCATCGATCTCACCTCCTTTCAAAGGATATTCGGTATTGCGCATATCACGGGGCAAAAAAACACCCTTTTCAAATGCGTTTCAGAGCAAGCCTGGTTTTCCTCAGCCACGCTTCCAGGCGGCGCTTCGTCATTTCGAGCCAAACCCTACCACGGAACCAGAACCACGGTCCCCACCACATGGGCCGTCGAAAACCCCAATACCACCACCGCCTACCACGCATCCGCGGGCCTGGAGCACACGCCCCTCGATACCACCGACGATACCTCACTTCTTTTACCTCCAGATACGATATACAGTCTTGCCGATTCCTAGCTCGAAAAAATCACCCGCCACGTTACCACTTCTTCCACATCTTCCTGCCGCGGGGCATCTTGCCGCCCTTGTACTTCTGCATCATTTTCTGGAACTTCGGTGATTCTTCCATCCGGCTAACCACCCCGCTGACGATCTGTGCTTCGGCCAGGACTTTCATCTTGTCGATTATCTCGAACACTCGGTCGTCCTTCACCCGATACCGCACGGCCATCCCCTCGCGATCCGCCACCACCAGGCCCGCATCCCGCAGGATCGCCAGGTGCTGGCTGATATTGGCCTGCGGACGCCCGGTCCATTCTGTCAGGTCCATCACGTAGGCTCCCTCGCCACGGAGGAGCTCCAGTACCCGGAGCCTGGTGGGATGGCTCAGCGCCTGCGCTATGTTCGCCGCCACTACGATGACGGTTGTCCTGTCGGTCTCCCCCATCTCACACCACCTTATTCACCCTTCCGAATATAGTATACACGATTTTGGAGAGTTTGTCAAGGGGTAATCGGCGAAAAACAGGGCTTTTCAGAGAATCAACGAACTGGCCCTGAAGTAGGGCCAGGACCTGTCCCGCCCGGAGGGGCCGGCTGACAGCCACGCCGCCCCTACCTCACCCGCCACACATGCACCAACGGCCGATCCTCGTCGGCCAGCGGCTCCAGAACGTAGAGCAGGCCATGACTGCGGTCGAACGCGGCCGCAGCAACATGATATTTCTGCTGTGACGACGTGATGTGGTAGAGAACCGAATCGATGTTCATGGTGGCGTAAGGCTGGGGTTGCCAGCTTGGCATCGTTCCCGCTGCCACCGCGGCCAGATCCGCCGGATCGTAAAACAGGATCTCGGCCTGGAAGCCGGTGGACCACCATCCCCGATCGCAATCTTCGGGCCAGGGGGGCGCGTCCGTACCATCAGCGCAGCCATACCAGCAGCTGCCCGTGCCCTTGGTGCCCACGAAGATCAGTGCCGCTTTATTCTCGGCTGCGAGCCAGGCCCCGCCCGTCCATTCATCCGAATGATGATAGTCGTTCAGAGCGTGGGGATCGTCCTGAGTCACGTCCTGGTAGAGCAGCAGGGTCGTGGCCGGCAGGGTTGCGCCGGCCGCGGGTGGATTCCCCGCGGCCCAGGGCGCGATGGCAAAGAGGGCTGGGCCTTCCGCGGCCTGACCGCCATCCCGGAAACGCCCCGTGGCAAGGCTGCGGCCGGACGTGTGCGCGCCGGCCCATGCCTGGGGAATGTCGAAAAGGTAATCTCCGGTGACGTATTTGGGTTGCCCACCCACACGCCAGATGCCTTGCGGCTGAGGATGTGCCAGGTCCAGCTCGGCCCAGCCGTGGGAAGGGCCGGTGTCTTCTGGCTGGCCGGGCGCATGATCCTGCCATGCGAAGTAGAGCTTGCCCGTGGTCTGGCTGCCCATCGCAGGCATGTAGGCCAGGCCCACGCGCGGCATCTCCATGGCACCAAACAATCCCCCGCGGATGTCGGCGAAGCGCTGCAAAGTGGTGGCTGTGTTCAGATCGGCCACGTTCTTGCCCGCGGAGACGACCGGCACGGGAATGCTGACTTCGGAAACGTACTGGTTCCAGTCGTGGCCGGTGCCGAAGAGAGAGCCGGGAAAGCCGTCGTCCAGGCCAGTGGGGTCGCCCTGAGGGTAGAAGGTGAGGGCAGAACTCCAGTTGGCCCATTCCCAGCCCATGCCCTCGGGGTCGGCGGGCAGGCGGAACGCGCCCAGGTAGCTTAGGTCGGAGGGTTGGAGCAGGACAGCGGCAGGAGTGGCGGTGGGCGTCGGTGTGGGCCAGGGCTGACGCCAGTGGTCCACGATGATGGGCAGGTAGACATTGCAGCTGGCATGGTCGAGCAGGGCCAGGATGTCCAGTACATCGCCGCGGCCGTTGGCGTTGACATCCCGCAGGCAGACAGTAAGAGCGGGTGTGGGCGTGGGAGTGGGGTTGTCGGTCGGGGAGGGAGGGACGTTCCGGCCCGCGGCCACGCCCCGAGGCGCGCCCAGGCCAATCAGCAAGAGGCTGACGATCACTGCACCCACGATCACCATGGAAACCGGTCGCAGGAGAGCGCAGGCGGTTTCGGTCAGCTTGCACAGCGATGGTGAGAAAGCAGGGGTTTTCATGGTCCCTCCTTTGCCGGTTCCTCCATCCGCCAGCCGCTTGCTTCCCAGGCTTCACGGATGGCAGGATTGCGCCGTAGATATTCGTCCCTGAACTCTTTGGGCGTGCGGTTCAAGGGGCAGGAGAAATTGACGCACTGCGAGCAGGTGTATTTGCTCAACGTCCAGAAGAAGAGAACCAGTCCCCAGAAGGCGATGAAGGTCAGCGCCCATTGCCGGCCCAGCAGCAAGAAGGGGAAGGGAAAGACGCTCAGGATGACGAGGCCGATCCAGAGCTGGATTTTCTCGGCCCGGCTCATCGGCTCAGGATGATACTTCCACAGTTTGATCGAGCCGTAGTTGGCGATGCAGTGCAGGGTGGACCCTTTTTCGGCATAGTAAGGGCAGTGGCTGCAGAGGATGCGGCTCTCCCACACGTTGAAGAAAAACATGGCGAACGCGAACCAGCCCAGCAGCCACCAGCCATAGCCGCCGCGAATCACGCCGATGATGGCAGGGATGGCGAAACCGGCGAACATGCCCATGAAATGCAGCAGGTCGCCGCTCCGAAAGCGGCATTTGAGCCGGTCACGCAGTGGACAGCCTTCGCATTCGGCTTCCGGGCGCCAGGTGCAGATGTCGTAGGGGTTGTTGGTTTGTGCCGGGACGGTAGCCATGGTTCCTCCTCCATCCGTCTTGGACCTGGCAGGTCGCGCAGGCCTGCCAGGTCTTATTTTTCTACTGCAACACCGCCGGCAGGTATAGCGTCCAACGTTGGCCACTGACCGAGATGTTATACGGCGTCCCGTAGTCGCCCTCACTCACTTTGAGCAGGTAATAACCCTTTGGCACATTAGGCAGTTGCAAGTGCAGAGCTTTGCTGTTAACGCTGGTTGACTGAATGGGCGGCGTTTCGTGAGCCTCCCCCAGTAGATTACCACTAGTGTCCAGAAGTTGCACGCGTAAGTGATTCGCCGCCGGCAACTGCACTTCGATGTCCATGGGGCCACTTTCCGCCCAATCAAGGCCCAGGTAATCCGGGGCCGAAAAGGCGGGCGGATCGCAGCTTTGGGGATCGCAAGGCATATTCCAGGGGAAGTGGGAATCCATTCCCATGTCGGGATGATTTGGCATCCAGTGGAACGCACCACCCGCGGCGACATCTGCTTGAACAATGGTCCAGATGCGTGCCCAGGTATCGCAGTCCACGTATCGGGGCGAATCGTACCTCAGTTCCAACTCATACCCACTCGGGTCGACCAAATCTTCATCTCCCGCCAAACGCAGGTGAAGGGTATCAAATGCCCAAGGGTACCTAGCATCGAAGGAGAGTTCCATCGGCAAGAACCGGTTCCCACCGCCCAGGTATTCTGCAGTATGGTCCGTCCCTTCCTGATCGTAAAGGTTGGTAAAGTGGGCAACGTTATCCTCATCTGGCCTCCTGATATTGACGGTCAATCCGCCTCCCGGCACTCCTGGAGAAGATACGCCCGGACACACCTGGAGGTGAGGGGGCGCAGCGCCGCTAGGCAGGGGCACAGCAAAGAAATCATAATCGGTAGGGGCATCGAAATATAGGAAACTTACCCATTGGATCCAGCTATCCTCACTCCTTTGGAGCCAGTGATCCAGGTGAGTTGCATCGGCAAACGCGTCATTAGGTTCATTCCTATCAATAGGAATCCGATATCTACTCACGTTGCCGTCAATCTGATAACAAGTATCGTTATTGTCACCTTCGTACCGTACTTGAAGATAGTATGTTCCTGGCCAGACATAACGTCGTTCCGGTCGCAGAAATCTTTCACCGGCGTAGAGTGCCCAGGTAGGCGTCCCCAACAGAGGATCGTACTGGATGTTTTCCTCCACCTGGTAGTAAGTTCTCGCCCCGTCATCGGGCAGGTCAAGACGATACCAATCCGTGGGATCGTTGAACGGATGCACGATGCCTTCAGTGAGGGGGCCGATATCACCTGCCCCGGACGCGAGAAGATACGAGGACGCCCGGTCGTCATTACTGCCGAGATCTGCTTCATCCCAGCCCACCAAGGGACACATTTGCGTCACGCTGGCATATTTTTGTCGAAGCGTCTCATTATCGTCAATGGCAGCAAGCAGGGCGCGATAGACATCAATATAATGATGGACCTGTGGATCTGTGCGACTGGCGTGTGCGGTGTCACGAAGAATTTCTCGCGCCCTGGCAGGTCCTAAATCGGGTTCTGCAGCTTTCAGCAAGGCGACAACGCCGCTCACGTAGGCGGTTGACCCAGACGTGCCTCCCATTCTGGCGGTTACGTCTCCACTGACGGGCAAGCCGCCTGGCGCCCAAATGTCTACATCATTTCCCCAATCCTCCTGATTGGTTTTCTCGCTGTCCATTTCGCCCACACAAATGGTCTGATCGACCACGCATGGCACCATTTGGATGTCACCCACATCGTAAGGCCCGTAATCGCCCAAACCGTCGATATGAATGGCATTGCCAGCGGCAGCCACCACAACGGTATGGCGCGAGCGAGCATAAGCCACGGCATCCTCCAGGTCTGCCTGGGGATTGAAGGGAGAGAAGCAGAATACGTTGAGGGCTACTGAGAAAACGCCCAATCCCATGGTGATAGATGGTGGGATTGGAATTAAGCTTCCCAGCAAGGGCATAACGGCGAAGACGCTGGCGCAAATACCGAGGCGAACACCCGGGTTACAGTAATTGATGCCCCCCAAGCGGCAGGGAAAGCCGGCGCTGATGTTGATAACATCGGCGCCATTATCGACAGCACGGCGAATGGCGTCATCCATTTCAAAGACCCAGGCTGAGTAGCCGGCCCGGTAGAACAGCGGGCGCGCCACCTGGCCGCCTGTACCGGCGATGTTCTGTCCGTTGTTGACGATAGCTCCGGCTACGCCCCACATCTCGTCACCATGCCAGGGGCAAGGCGCTGTGCCACTACAGGAGGCGGGATTGGTACCAAAAGGATCGGCATCATCATCCTCGTAATCCCAGGCATCTACCAAAGCAGGTACATCAGGGCCGTTGCGGAATCCTCCATCGATGAGGGCCAGGTTGGTTGTGTTGTTGTCCAGTTCCATGAGAGCGCTAAATACCCAGGCGTGATCGAGCTGGATAAGCGGGTCATTAGCCCACCAATGGCTGAATGGCTGTAAGTCAGGATCCTCGTTTCCTTCAGGGGGGCCAAAGAAGGTGAACAAAGGATTGAATGTCACCCGCACGCCGTCCAGGTTTTCTTCCAGGATCAGGTTGTAGAGTCGGGCGGCATTCTCCGAAGAGAAGATCAAGTGACCTTCGATGCCCAGCCAGTCAGCCAGCACCTGGAAATCATCCAGATCTTGCGTGGAGGGGTCGATCCTGACGACGTCTTCCCCCTGCTTTTGATGGCTTTGAACGATTGTGCCGGCGCGGCGAGTGAGAAAGGCGTTCTGTTCCTGCATGTTCCGAGGCTGAAAGATGACCATATCCTCACCAAAGCGTAGAGGCGGGTATCCATCGGCGGCGACTGCCGCAACCGGACGCTGCTTTTCCCCGTCACCGCGACCAGGGAGGCTGGTCGGGCCAAACATGATATTGGGATCGATACTGTAAGTGAATTTGCCACTGGGGACGCCGCCGGAAACAAGCGCCAGATCTCCAGTCGTCCCCGATTCATTACCCGTCCACCAGTAGACGGCGTAGATGAGGTTACCTCGTTCCACCTCCAGAGTGCCGTTCCCCGGTGTGGCTGCGTCTGTACTGAGCGCCACGCCTGTGCTGCTCTGATAGGTCGCATCTGTCACCTTGGAAAGGATCACCCTTTCCGCGTCCCCTTTGTGGGGATCGGAAACCCATGCCTCAATATAGGGGGGCAAAGGTGCAGGGATCGTGCTGGTGACTTGGAGGCTCAGGAATATCTTTTCGGTCGTACGGTAGCGCACTTTGTCGAAGTAAATCTGACCCGGCAATTGGCTGATGATGGGCGTGGCCGTTGGCGTATCGGTCGGAACTGGCGTCGATGTTGGCGTCCTGGTCGGTGTGCGCGTGGGCGTCCAAGTTGGCGTGGGTGTGGCTGTTGGCGTGTCGGTCGGAACCGGCGTCGATGTTGGCGTCCAGGTCGGTGTGTGTGTTGGTGTGGGCGTCGGAGTAAAGGTCGGCGTGGGTGTGTCGGTGGCTGGCAGATGGTAGGCGATTTTCAGGTAGGGATGGTTGGACCCGGCATTCTTCGTGTAAAAGCGGCGGTAGTGATAGTAGCTGGAACCTCCTGACTCCGGTCCCCGGAGTTCCAACCCGTAGTTGGGGTATGTGCCGAAATCTTTCCCCTTCCATTTGTCAACCAGTGAGGTTACATACCAGCTTTTCCAGCCCAGGGTGGTCTTCACCGAGGCCGATGTGTAGGAAGTGGATGCTGGCTTGCTGTCCCAATAAAGGGGACAGTTCCAGTTCGATGTGACCTCGCGCAGGTAGATGGTCACAGGGCTCGCGCCCCCGGCCTCGTACAGGTAGGCGTTGAAAGTGGCTCCATCGATGATGGCATCGGCGGGGATGCTGGAAAGATCGAACGATAAGAAAGCCCGCTGCAATATCGTTCCGGACTGGTCGCTGTTGTACTGCACGGCCACCTTGCTGCTGGTGCAGTAGCTGGAATCCGGCGAGGTGGAGTCGACGTAAGTGTCTATAGACGGTTCCTCGTTGTGGGTGTCGGCGGGCTGCGCAGGGATGACGGCTTCGTAACGGCCCCCACCCAGAGAATGGATGCTGGGGGGCGGAGCGGCCAGAGAGGCCGGCGCAGAATTATCCACCATGACCACAAAGCCTGCTATCACGGCAAGCAGCAAAATTATCGTGGTTACGGAAAGCATCGGATGGGATTTCATGATTTGTTCCTCCTTCAAATTCTCTGTGTGTGATAACCAAAGAATGGCTGCCTCGGGACAGCTCACCCTCCCGCGACATGACTTTTCTGGATTCAGCCGCCATCATCTGTCGACGAGAGGCAGGTAGATCCGCTCGGATAGCGGGTTGGTGGTGGGCGTGCCGGTCGGCGTTGGCGTCGATGTTGGCGTGCAGGTAGGCGTACGAGTGGCCGTTGGCGTAGGCGTGGGTGTGTAGGTAGGCGTACGAGTAGCCGTTGCCGTGGGCGTCGGCGTGTACGTCGGGGTCGGCGTGGGCGTGTCGGTGGCCGGCAGATGGTAGGTGATTTTCAGGTATGGATGGTTGGAGCTGGCGTTTTTCGTGTAGAAGTAGCGGTAGTGATAGTTCTTTGAACCACCCGATTCCGGCCCTCGCAGTTCCAGACCATAGTTGGGCGACGTCCCGAAATGTTTTCCCTTCCACTGATCGACCAATGTGGTCACGTCCCAGCTCCGCCAGCCTACGACGGTGCTTACCGAGCGCCATGTGTAGGCTGTGGATGCTGGCTGGGCGCTCCAATAGAGGGGGCAGTTCCAGATCTCCGTGACATCGCGCAGATAGATAGTCACAGGATTCGCGCCCCAGGCAGCGTACAGGTACGCATTAAAAGTCGCCGAGTCGATGATGGCCTCGCTGGGGATGGCGTCGAGGTCGAAAGCGACGAAGGCACGCTGAATCCTGGTGCCGGACCCGGTCGAATTGTATTGCACGGCCACCTTGGTGCTGGTGCAGTAGCTGGAATCCGGCGAGGTGGAGTCGACGTAAGTGTCTATAGACGGTTCCTCGTTGTGGGTGTCGGCGGGCTGCGCAGGGATGACGGCTTCGTAACGGCCCCCACCCAGAGAATGGATGCTGGGGGCCGGAGCAGCCAGAGATGCCGGCGCAGGGCCGTACGCCGTGACCACGAAGCCCGCGATCACAGCAAGCAGCAAAACCACCGTGGTCACGAAGAGCACTGAACGGAATTTCATGATTTTCTCCTCTTTGCAAGTTCTTTGCAAGTGAACTCTCCACCTACGAGCGCCAGCGACGGGCCATGTCGATATCTAGATCATCCTTGCTGACGAACGCCTCCGCGCCGGCCTCCCGAGCAGCTGCTTGAAAGAGGTCGGCACGGTCTTTGTGAGCGCTGATGAGGATCACCCGCAGATTGGGTGCCACCGCCCGTAGGCGGCGCGTGCCCTCGATCCCATTTATCCCCGGCAGTATGACATCCACCACGGCCAGATCTGGTTGCGTGTCCCGCACCTGCGTCTCAGCTTCCTGGATGTCCCCTGCCTCACCGACTACATCAAAACCAGCACGGGTCAGCAGATCGCGCAGTCCCTGGCAAAAGGCTGGTTGGTCGTCTACGATCAGGACACGGAGCATATCGGATCTCCATCAGCTGGCAAGGCTCAGTGATACCGGTTTGACACCAACGGCATGTAGAAATGCTGCTGTTCCACCGCTACCCCGCACCAGTAGCCAAGACAGGCCCCATTGTGCTGCCCGGAATACGTACCGATGGCAGACTGGCCGACGGTGAAGTCGACGGCGTAGTGGGCGGAACCGGCCGCGCCGCCGCTGCCGGTCAGGGGTGTGTACCAGTCCAGGGCGTAGTGGGTCGAGGACATGGCCAGGGCAACACTGCTCAATAACAAAAAGCAGAGCAATGCTAAGAGAATTGTTGTACGTTTCATCACGTTCCTCCCCTATCTAGTTGTGCTTCAGGGTCAACCGCACGCCGCCGATTTGGACGTAGTTGGACGAACCGCCGAAGAACAATTGGAAGGCGATGTACACGACCCCATGCTCGTCGCTGAGTACATTGTTCGCAGTAAGGTTCAGGTGGTAGGAGCAAGCGGTGGTACATACGTGGTCGGTGTAATTTGCGATGATGGTGTCACCGCTGCCAGCTCCGGTTTGGCGACGCACGAATGTGCCACCGATACCATCGAAGTCGCCCTGGGATTTGAAATAGACATCGATGCCTGTGAGGGTGACGTTTTGGCCGTAGAGTTTGCCCGGCAAGGTAACCGGCAGCATCACGTCTCTTCTGCCGCTGCCCCCTGGTGTGACTTTAACCCCACCATATCTGTCGAGTTCGAATTGGGTCGAGTCGCTGCTGCGCTTCTTGCGCAGGTTGTTGCCACTGATCCAGATGTACGATTTGGCACTGCTCTTGAGCACACCTGTGCCCGCAAGATAGAGCGCTGTCCCGCCTTGGCTGTTGATCATAGCTCCCGGCCTCAGGCTGCGGGCATATGGTACGGCATAAATCCCCTTTCTCGGCGTCATCTCCGGGTCGGAACCGACTTTGATCCCTAAGTAAAGCTGGTCTCCACTGATGTCGCTGGCACTGCAGAAGTCCATCTTAGCGGTGAACAACCCGTTCGAGACATGAACCGTGTCCGTATCCGAGCACACAGCCG
>CAZDOZ010000046.1:0-15199 GCA_964507175.1 uncultured Anaerolineae bacterium
GGGGGGTTAGGTTCGGACGGAGCCTTTAGGCACTAACCAAGAGGTTGGGAACTCATGCGTTGCCTGAGCCCCGCTTAAGCGGCCTCTGGCCGGGCGGGGGAGAGTACGTCACAGGAGTACTCGCAGCCCCAACGGGATAACGAGACTCACCTTCTACGGCCCTCCCATGCAATACAAAGCAACGTGAACCCGGACCAGACTCTTTCCCGAGCAGAGCCTGCCGTGCTCATCCAGCCATGCCCGCACCAGGCCGCGGGCATCCCAGCTTTCCGCCTCCGACGAAATCAGCCAGATGCGCCGGTACCCATCCACGATCTCCGACATGCGTCTCCCCAACTCTTCCTGATTCATGCCGCCGTTGGTGTACGGGGCCTTGCGCCATGGTCTGGCTGCCGGATCGTAGTAGTGGTACGCGTAGTGCACATACGGCATCAGGAAGACGTACAGATCGCCCGGCTGTCGGCGGGAACGCACGAAAGACGCCGCACCGCGAAAATCAGATTTTATGGGCGCCGTTTGTTGCACTATGCCGATGAGAGATGCACCCAACGTCATGCCCAGAAGCACCTCCGCCACAGCTTTGCTGGGCCGCTCGACGGCCAGGTATCCCAGTGCCAGCGTCAGAGCGAAAGCTGGTTCGACCCAGATCAGGTATCGGTCGGCGAACAGAGGCACCCGCAGCGAGATCAGATACACCATCAAAGGTGGCAACAGAAGCCAGGTACCCACAGACGCCGAAATCTTCCTGTCCCGATAGAAAAGCAAACCTCCGAGCAGCAATACCATGGGGGGAAAGAGCATTCCCTTCGCCAGAACGCCCAGGATGCCACCGCTGTACCCATTGAGCAAGATTTCCAACATCGTGTGGAATGGCACGAAGGGGAAGCCAGGGTGGAATTTTGGTGACTCGAGGAGCTTTGCGTGCCACCATGCCAGCGGCAGGTATGGCAAAGCCATCCCTCCGAAGCAAAAGAGCGCTCCGACAAGATGTCGCTTCACGTTCCGCCACCGAATGAGGGCCAGCACAATGGCCAGTGGGATCACCAGCACTGCCAGAGTGTGGACATAAAGGGAGACGGATGCGGAAAGCCATGCCGCGAGCCACCAAAGGCCGCCGTCCTCCAGCGCCCTGGTGAGGGAGTAGAATATGAAGAGCACCAGGGCGGTGATCATGGCGTACATTTTCCCTTCCTGAGCATACCAGATCTGATACGGGGAGACTGCCAGGAGGAGTGCGGCCAGTAATGCGACTTTTTCCCCTGCCCACCGGCGGGCCAGGACGTAGAGGAACGCCACCGCCAGCACGCTCCAAAATAAGGAGAAATAGCGCAACGCGAACTCGCTCCGGCCGGCCACGGAAAGCCAGGGTCGGAGGAGTAAGAAGTAAAGGGGGCCATTCTCGCCGGGGCGCACGAACATCTTCAGAAGCTGCGGCAGGGGCTGAGTTGCGAAGCGTATCGCATCCACTTCATCCCGCCACAAGCTCTGAAATCCCAAATGGAACGTCCTCAGAGCGTAGGACGCCAGGATGATCAGGAGTAGGGAGATGCGTGGGCTCGGGATGGATCCACCGAGCCCGCGCTTGGTGGGCGATTCTATCGGCACTTTATCGTTCGCCGCGGCTCCACAGCCACGCGAGGAGCGCCAACGCCGCAACGAAAAGGATGATGCCGAGAGTCAGCCAGATGTAGCCTATACCCAGCACTGCGCTGTCTATGAAAGATGCCAGCTTCTCCCTGCTGTCCGGCGTGGGAGCGGGAACGGGCGTGGCCGTCGGGAGAACGGCGGTCGGCGAAGTGGCTTTCTTGCCACCTGTCTCCACCATAGGGACTACGACCCTGGGAGTCTTGCCTGGTTTTGCAGGCTGTCTGGTTGCAGTCGGAGCAACAGTCGTGGCCTTGGGGACCGGTGTCTCCGTAGGTTGTGATGTTGCTGTGGGCGGATTTTGAGTCGGCACCGTGGTTGCGGTGGGCAGCACCCGCGTTGGGCTGGGTGTTGGCGCAGGGGACTGGAACAGCGACCCAACTGCTGCGCTGTTTCCAGGCCATGCGATGGTAATCAGGAGCGCTGCTGCCAACAGCGCCAGGAGCCGAACGTATTTGCTATGCAGGTTCACTGTACACCTCCGGGTTTCTGACAATTGCTTCGAAAAGCCGCGTCACGAGGTTTTTACCACAATGTCCCCGATCACATTTGCAGCCTCGTCGCCCCGATCGGCGGCATTGCTTAGATGCCGGTAGATCTCCCGGTATTTCAGCATTTCCACCACGTGGTGCAGGTCTTCTGGGCCCGAAAAGAGCTCGCTGACCGCCTCTCGATACACCCTCTCGATCCGATTTTCCATCGACTTGGCCCGCATGGCGTGTTCCGAGGCTACCGTCGGGTTGTTCGGCAGGCGCTCGATGCCGAGCCGGATTTCCTTGGCCGAATCGTACAGCAGCGAAACCATCCTTCCGATGTACTGATTTGGGTCGACCCCCAGGATCTGCATCTCGTCCACCGTGGTCCACGCGTAATCCAGTATGTCGTCTACCGTCCTGGAGAGGGAGAAAATATCCTCGCGGTCTATCGGCGTCACAAAAGTCTTGTTCAGATCATCGATAAGAATCCGACGGAGTTCGTCTGCCTCTTCCTCCGCCTCTTTGACCCTGGCAGCGTTGTCATCAGTTGGCTCCCTGACATACTGGTAAAGGTATTGAAGCCCCTTTTCGGTGATCTTGGCCTGCTCGAGCAATTGCTTCAGGAATCTGTTTGGTTTTGCGTTGAAAAAGGAAAATAAGCCCATTCACCTCTCCCATATCTTCTCTGATATTGGGCTTTCGAAGCAAATCGAGAGCCCATGGCCGCCCCAAGGACTTTCTCGACGCAGCCGGAGCAAATCACGGTTCGTCGTCGGGGTTGATGGAGATCGACGGCGGCTCTGGGGAAATCCTGGTGACCCTATGGGCTCCCAGGATTTGCTTCGTGCCCCCTTTTCCCCTTTGGACTTTTGACAATCGGGCTGCCCTGCTGGGCTGAGTTTTTCGCCTTGAAGGCAGGAAAGAAGGTGCGGTACATCTTGTGGTCGGGCGAAGCCCGACTACAAGATGTACTCTTTCTTCCCAGTCGTCTACCAAGCGTGAAGCCTCAGGAAGTTCCGTTTCCGCTTTGTCAAAAGTCCAATTTCCCCTGGGGGAAGGAGAAATCAAGGGAGGATGGGGGGAATCGCCCCTGCTTCCTGCCTCGTCTTGTTGAATTCAAACCATCCATCGTCCCTCACTTACAGAGGAGCATAAGGGCCTGGTAGACCAGGGCTGCAGTGATGCCTGCGGCAGGGATCGTCAGCACCCATGCCCAGACCACATCCGCGACGACAGCCCATCTGACCATCGAGACTCTCTGTGCCGCGCCGGCCCCGATTATGGACGAACTAAGGACCTGGGTCGTGCTGACAGGGCCGCCGAGCAGACCTGCTCCGGCAATCACTGCAGCGGACGAAATCTGTGTCGTGAAGCCGTGCACCGGACGTATTTTGTAAAATTTGTGTCCCAGAGTCCGGATTATACGTTGGCTGCTGAAAAACGACCCAAGCCCGATGGACGCTGCCCCCAGCGCTATCACCCAAAGAGGGACCACGAAATGTTCCATTTGGTGGTCCAGCAGCAACGCAAGAGTCATGATGCCGATGGATTTCTGGCCATCGTTGGAGCCATGGCTCACGCCTAGGCCGAAAGCGGTGAGAACCTGTATCCTGCGAAAAAAATCGTTGATGGAAGGGGATGCGCCTTTGGCGAGGGACAAAGTTGTTCGCAGCACAACCCACCCAACCACCAGACCCAACACCGGCGAGAGAAAG
The DNA here is from genome assembly GCA_964507175.1 of uncultured Anaerolineae bacterium. Classification (GTDB taxonomy): domain Bacteria; phylum Chloroflexota; class Anaerolineae; order S016-19; family S016-19; genus S016-19. The sequence goes on from CAZDOZ010000046.1 coordinate 3,836, forward strand.
AGCGCAATCAGGGTCTTCACAAGACCAGCCATCTGGATGGATCGCAGGCCCCCTACGGCCCACGCACCTCCGAGCAGCCCACCCACGAGAGCGTGAGACGAGCTGGATGGCAGCCCCACCCACCACGTGAACAGATTCCAGACAATAGCGCCGGTCATCGCGGCGCAAAGAGCCTGGATCGTGATTACATCCGGCCTCACGATGTCATGCCCTATCGTCGTGGCGACGGCCGTGCCCAATGCAAACGGCCCTACGAATTCCGCCACAGCAATCAGAAGCAGTGCATACCTGGGGCGCAGGGCACGGGACGAAATGACGGTTGCCACGATGTTGCCACTGTCGTGGAAGCCATTTATGAAAGCGAATGCCATCGCCAGCAGGATGGTCAATCCGGCAGTGGACTGGAGGAGGGAAAGGTTCATCCCGCTGTTACCTGCCGATGCTCCGGGCCCTCGATCCACGCCTCGCCGTCCTCCCAGACCTCTTTCTTCCAGATCGGCAGACTCTCCTTGACCTTGTTGACGATGTACCGAAGCGCCTCGTACGTCGGTTCCCTATGGGGGGAAGATACAGCCGCAACCAGAGCTACCTCGCCCACCTCCAGTCTGCCAATACGATGGACTATCGCCACTTTGCCAATCTCTGGCCAGCGGTCGTGAACCTCATCGGCGATCTGAGCCATGATCTCTTCCGCCATCTCAGGATATGCATCGTACTCCAGGTGGTCTACAATTCTGGTGCCGGTGCGGTTTCTCACCACCCCCTGGAAGATGGTCACAGCACCGTAGGCTGGGTCGGATATCAGGGCAGACACCTCGTCTATGGAAATTGGCTTTTCGGTGATCAAGAAACGCTTTTCCATATTCAGCCTCCTCCTACTGGCGGGAAGAATGACACTTCATCCCCTTCTTCCAGGACTTCCGAAAAAGAAACGTACCGTCGGTTCCGAACGGCTTTGATGCTCCCATCGTGCAAAGAGATGCCCGGGTGTCGCCTCTCCATGATCTCCGCCAGCCTGTCGACTGAGCATCCGTCTTCAACTGTCACCACCTCGTTTCCCGTGCCGGCCTGCTCCCTCAGCCTGGCAAACCATCTAACGATGATTTCCACCTGCCATCTCCTCCGCCAGAAACAAACCGCTCTTTCCTCCTTCTTTTCGCACCAGCCGGATATCCGTTATCCGCATCGTGCGTTCTACCGCTTTCGCCATGTCGTAGATCGCCAGCGCAGCCACACTGACGGCTGTCAGCGCTTCCATCTCCACGCCAGTCTTGCCGTGGCATTTCACCATCGCCTCGATCTCCACGCGACTTCTGATTTCGTCGAAACCGAAATCTACGCTCACCTTGTCCAGCTGCAGTGGGTGACAGAGGGGTATCAGTTCCCAGGTGCGTTTGGCGGCCATGATCCCCGCCACCCTGGCTGTCCCCAGGACATCCCCTTTCTTCATGTTTCCCTCACGGATCAGACGAAGGGTTTCCGGTTTCATCGCCACGGCACCGCGCGCTATCGCTATCCGCTCCGTGATCCCCTTGTCGCCCACGTCCACCATCCTGGCTTCGCCTTGAGCGTTGATATGACTTAGCTCTGCCATCGATATCCCTCCATCGATTCGCACCTCAGCAGTATGGCTTTTACCGTACTGCCAGCAGGCAAAGGCTCGTCCGCTGGCGGAATGCGCAAAAGAGCATTCGCACCAACCATCGACTTGATCCTGGACGATGCCTGCAAGCCCGTGGTTCTGGCGATGTAATGGTCTCCTTCCCGGCGGATGACTGCTCGTACGAATTCGATGCGGTCATTGGCGTGTTTGACCTCATGTTCGACTGTCGCCTGGACGTGAGGGCGCCACAATGGGCGGTGCAACATTTTATACAAAAATGGGCGGATATACAACTCGAAGGAAACCAGGGAGGAAACCGGATTGCCCGGCAATGTGAAAACCGGCTTTCCATCCACTACGGCAAACGTCATTGGTTTTCCTGGCTTTTGGAACACCCGGCCGAAGTGAATTGTGCCCCATTCCGCCAAGAGCGGCTTCAGCAGGTCTTTCTTTCCGGCGGATGCGCCGCCGGTGGTGATTATCACGTCGGCATTGTCGAGGGCATCCCTGAACCTGGCCCGCAGGACGCTTTCGTCGTCGGGTGCCAGGCCTATGTCCACGCCTTGAGCGCCGCAAACGGCAACTTCCGCCAGGATCGCGTGGCGATTGCTGTCCCATAGCTGCCCTGGCTCCAGTGGTGTTCCCAGGGGTTTTACCTCGTCTCCAGTGGAGAGAACCGCCACACGTGGCCTGGGGTAAACGGGTATTTCGGTCATGCCGATGGACGCCAGCAAGCCTAACTCCGACGGGCCAATTACCGCCCCCGCGGGGAGCACAGTCTCTCCAACGGACAGGTCCTGCCCGACTTTCCTGAAATTCGCGCCTTTCGCAATCGGATGCAGGAGCCGGACGGTGCCGTCTTTCTCCTCCACATCTTCCAGCATGATGACTGCATCGGCACCCTTGGGGAGCAGGCCGCCGGTGGTGATTCTGGCCGCCGTTCCGAGCACGACGGTGAGATCAGGGTCGTAGTGCCCTGCTAGCTGCTCTCCCACGAGCCTACGCACGGGGGAGTCATCGGACGAAATGACAGCGAATCCGTCCACCGTTGCTGCTGGGATCTCGGGAATGTTCATCGGCGAAGTCACCTCCTCAGCCAGCGTCAGACCGAGGGCCTCATCCAGGGGTGCCTTTCGCGGCGGCCATTCGGGAACGTTCTCCAGCACTATTCTTGCCGCCTCCTCCGGCGGTATCATCGGAAAATCATTGGTGTGCATTCTTGTCGTTGTACCTCCTCGAGTGAATAGGTGGGCCTTTGTCGGTTTTTGCATTTTCCAGAAGGATCTCACCAAAAGGTCTTTTCTGTTCAGCTTCTATTTCCCGGCGGCGTATCATCTCCAGAACTGCCAGGAACGAAACTACGATCTCTGTCTTAGACCTCGCCTGCCGCAGGAATCGACTGAAATTGAACCTTTTCACCCTGCGCAAGATGCGCTTCAGCTTGCCGATTTGCTGGCGAATGGTGACGGGAGGCGGCGTGACAATACGGACTTCTGAGATTTCCGGCTTTTCGCCACGCTCGACGGCCCGCATCGCCTCTCTCAGCGACCATTTGTCGATCCCATCCAGGTCCAGACGCCGGCCGGCCGTTGGGTTGGCGGCGGTTCTCACAAACATCTGCCGTTTCTGAGAGAGCAACTGTGAGAGATAGGTTGCTCTGTCTCGGAATAACTTGTATTCTCGAATCTGCCGTGCCAGCGCTTCCCCTTCATCCTCCTCTTTTTCCTCTACATTCGCGGGCTTGCCGGGCAGGATAGCCCTGGACTTGATGTAGATGAGCCTGGAGGCGATGAGTATGAAGTCGGAGAGCGGCTGGAGGTTCATATCCTGGAGTTTTCGGATGTGTTCCAGGAACTGGTCGGTAACCTGTGCCAGGGAGATGGCTGTGATATCGAGTTCAGCTCTCTCGATCAATTGGAGGAGCAGGTACAGGGGCCCGCGGAAAAAGTCCAGCTCCACCTGGTAATCTCTGGTGCCGTTGGGGGTTTGCTCGCTCATATGCTCTTGAACGGAGTCCCTTTCTCGGCAAGAGCATCCATGATGGCTTTGGTCTCTTCCTCATTGGCTCCAGCCAGGCGCTCCACCCGACATCCAGACTCCACCAGCTTGGCTTCTGCGTCCTCGGGCACCCCCAGCGGCCCACCCACGATGGTGACTTTCTTCGCCGCCATTGCATCGTCGATGGAAAAACCGGCGGTGGGGCGGAACCGCCCGATGTAGTTGAGGGCATTCAGCCAGTCTTTTTTTGCCCACGCGTCCCTGGTCTGCCAGAAGAGGACGTAATGGTCTATGACCTTGGGCACTGGCCATTCACCCCGCAGTACAGCCTGTATCTTGACACGGAGCATATCCTTCCACCGCTGTCCCTTGAGCCATTGCTCTCCAGGGCAGTTTGTGGTGTTTCTTGGATACTCCTTGTGGCCTTTCACGTTCTCCAGCGGGATGTGAAGTTCCTGCATCAGCCAGGCAATGAGGCGGGCCCCGCTGCTTATCTGGGCCGGAGTGGGCACGGCGTGGTTGAAGTTACCTGCGAAGCAGATGCCGATGGTGTAGGCATTGTTGTATTTGACCTGGTAAGAAATCGTTTCCAGCCGGTTGGTCTGGAAAGTGGTGCCGTCTGGCCCGATGTAGAAATGGTACCCGATGCCAGGCCACCGGTGGGAAGGGTCTTCCACATGGTACCGGGCGATTTTCTCCACGGAGATGTTTGCCGGCGCGGCGCTATGATGCACCGCTATGTGGGTTATGGCGCTCAGCTTCCTGGTTTCGTAGTGCTTGTCAGGATTCTTCGGAAGCTTGTCTACCACGTCCTGGATTGGCGGCTTGGGGACTCCGCACACTTTTGCCCCGCCGGTCTTGACGTCCGCTAGCTGCTGACGCAGATTCGCGATCTGCATCTGGAGTGCAGCTATTGTCCCTTTCGCCTCGTCCAGGCGATTCTGGAGGTCGTTTTTCTCGTCCTGGAGCTGCTGTATCCGCTTCTTGAGCGCGTCGTCGCCGGAATCAGCGGTTGCTTTGTTGAGGGCGTCCTCCAGGTACTCAATGCGCCTCTCGAGCTGAAGCTGGGTGTAGGCGGCTTTCTGTAGCTCCGTTTGCAGATCGTGTATCTGCTGCTTGGCTTTATCGAGCTCTTGTTGCAATTCCGGGGATGGCTGGACAGAACCGCCTCCGGCGCGGGCTTCCTCCAACGCTTTCTTGGCCTGAGCTACCAGGAGGTTCTTCCATTTCTTCCCATGGAGCCACTGCCAGCCAGGGGCTCCGGTGCTCACGAGTTCGCTCAGCCCCTTGATGGCATCCTCGTTCAGGCCGAGGGTTTGGATGAGGTATGCGCAGAGCTGCCCGGCCTGATTTATCTGCGCATCGGTTGGAATATTCTCGTCGAAACGTCCGGCAAAGCCGATCACCACGCTCTGGGCCAGCCATGGGTGCCCTGGATCTGCCACGGCGGTCAATGGGTTGGTCTGCTGGATCGTGCCGTCGGGGCGGACGAAGTAATGGTAGAAAGTGCCTGGATATCCACGGCTGATATGGGCACGCGCCACCACGTCTGCCGAAACGGATGGCCGCGTGGCTGTGTGGCTTATCGCCAGATATCGAATGGAGGAGAGGTCCCGCTGGGCGTAGTGCCTGTCTGGGGCCTTGGGCAAAGAATCGCTGATGTCCTGGATGGGAGGCGGCTTCACATGCCCTGGCAGGGACGCTTTCAGTTTCCTGTTTTCCTCTTCCAGGGACCCTACCTCCGTTGTGAGGGAGTCGACTTTGGTTTTTAGCTTTACCAGCTCTTCCTCCATCGGCTTGACCGTAGAGGCGAGGCGATGGCTGATGGCATCCAGTAGGGTGTGTTTCCAGTGCTTCCCGCCGAGCCACTGTCTTCCTGGAGAAGTCGTGGGCGCCACTTCCCCTATCCCAATCACGTCGCTCACGCCGAGTTTGTACTTCTGTATCAGTGCGGCCAGGAGCTCTGCACCTTTCTCGATCTGTGCCTGGGTTGGCACATCTTCGCTGAAGTCTCCGGCAAAACAAACCTGTATGCCCTTCTCGCACCATTCTTGGGATGGGTCTGCTACGGCATCCAGAGAGTTCGTCTGGTAAATAGTCCCATCGGCAGCGACGAAATAATGGTAGAGGATGCCGGGCCAGCGGTGGCGGTGTGCTTTTGCTATCTCCTCCGGCCCGATATCCGGGGAAACCGCTGTGTGGTGGATTACCAGGTATTTGACCTCATAATCCTCCCGCCTGCCGAATTTGCTCTGATCGGCCGGGAGGGTGCTGCTGATATCCTGTACCTGGGGCATTGGGATCTTCTCGCCAGAGTAAAGGTAGCTTTCCAGGACGCTCAGGCGCTGGCGTAGTGAGAAAAGATCGCTTGCCACCAGCTTCAGCCGGACTTTGCCGGGCTCATACTCCTCCAAAGCGATCCGCTGGAAGTACTGGGTTGGTATCCCATTCTCGACGATTTCATCGGTTATCGGGTAGCCGCACATATCCAGGCCGTACCGCTCGAAAAATTCCAGGAAAGCCCCGCGAACTGTGTGCCCGGTCTTCTCGAAGTATCGCTCCCGAGGCTTGGGGGCACCTTTCACGGCTATGGGCTTGGAGAGGGCTTTGGATCCCTGAGAGGCGAACCAGGCAATTCCTTCCTTGACCAGGTCCCACTGGATAGTGTAATTCCCCGGGTTGGCAGGTGGGTACGCGGTCGCTTGCAGGGAAGCTGTATCCCCCGGCATTATATCATTGGGCAGAGGCGTGCGGAAGTCCTTGCTAGCGGGCACCGGATTCCCGCTGGTCGATAGCCAATGATACCCAAGGTGAACCGGGTTCGATCCCCCGGCATTCCACCCCAGGGAACCTGTATTCTTCAGCTTGAATTTGGCTGTCAGAGATCCACTGGCTTTGACTTCCTGGGGGAACTCATAATAAAGGAACTCTGCGGCATAGTCTGGGGCTTCGAGCGACGACCTGCGCATATTCCCCACGGCATAAATCACAGGGGTCATCTCACCACTTTCCTTCCGCCACGCAAAAGGAGACCATTCCTTGTCGGGCGAAGAAAGGATGAAAGCGCTGGCCGATCTGACGTATGGGAACATCCAGAGCATCCGATAGTAATCCGGATATTCCTTGGCTATTTTGTCGGCAGAAACGTTGGGCGTGGAATCGCCGAATTCTGTGATTTCCAAAGGCATTCTGGGGAACTTCTCGTGGTAGTACAGGAAGCGTTTCCCCCACTCCTTGCTGGTCATGTTGTCATATTGCCAGTAACAATGCACACCAAGCCAGTCGGATTTCTCGATAGCATCCTTGCAGATATCAAGCCAGGGGAGATCACGATGTGGTCCGTTGAGTGCCAGCCCGGGAAAACCGAACTGCGCCCAAGGAGCACCTTGACGCAGGAGACGCAGTACTTCCAGGTACCAGGATCGGAAGTCCCTGGCATCAGCGTCGGTAGAGCCCCACCCCTCGTACCGTTCGTGGTGGTTCGGTTCGTTATGTATCTCGAATTTGGTGACGTAGGGCTTTAGCTGCTTGATTGTGGGCAGATGTCTGGAGACGAACTCCTGGGGCAGTGGATGCTTACCGGGGCCCATCCCGCTATCCCAGAGCCGCACGATGAATTCAATCTGCGGATTCATGCTCCGGAGACGGGCGTACACATCCAATTTTGTGAAAGAGAGAAGTTTGAGCGTCTCGAAGCTTGCTATTTCTATAGCCCGGTAATCATCTTCAGGGAAAGAAGTATCGTTACGAGCGTGAATTCCTATTCTGGCTCTAGGCATTGTCTTCCTCCAAATTGTAGAACATGCAGGCTATCCGGAAAGCCTGAATGAACCTCTCTATTATACACGACGTTCCCCGAAAGCGCCATGCAGAGCAGCCTGCTAAGGATGCCTGCCGGCTTGACAATCAAACTCCCAAGACATTATACTCTGACAGCGCGGGGATGCCCGCCAATCGATCTCAAAACCCAAAACAGAGGCCTGTCAGAATGGAATCTGCCCTCAAAAAGCAGTGCAGCTCCAGGAGTTGCTTCGTTTGCGGCCGGCAGAACCCCGTCGGTTTGAGAGCGTTTTTCTATGAAGATGGCGACGGCAGGGTGTTCGCCGATTATACTATCCCGGAACCGTACAACGGATACCCCGGTGTCGCCCACGGCGGCGTCGTAACGGCCCTGTTGGACGAGGCCATGGGCAGGACGACCCTTCGGGAACACATCTGGCTGATGACAGGAAAGATTACCGTAAAATTCCACCGCCAAACGCCCACCAAGACGCCCCTCACTATCGCTGCCTGGATTACCAGGCGTCGCGGGAAGATATGCGAGGTTCACGGGGAGATTCGTCTGAAAGATGATACCCTGACTGCCGAGGCTGAGGGGGTATATTTTGCCACCCCCGAAGAGGAATTTGGAGGGTTCGACGAGGAACGTCCTTACTGGCGAGTTTACAGTGACGACGAATGACGCCCAGAAAGGGGACATCTGCTCGCGGGCTGTCCACTGTGTGCGGTTACTTCCTGGAGGCTTGTGCGAGATGTCGAAATCTGCCTTGATGATCCTGTCATTCGCGGTGGTGATTAGCGCGATTTTTCTGGCCGGCTGCAGCGCGCCTGTGGCATCCCAGGTCATCCCGTCTCCCCAAGCGGCCCCTGTCCTTTCGCCGACACTGACTGCATCTCCTTTCCCAACGGCGTCGCCCACTGCAACCGCCACGCCGACAGAGACGCCCACTGCAACCGCCACGCCCTCGCCTTCTCCATCGTCCACGCCGACCATCACGCCGACGCCCACGCCAGTACCGCTCCAGTCGGCGGTTTTCCAGATCCACCCCGACGGCGTCCACCGGACGGCCCACGTGCCGATCCTGATGTACCACTACATCTCCATCCCTCCGCGCAATGCCGACCGGATCCGACGGGACCTGTCCCTGCCACCAAAGCTCTTCCGAGAGCACCTGGAATACCTGTCCTCCCACGGATACCACACCATTACCCTGGAGGAGCTGGCGCTGCACCTGCTGGAGGGGAAGCCACTGCCGCCGAAGCCGATCATCCTCACATTCGACGACGGCTACAGGGACAACTACGAGAATGCTTTTCCGCTGCTCCGAGAATACCACTTCAAAGGGGTTTTCTTCGTGATAACCGATTTCGTCACCAAAGGTTCTCCGCGGTACATGTCGTGGGAACAGCTCCGGGAGATGGCCAACGCGGGCATGGAGATAGAATCCCATACCAGGAACCATACGGACATGCGGGGCAGGTCGGTGGATTACCTGGTGTGGCAGGCGCTGGGGAGCAAGGAAGCCATCGAAGCGCATCTAGGCCTGACGCCTCGGTTTGTCTCCTGGCCCAGCGGCAAGTACGACCAGAGGGCAATCCAGGTCTTCCGGTCGGCGCATTTCTGGGGTGGTGTGACGGAGAGGCAGGGAGCGCTGCAGGACTCGGACCACATGTTCGAGCTGGAACGGATACGCATTCGCGGCTATTATACGTCTCGTTCGCTGGCCTGGCTGCTGGATCACTACCGATGAGCGTTTACGATGCGTGGGTCATGGCAGCGGTGGCCGCCGAGCTCCGCCGGATGACGGGCGCGAGAGTGCAGCGGGTGCTCCGTACCGGAGAGAGCTCTTACGGTCTGGAATTGTACGCTCGGGGGAGACGCGTCTATCTTCTCATCTCCCTGGCACCCCAGGACTCCCGGCTTCATATGGTGGAGGGGAAACTGCGGCGCGGGGAGGAGCCTTCACCCCTTCTGCTGCTGATGCGGAAGTACCTGGAGGGAAGCCGCCTCCTGGCGATAACCCAGCCTCCTTTCGAGCGGGTGCTCCGGACTATCTGGGCGCATCCGGCCCATGGAGAGATGGAACTGGTGGCGGAAATCATGGGGAAATACAGCAACCTTCTCCTGCTGGATGGCCGAGGGACGATAGTGGGGTTACACAAACCCGTCGGGCCAAAGGAAAGCCGCCTGCGGCAACTTGCGCTGCGAAAAGAGTACCGCCTCCCGCCGCGGCCACCGCGTCGCTTCATCACGGAGGTGACTAAGGAAGAGATCCGGGCGTGGCTGGCGGACGGGGCTGATCCGCTCTGGCGGGTGATGCAGAAGCACACGTGGGGGCTGTCGAAGCCGCTGGCGGTGGAGCTGGCGTTCCTTGCCGCTGGCGACGCCAAGGCCCGCAGCGCCGATCCGGAATCCGTCCTGAAAATCCTGGGCGAATGGGTCTCTCGGTGGGCCCGGGATCATTGGGAGCCCCACGTGGCGCTCCAGGACGGACAGCCCGTGGCATACATGCCCTTCCGCCTGGAGCACCTTGGGCCTGCCGAACCGGTGGAGAGCATGAGCAGTGCAATCGAGATGGTGGTGGAGGCTGTCGGTGCTGGAGACCCATATGCTGCTGCTCGCAAGGGAGTCCAATCCAGGCTCAGGAAAGCAATGAATCGCCTGGAGAAGCAGCGGGATTCCCTCCTGCGACAGATGCCGGACGAGGAGGAAGTTGCCCGCTGGCTGGACGCGGGTAACTGGATTCTGGCGTACGCAGGGCGGATAAAGCCGAGGCAGCGGGAACTCTTTGTGGAGGAAACTGGAGAGAGGATATCGCTGGACCCGAAACTCACGCCGGTGGAGAATGCTCAGCGCTACATGAAACGGTACAGGAAAGGGAAGCGGGCTCTGGAGACGGTGCCGGCCTTGCTGGAGGTGGTGGAGCGGGATCTGGAATACTTGCGGCAGCTGGCTTATGACCTGGAAGTGGCGGGGAGTCGTGGAGAGATAGATGCCGTGCTTACGTCCCTGGCGGAGATGGGCCTGCTTCCGGCACCACGGAAGAAGCCCGCGCCGCCACCTTCCGGCCCGCTGAGGTTTCTGTCGCCGGATGGCTTTACCGTTCTGGTCGGGAGGAACGCGTACCAGAATGAGGAAGTGACGTTCAAGCGGGCCGGGCCGAAAGACCTGTGGCTCCACGCCCGCGGAGTTCCGGGTGCCCATGTGGTCGTCCTGACCGGCGGTCAGCCTGTTTCCGAGAGAACGCTGGATTTCGCGGCGCGGCTGGCGGCGTACCACTCCAAAGCCAGGGGTGAGCGGGCAGCGGACGTGATTGTCGCCCACCGGAGGAAAGTCCGTCGGGTGCCGGGGGGGCATCCGGGGCAGGTGCTGGTTTCTCAGGCAGAAAACATCACCGTTCCGGCGGAAATGCCGGAAAGCGGGATCTGATATTACAACTGCACTTCCCAGGGAGCCCAACCGCCCCGGTTCAGGGCTCTTCCCTCAACGTGTTTCGCTTGCCTCGGCGGGAATCTTGAATGGCGGCACGATGCCGTATCATCGCCCCAATCCGTGTCAGTCCTGGTGAGCCGCAAACATGCCTCACGCGCTCTGGGCCTTCGGAGCAAATCGAAGGCCCAGAACTATTTCTGGAGCTCTTTCGACGCGTCTGAAGCCTGGCATGACTCATTGCTTGGGGTTGATGATCACCGACTGTCGTCTTCACAATTTCTTCACATATCTCTCGTATAATAGATTTTATTGGAAACAGTGGCTGCGGGGGTGGGACAGCGCTTTTTCCAAGGGAAGAGAAAAGGGAAGTGTCATCTTGTGTGGTGGCTCTGCCACCACACAACATATATTGCTCACTTCTCCCTCACCACCATGTTCTTGCCTCCGTGCCTGTATCCTGTATTTCCGACAAAGTCTAATAATTGGATTTTTGACAAAGCGGAAACGGAGCTTTCTGGGGCTTCACGCCTGGTAGATGACTGGGAAGAAA
>CAZDOZ010000047.1:0-4915 GCA_964507175.1 uncultured Anaerolineae bacterium
CCCCTAATCCCTTTTCATTGCCGAGGTGAAGAATCTTGCAATGCTCGGAAGTAGGTCGAGCCGTCTGGCTCGACCTACAGCGCAATTCCGCGGCGCATTTTTGTAGGGTGGGCTGTCAACCCCCTTACGCGGACTCGACTTTGCAGTCAGAGAGCCAAGAAGAGGTTGTCAGGTGGGCCTTCGATCTGCTTCGAAGGCCCGATCAATGCGGATACACAAATGCAGAGTCCTCGCCCGCGTTTGTGGAAAAAGAAAGGGGGAGCGCGGCGCAGGAACAAGGTCCTTCCCCGCCCTTCGGAGTGAGCCGCTCTTCGAGAGCAGGTATGTCACGGTTTTCTCGCCCGCAGCAGCCGGACGTAGCTCCAAGCGTAGGTCTTGGTGTCGAAATCACCGAAACCGTGCTGGGAAAGCATCTTCTTCAAATCCATCGCCACGAACTCACTTGCAAGGGGACATTCCCCTTTTTTGAATATCCACCGGAAGAGGAAGAACTGGGCCTCCAGATCGAATTCATTGTAGTCGAGGATGAAGAACTCCCCGCCTGGCCTCAGCGCCTGATAGACGTTGTCCATGATTTTCTCTTTGTCATAGTTCTCGAAGCCATGAAGCACGAAAGACATAAATGCTTTGTCGAATTCCTCCTGGATATCCCATGGCTCCTCTATTCGCTGGAACACGAAAGAGGTGTTAGGATAATCTTTACACCGCTCCACTGCCTGGGCCATCATCTCCTCGCCGATGTCGAATCCCAGGATGCGTCCCTCGGGGCCGGCATGCTCCAGCATCATGCAGTCGTTCCGTCCTGTGCCGGAACCCAGGTCCACGATAGCATCTCCAGGACGAATGCCCATGTCCCTGATGATTTGTTTGATCATCCCTTCGTATTTACCCAGCGTCAGGATATCCATCAGGCGGTCATAATGCCGCGCTTCCAATCCTTTGACCTCGACTTTTGTCCTTGTAGATGGCATGGTACTATAGTCCCCCTAACCTGGACGAGCCAAACGAATCAGCGGAAGGGCGAATCAGCAATCGGTAGGAGCACTGAGGAGGTTTCGCTGATTCGCCAATTCGTTGATTCGTTGATTCGTCATCTTTGCCCAGTGTACAAGAATTCCACTGGTAAGATATTACGAACTCTGGAATTTCGCCCAACAAAGAGCGGGAGTGGCTGCCTTCAACGGAACGAGGAATGCTTCCGGAGACAGGCTCTCCCGCTTTTGCAAGGCTTCCCAGAGCACAGAATTCAATAACTGGACGGGATGCGTTGCTCCTGTGTTTACGGTATGTACTCTTTGAAAACCGTCACTGCATTCTGCCCACCAAAGCCAAATGCGTCGACAAGGGCAACCCGCACTTTTTGCTTTCTGGCTTTGTTCGGTACGTAATCCAGATCACATTCCGGGTCTGGATTTTCCAAATTGATAGTCGGAGGTATAACGCCGGTGTGAATTGCCAGAATTGGGGCCAATGCTCCCAGTGCGCCTGCTGCGCCCAGGGTATGCCCAAGCATTGACTTGGTCGCCGATATGGCAACTTTGTAAGCATGATCTCCCAACGCAGCTTTGATCGCTTTGGTCTCGGTAACATCGTTCAACGGCGTGCTGGTACCATGAGCACTGATCATGTCTACTTCCTCAGGACGGAGCCCTGCCCTCGAAATGGCCGTCCGGATTGCCCTCGCTGCCTGGGATCCATCTGGTGCCGGTGCGGTGATGTGATAGGCATCTCCAGTCAACGCCCCCCCACACAGCTCGGCATAGACTTTTCCGACGCCGCGTTTCCGGGCATGTTCTTCTGTTTCTATCACCATAGCGGCTGCCCCCTCGCCAATTACGAAGCCATCGCGGTCTTTGTCAAAAGGTCGCGAGGCTTTCTTCGGCTCGTCGTTGCGGGAGGAGAGCGCCCCCATCCTGATGAGAGAGGCGACAGCAACAGGGGATATGGTTGCCTCCGTTCCTCCGACGATGAACATGTCTGCCTCTCCCAGCCGGAACAGATTCCATGCTTCCACGAACGCATAATTGCCACTGGCGCACGCTGCCGAGGAAGTAATGATCGGCCCTTTGATGCCCGTCGCAATGGACACCTGGCAGGAAACAGCGTTTGGCATGACGTTAGGCAAGACGAAAGGCCCCAGGCTCCGTGGCCCCTTATCCAAAAGCACCAAGGTGGCTTTCTCTGTCTCTATCACGCCGCCGCCCCCGGTGTTGAACACAATACCAACGCGTTCAGGATCTTCGTGAGACATATCAACGCCAGCGTCATCCATCGCCTGGAACGCCGATGCAAGGGCAAATTGAATGGGACGAGCAAGGCGTCTGGCAAGTTTTCTGTCCATAAATTGTCTCGGGTTGAAACCCCTGACCTCCCCGGCTATCCTTATCGGGTAGTTGCTGGCGTCGAAAGACGAGATTGTATCTATCCCAGAGACACCTCCCGTCATGTTGCGCCAAAAGTCATCTATATTCAGGCCAATAGAGGATATAACTCCCAGCCCGGTGACGAGATAACGTGTCAAGATCGTTCCTCCTTACGATTGGTTGTCTCGGATTCTGCCAACTACGCCGCGGGGGGTATGCTCACGGCATACCGCAACCGTAGTTAGATGACGTTCTGCTCTCGTTCCATGGCTCCCGGCCTGAGGAATCGTTCGTACCGGAGTCTGTCGATGTCCACCGTGTGCGCCCTGCCATCCAGGATTTCCTCGGCCATCAGCACGCCTGCACCTGGACCATGCATGAACCCATGACCGCTGAACCCTGCCACACAGTAGAATCCCTCCGGTTCTGGCATCTTCCCCATAATCGGATGTGCGTCAGGCGTGATCTCGTACAATCCCGCCCAGAATGTGCGAAGGCTGGCTTTCTCCGCGGCTGGCAATCTATGCATCAGCGCATCCAAACTACTCATCATCCAGTCGGAATCCACTGTCGTGTCATAGTCTGGCTTCTCGTCCGGGTTGGACATGCCTGTGAGAAGGCCGCCGCTCTCCCTATGAAAATAAAGGCCGTTGGGATATTCGACTACCATCGGCAGGTCTTTCGGAATTTCCTCCATGGGAGCCGTGACAGCGATCTGCCTCCGGTAAGGGAGAATTGGGATATCCACCCCCACCATCTTGCCAATTTCTTTGCTCCAGGCCCCGGTGGCATTCACCACTACGTGGGTTTCCACAATGCCCTTGTCTGTCTCCACGGCGGTGATCTTGCCTTTCTCGACCCTGATGCCAGTGACCGTGGTGTCTGTGACCAGCGTAGCGCCTAGCCTGTGGGCCATTTTTACATACCCTTGCACCACACTGGATGGGTCTGCCAGCCCGTCACGACCGTAGAAAGTACCTGCGATGATATCTTCCACGTTGAGTATTGGGACTTTCTTCAAGATGTCCCTTGTGGTTAGCCATTCAGTGTCAATCCCCAGGCTCCTCTGAAGCTCCACGATTTTCTGGAACCTTGGGACCAACTCCTCGGAAGCTATGACGAAGAGGTAGCCGCAGAAATTCAGATCTATTGGCTGGTCGAATTCCTCCTCGAAATGCTCCATGATCCCGATGCTGAGCTTTGAGAGCTCGATGTTGACCTTGCTGGAGAACTGGTGACGGATGCCGCCAGCGCATTTGCCGGTGGACTCCTGACCAAAGAATTCGTCTCTTTCTATGACGACGACATCCTTGGCACCTCTTTTGACCAGGTTGTAGGCAGTGCTCAAGCCCATCACGCCGCCACCAATGATCACAATGTCCGCCTTCTGAGGCAGTGGATCCATTTTGGAAAGCCTCCTTGCTTTGTCTTTGTCTTACAAGGGAATGCGAGTCCCCCATCCATCCTTCTCCGCCGCTTGCAGGACGATCCGGGCCACGGCTACATCCTGTACGGCGTTGCCCACTGATTTGAAAAAGGTGATTTCGTCGGGAGATTGTCGTCCTGGCGCTTTGCCAGCCAGCACCTCCCCGATTTCTACGATATCCTCCTCGCGGATTGCCCCTTCGCGAAGAGGGATTATCAAATCGCCAGCCTCGGCCAAAGCGCTGGTTCTGCTGTCTATGACGACGCGGGCCCTGGCGACCAATCCCGCCGGAATTTCCTGCATCTCCGGCGTATACGCCCCAATGCCGTTGACATGGGTGCCGGGGGACACATCACCTGCATCGAAAACAGGTTTTCGAGAAATAGTGGCTGTGTTGATTACGTCTGCATCTCTCACCGCCTCTCTTGGAGAGGATGCAATTCGGAAGTCGATGTCCGGCAGTTCCTCCGACATTCTCTCACAAAGCGCCCTCGCTGCTTCCGTGTTTATGTCATAAATGCGGACTTCTCGGATTGGCCGGACAGCGCAGACAGCCGATATCTGTGTCGGAGCCTGGCCGCCTGCGCCGATCATTGCCATGATCCCCGAGTCCTCGCGTGCAAGAAGCCGAGTAGCAACTCCAGAAGCCGCACCGGTTCGCAACGCAGTCAGATAGGTCCCCTCGATCGCTGCTTTTGGGATTCCAGTTTCTGCATCCACCACGATCACCAGAGCGGTTACCGTCGGCAATCCTTTGGCCGGGTTCTCACCGTAGACCGACACTATTTTCACCGCCATGGCATTGTCGTCCTTCAGATACCCTGGCATAAACAGAGTAACACCGCGAGGAGTTCGTAAGGGCACGCGCAGCGGTACATCTGCCCTGTAAAAGGAAAGTTGCACATACGCATTCTCGACAGCGTCTATGGCGGAGAGCATGCTTACCCCCCGTTCGACTTCCTTGGCAGAAACGGCCAGCAGTTCCATTGAAATTTCCCCTTGATACCCTAAAAACTTACTCACGCAATCATCGCATAATGATACCCCAAAAGTCTCTCTGTCGTCAAGCTACAGATGCCGGGGGAATCCGAACGAACCCTGGCGTCTCCAGCATTACTCCCACCCG
>CAZDOZ010000047.1:5015-6675 GCA_964507175.1 uncultured Anaerolineae bacterium
CCGATCTGGCAGCGTCAGGAGAGCATGGGGCACCACCAGCACTTCCAACGGCTTTCCCAGCCGTGCCTGCACCCGCTCCAGGGCCGCCTCCACAGTGGGCGCATAGCCGAATCTGGCCCACCGGATCACATCAGGTTCCTCTGCGCCGACGATAGTCACCTCTACATCAGACATAACTTTCGCCATGATGAACGCCCTCTGCGCCCCCGCGGGCAGCCCTTCCCTCCGTGCCCGCTCCACCAGCTCCTGCGGGCTCGCCGCTGAGGCCATCGCCTCTCCGAACCGCCTCTCGCCCGTCCCCTGGCCGACTCCCTCCGGGCACGGTGCAGGCACGACGATCGCGCCGCCGCGGCGCACCACCGGCTCCGGCGCAAAGTAGATGTAGCTGGCAGCGCGGCTTGCCTGGTACAGATTGGCGTCCTTGGGATAGCCGACGCCAGCGACCACCACGTCGTAATCCTGGGGCACGGGAGCCGTGTAGATTTCCTGCGCCCTGCCAACCAGGTAATCGTGAACCGCTATCGGATCGCCCGCAGCTACAGCCACTGGCTCGCCGTTTTCGTCTTTCACGACGTTCAGGATGAACTTCAGCGGGATGAATTTCGCGCCCTCTCGCACGGCCTTCTGGAAAGGGTTCCCTTCGATCTTCCCCAGTCGGACACCCGGCCGGTCGAGCATCTGGACGCCATGGGTGGCGGCAATGACCGGTTCGCCGCCGGCGCCAATGACGGTGGTTTTGGCCCCGCCGGAGTAACCCGCATATTGGTGCGGTTCCACCAGCCCGGAAGCCACCACCACATCCGACTCCGCCACGCACCGGCTCACGACGATCGGGATGCCCTCGGATGTATCGCCGACGTGGATCAGGTTCGCCTGATCCAGAGCGTCGTGATCCGTCACGCGATAGTTTGCCACCACATCCGGCCCAAGCTTTTCCAGCTTCTCCTCCGGCGTGCTGGGGCGATGAAGGCCCACGGCGCAGAGGAGCGTGATATCCCCACGCCGGACGCCTCCAGCCTCGAGTTCCGCCAACAGCGCCGGAATCAGATATCTATCCGGCGAGGCTCTGGTGATGTCGGTGAAAACGACGCAGGCATGCATCCCGGGCTTCGCCAGTTCTCGCAGGCGTGGCGTCGCCAGCGGGTTGTCCATGGCGTCCCGTATTGCCCGCGGAAAATCCGCCAACGGCGGCACTTTCTTGCCGTGGAGCACATGCCCGCGTGCGCCCTGCGGCAAACGGAATGAGATGGTTCCACGTCCGAACGGTATGGTGATGGCCGAATCATCCCCGATTGGTTCAAGCATAGTCTACCCCTAACTGAGAACATGATGTGGACGGGTACAGATCTTCAGCAGGAGATGCTGCTCAAATACCCCGTTCCTCTCCTGGTTGAGATCCACTCCCCACCGGCTGGTTACTCCTTCGTCCCTGGTCCCTTGGAATCCACCCATGCTCCCCGGTTTTTGGATCAAGCCAGAGATCGCCAAGCCGAACCGCCACAGCCGATTTCGCCCGCTCCTCGCCCAGAGGAGTCAGCACTTTCAAGACACGGCTGCCCGTCTCCCGCACTACAGCCAGGGCCATCAGGAATCCCCTGCGATCCAGCAGACCAACAAGTCGATTCGGGGCTGGCCCTGTGGAATAACCATTCCACGGGGC
>CAZDOZ010000047.1:6775-15069 GCA_964507175.1 uncultured Anaerolineae bacterium
CGGGGCTGGCCCTGTGGAATAACCATTCCACGGGGCAGGCTCGCCATTCCCGATGACCGGCACACCAGGCAGCACAATGTCCTCCGAGCGCTGGAAATACCGCTGGAACCGGAATCTCCGCCGCTCTCGGCGCACCTCCGGCGTCCGAGGTCTCGCATCCGGGGAGATTGGAAGGCTCATGAAGCGCGCCCCAAAGGCCTCCCACGGAGAAAGAAGTGAGGAAAGTTCATCGGAATGCTCCAGGATGACAACCGTGCGCGGGCGCAGCAGCTCGATTTTTGCGGCTTTCAACGCAATCCCGCCCCTGTCTGGATCTACCATGCCTGTAGTGTCCACCAGGATCAAATCGGCGTGCTGGCGAAGCGCTTCCCGCACCAGCAAGGAAAGCCCAATGACCGTGGGGAGCATGTGGCCGCGGGGCGAGATGCTGCCGACGAAATACCTGAGCCACTGCCCACGGGGCGGAAACGCGTCAGGATGCGACGAGGAGAACATGGCCAGGGTTTGCGTCGTGGGCGGACCGAGCCTCCCCTGCCCCACATCGGCATCTATGAAAGCAGGGCGGCTGCGGCTCGACGCCAACCTGGGCCAGAGAGCCCTCGCCAGCGTGCTCTTGCCGCTATCCGATGCCCCGACTATCAGCACTACACCGTGCCACTTTTCTACATCAAGCAGATCCGGAGATCCAAGCCGCCTCACATCGTTGCTCCGAAGATCGCTCCTCAGCACAAGGGCGAAAAAACAAGCGCGTCTATCAAGTTGTCAGCTCCCTTCCTTGCCGGAACGCATTCCGATTCAGATCCAACACTTTTCGGGGCACCATCCGCTCCACCGCCCGCATCCAGACGTCCTCCGGCACGTCCAGAAGCCTGGAGAGTGCCCCCAGGATCACCACGTTGGCAGCTTTTGCGTTTCCGAGCTTCTGAGCGATCTCCACGCCGGGAATCCAGAAAACGGCTCCGGCAGCTTTCTCCAGGATCTCCCGTTCTGCCTCCTCCGGCGGGTAAGTCTGCCCCCAGGATGAGACGGTTATCGGGATGATGGTGTGTGAGTCGAGTATCACAGTTCCACCGGGCCGGAGGGTGCGCAGGTACCGCATCGGCTCCAGACGCTCCAGTCCGACAAGGTAATCCACCTTGCCATCTTCGATTAGTGGCGAGCGGACCTTCTCGCCCCAGCGGACATGGCTGGTTACGCTCCCGCCCCGCTGGGACATCCCGTGGACCTCCGATTTCTTCACGTCGTATCCCGACATCATGCCGACTGCCGCCAGGATGTTGCTGGCAAGTATCACTCCTTGCCCACCAACTCCGACCACGAGAAAATTGAGCTCTTTCATTTCAGATCCCCTCCCCTGCGTAATCGAGCTGGTCACGGAACAGGATTGCTCTCTCAGGACACACCTGCGCGCAGATCTCACAACCGGTACACTGGAGTGGATCTATCTCCACTTTGTGCCGACCGGTTTTCTCGTCCAGTTCGTCGCTGACCAGGATTGCCGGGCAGCCAACGTGCAGGCAAACGCCACAGCCGTTGCATTTGTCCATATCCACTTTCAGCGGGACGTAAGTCTTCCTCACCTCTGGCAGGAGCGCACAAGGCCGGTTCGCAACTACCACGGCCGGCTCGTCCAGCTTCTTGAATTCTTTCAGGATACGCTCCACCTCGGCCTCGTCGTAGGCATCCACCTCTGCCACATGCCTGACGCCAATTGCCCTGGCGAGTCCCGCAATGCTGACCGCGGTGGTCTCCTCTCCGGCGAGGGTCTTGCCGGTACCTGGGTTTGGCTGATCGCCGGTCATGGCAGTGACGCGGTTGTCCATCACTATGACGATGATCGGGCTTTTGTTGACCACAGCGTTCACCAGCGCCGGGATGCCGGTGTGGAAAAATGTAGAATCGCCGATGACCGCCACGTGTTTCTCGCGGCTTCCCGCCTTGGCCGCTCCATGGGCAACGCCGATGCTGGCACCCATGCAGCCAGTGGTGTGGAGCGCCGAAAGGGGCGGTGCAGCGCCCAGAGTGTAGCAGCCGATGTCGCCGTTCACCGGCACGCGCATCTTTTTCAACACCCAGAACACGCCCCGATGGGGACAGCCAGGACAGAGGACGGGTGGTCGGCCGGGGATTTCCGGCATCTTGGGGAGCACAACTCGCTCCGTGGCGGCTCCCTGCGGCAGAAGCCCTGCCTCAATGCTCCGCTCACGGATGATCGCCGGGGAAAGCTCGTCGCATATGGGGAAGATGGATTTCCCCTCCACCGGGATCCCAAGCAGCCTGATCTCGTTCTCGATGAAAGGATCGAGCTCCTCGATGACTACGAGCCTGTCCACTTTGGACGCAAAATCCGCCACCAGATCAGGTGGAATCGGGTAGCTCATCCCTAGTTTCAGGTAGGATGCGTTGGGGAAAACCTCCCTGGCGTATTGGTAGGCAACGCCGTCGGTAACGATGCCGATGGATGTATCCCCGATCTCGACTCGGTTGAATGGCAGCGTCTCGGCGAATTCGGTCAGCTTCTTGAGCCGCTCTTCGATGAATGGGTGCCGCGGGCGGGCATTGGCAGGCACCATCACGTATTTCGCCGCGTTCCTTGGAAACTTCCGCACTCTCGGCGGGTATTCAGTGCGGTCGCCGAGTTCCACCAGCGAATAGGAGTGGCTGATGCGTGTGGTCGGGCGGACGATAACCGGCGTGTCGAACTCCTCGCTGATGTCCAGCGCGGCGATGGCCATCTCCCTGGCTTCCTGGCTGTCGCTGGGATCGAGGATGGGCACGCGAGCAAATTTGGCGTAGTTCCGTGTGTCCTGCTCGTTCTGGGATGAGTGCATTCCAGGGTCGTCGGCCACGATGATCACCAGGCCCGCTTCCATGCCGGTCATGGATACGTAGTAAAACGCGTCGGCGGCCACGTTCAGGCCTACGTGCTTCATGGTCGCCATAGCGCGCCTGCCAGCGTATGCTGCCCCAATGGCAGCATCCAGGGCGACTTTTTCGTTCGGCGCCCACTCGGCGTAGGCGTTGGGGAACTTCACGAAAGTCTCGAGGATTTCGGTGCTGGGGGTGCCTGGGTAGCCTGAGGCGAAGACCACGCCTGCCTCCCATGCTCCCCGCGCAATAGCTTCATTTCCCGAAAGCAGTTCTTTCATAAGCGTACTCCTTTGTACTGGATTGAAAGCTCAGGGATTCTGAAAATATTATACACCAAAATGATGTTTTGAGGCTATTGGGGAGTGGGCAGGCAATGCGAAGCAAATCCTGAGGGCCTGCAGGGCCCCCAGAAGCCCCCTGAACTATCGCGGGCCACCATCAACCCCAATGATGATTCGTGATTCGCCCCAGGTGCGTCGAGAGAGCTCACGGGACAGATTGAGACCTTCGATTTGCTTCAAAATCCCGGGCAAGATACATTCCCGGATTTGACATAATACGAAAGTCCTTGTAATATCTAAGCCTGCTTACATTTGGACTTTATACAGGCACGGAGGCAAGAACAGAGGTGGATTAAATGACAACGAAAGAATCATTCATGGCGTCTTTCCAGTCTGCCATGGGGCAGGTGCTCCAGGTCTCGATGCGAAGCTTTTGGAGATATACCAAGAAGCGCGGGTTGACCATGCCCCAGATGTTTGCCCTGCGTTACATCTATTACAGAGGTGAGTCCAACATCTCCGACATCGCGAAAGAGTTGGGCGTCACCAATGCAGCAGCGAGCCAGATGCTCGACCGTCTGGTAGGCCAGAGGTTGATCCTGCGTCAGGAAGACCCGCACGATCGCCGGAACAAGCGGCTGACCCTTACGGAAGGTGGTCGTGACCTTCTGCGAGAGAGCGCGGGGTCACAGCGCCGGTGGCTCGACAATTTGTTTGAAAGTATGTCGCCGGACGAGGTGGAGAAGATCACCGAGGCGATGGACATCCTGATGGAAAGGACTTCCGACCTCGTGGAGGCGGGGGAAAACAGGGGTTAGGGGCCAGGGTAGACCTGGGTTGTCCTGTGGTATCGGGACGAACTTTTCACCCTGAGCCCTCTCCTCTAATCCCTTCCCGCGTCGTCGAGAGAATCCCGAAGAGCAAAATCCGGCATGACCGAGGGCGGGAATGCCGGTGAAATTCTTGCACAAGGAGATTTGTTGAAATATGGTGCGCATCACCAGGTACATGAAACCATTCCTGCTGATGATACTGGCGGCGGTCGCGCTGCTGTTCGTACGGGCGGACGCCGATCTGACCCTGCCAGACTACATGTCCCGCATCGTCAACGTGGGCATCCAGCAGGGAGGTGTGGAAAGCGCGGTGCCGGAGGCATTGCGCCAGACTACCATGGAACACGCTTTTCTCTTCCTTTCCAAAGAGGAAAGGGCAAAGATTGCTGCCCACTACGAATTGGTAGGCAAAAGCTCGCCGGACTACGGGACTTACCTCCAGAAGTATCCCGCGCTGGCAAAAGAGCGGATTTACGTCCTCAAGAACGCTGATAAGGAGACCATCGAACAGCTCAAACCGATCATGAGCAAAGCGATGCTCATTGTGTTCGGAATCGAAAAGATCGAAACCAACCCTTCCATGGCGAAGAAGCTGATGCCAAACATGAAAATCGACCTGTCCAGGCTCCCGCCAGGCACCGACCTTTTCGCCCTGATGGCGCAGATGCCTGCATCACAGCGGCAGCAGATCGTCAAATCCGTGAACCTGCGTTTCGAAGCCATCGGCGGGGAAAAAGCGATGGCTCAGGCAGCGGCGCGGGCTGTCAAATCGGAATACGATGCGCTTGGCATGAATACGGGCAAGATTCAGAACAATTACATCCTGCGGACCGGCGCCCTCATGCTCATCATCGCTCTGATTTCCTCCATCGCCACTGTATCCGTGGGGTACATGGCGGCAAAAATCGCGTCAGGGCTGGGGCGGGATCTGCGCCACTTTCTCTTCGAGAAAGTGATGCGCTTCTCCGGCGCCGAATTCGACCGATTCTCGACAGCGTCGTTGATTACCCGCTCCACCAACGACATCACCCAGATCCAAACGGCCATGGCGATGATGGTTCGGATGGTGTTCTACGCTCCAATCATCGGCATTGGGGCGATCATCCATGCGCTGGACAAAAGCCCATCCATGTGGTGGACGATTGCACTGGCGTTGACGGTGCTCATCGGGATGATCGGGACGGCGTTCGTCATCGCGGTGCCCAAGTTCAAGATCATCCAGATGCTGATCGACCGCCTCAACCTTGTCATGCGGGAGAACCTCTCCGGCATGATGGTGGTCCGGGCGTTCAACCGCCAGAAATACGAAGAGCAGCGGTTCGACAGGGCCAATGTGGATCTGACCAAGACAAGTCTTTTCGTCAACCGTGTGTTTGTGATGGTAATGCCGGTGATGATGCTCATCCTGAACGGCGTCACGATACTGATACTCTGGGTGGGCGCGCACCAGGTGGCGCAATCGACCATGCAGGTCGGCGATATGATCGCCTTCATGCAGTACGCGATGCAAGTGGTATTCGCGTTTCTCATGCTTGCCATGCTCTTCATTCTGTTCCCGCGGGCCGACGTCTCCGCCAACCGTGTGGCGGACGTGCTGGAAACCGGTATCACCGTCCTCGACCCGCCGGAACCCAGGCATTTCCCCAAACCATTCAAGCACACCGTCGAGTTCGGCCACGTATACTTCCGCTACCCCGATGCCGGAGAGGACATGCTGCACGACATCGATTTCGCCATCGAGCCGGGGAGAACCATCGGGATCATGGGGACGACCGGCTCCGGCAAATCGACGATGGTGAACCTGATACCGAGGTTCTATGACGTGACCGGCGGCGCGATCCGCATCGACGGGGTGGACATCCGGGAAGTGCCGCTGAGGGAGCTCAGGGACAAAATCGGGTACGTGCCACAGCGAAGCAATCTCTTCGCAGGCACCATTGAGAGCAATATGCGCTACGCCAACGAAGATGCCACCGAGGCCGACATGAGGCGGGCGCTGGAGATTGCCCAGGCGACGGAGTTCGTTTTCTCCAACTCCGAAGGGCTGAAAGCAGAGGTTTCCCAGGGTGGCATCAATTTCTCCGGCGGGCAACGGCAGCGGTTGACCATCGCCCGCGCGCTGGTAAAGCAAGCGCCAATTTACATCTTCGACGAATGTTTTTCCGCGCTGGACTACAAAACCGACGCCAGGCTGCGACGTGCTCTCAAAGAGCATCTGGCGGGGCGGACGATCATCATTGTTTCCCAGCGCGTCGCCACCATCAAGAACTCCGACCAGATCATCGTGCTGGACGAAGGAAGGGTGATCTGCAAGGGAATGCATTATGAGCTGATGGAAAGCTGCGAGGTATATCGAGAGATCGCCCTCTCGCAGTTGAAACAGGAGGCGGTGATATGAACACCCCGGGACAGGGACTATCACAGAAGATGAAACCTACAGGCGGGCCCGGAGTGATGGGACACGGCCCGCACATGATGGGCATGGGCCCTGTGGAGAAGCCAAGCGATTTCAAGGGCACGCTGCGAAAGCTGGTAGCTTACCTGAAACCGTACACGCTTACGATTTCCATCGTGATGACCCTGGCCGTGGGGTCCACAGTCTTCTCCATTGTGGGACCGAAAATCCTGGGTAACGCCACGACGACGCTTTTCAACGGGCTGATGAGCCAGCTTGCAGGCACCGGCAGCATCGATTTCAGAGCCATCGGCAGGATACTGCTCATCGCGCTGGTGTTGTACCTCCTGTCCGCGGCGCTTAGCTACGCACAGGGCTGGCTGATGACCGATGTCGCCATGCAGGTTTCCTACCAACTTCGGAAGGAGCTGATGGAGAAAATCAACCGCATGCCGTTCCGTTATTTCGACGAAACGACCTACGGCGAGGTGCTCTCCCGCCTGACAAACGACGTGGACACGGTCAACCGGACGCTCAACCAGAGCCTGACGCAGATAATCACGTCGGCGGTTACGGTGCTGGGCATCTTGATCATGATGATCACCATAAGCTGGCAAATGACGCTGATTGCTGTGGTGATCGTGCCGGTCTCCTTTGCGATGATGATGGGGATCATCAAGGCATCGCAGAAGTACTTTGCTCAGCGGCAGGAGTACCTGGGGCATGTCAATGGGCACGTGGAAGAGATGTTCGGAGGACACGTGATCGTCAAGGCGTTCAATGGCGAGGAAAAGAGCATCAACAGATTCGACGATTACAACAACACCCTGTATGGCGCAGCATGGAAATCCCAATTCTTCTCCGGCATCATGCGTCCGCTGATGCGGTTTGTTGGCAACCTGGGATACGTGGCGGTGGTGGTCTTGGGCGGCTGGCTGGCGATCCGGAACCTTATCACCGTCGGCGACATCCAGGCGTTCATCCAGTATATGCGTTCCTTCACCCAGCCAATCGCGCAGCTGGCGAATATCTCCAACATCCTTCAGCAAACGGTTGCGGCGGCGGAGCGGGTTTTCGATTTCCTGGAAGAGAAGGAGGAACTGCCCGATCCGGAGCAGCCAGTCAAGCTGGAGAGGGTGGAAGGCCGCGTGGACTTCCAGGACGTGTACTTCGGGTATCTACCCGGCGTGCCGGTGATCAAGGGCTTCTCGGCGACGGTGCTTCCGGGACAGAAGATCGCCATTGTAGGGCCAACAGGCGCCGGCAAGACGACCCTTGTCAAGCTGCTAATGCGTTTCTATGACGTGGACAAAGGCGCCATCCTGGTGGAAGGGCACGACGTGAAAGAGTTTGCCCGCGCCGACCTGCGCAACCTGTTCGGGATGGTGTTGCAGGATACGTGGTTGTTCAACGGCACCATCATGGAGAACATCCGTTACGGGCGGCTGGATGCCACCGACGAGGAGGTGATCTCGGCGGCGAAAGCGGCCCACGCAGATCACTTCATCCGGGCGCTGCCCGGTGGGTATGACTTTGTTCTGAACGAGGAGGTTACCAACATTTCCCAGGGGCAGAAGCAATTGTTGACTATCGCGCGTGCCATCCTGGCGGATCCGCCAGTGCTGATCCTGGACGAGGCCACAAGCGCGGTGGATACCCACACGGAGTTGCTGATCCAGAGTGCTATGGACAGGCTGATGAGCGGGCGCACCAGCTTCGTCATCGCCCACCGGCTTTCCACCATTCGCAATGCCGACCTGATCCTTGTGATCCGGGACGGGAACATCGTAGAGCAGGGGACGCACGAGGAGCTCTTGAAGAAAGGCGGGTTCTACGCGGAGATGTACAACAGCCAGTTCGAGCACGCCTTCATCGAGCAACCGCAGGTAGGGGAGTTGCAGCAGGCGTACTGAG
>CAZDOZ010000048.1:0-6434 GCA_964507175.1 uncultured Anaerolineae bacterium
ATCTCTCCGGCGTTGACGCTAGAAGTAAGGCAAGACTGCTCACGAGTGCGGGCGCTGGAGCGAAAACATTTGCAGGAGATGCCTTGCCCCTACGCCACGCGCCGGCGAACCGGGCGTTGAACCGATAAGAACGCTCTTGCGACGAGAGAAAGTTCTCGACCAGAGGGCGCTCTGTTCGGAACCGCAGGCGCCCCAAGTGCCGAATTCATTAGTAGGGCTCAAAACCGGTGGGATAGGACGGCTTTTGGCCCTCTCCTACCCTAACCCCTCCCTCTCCCACACCCGTGGGCGAAGGAGGGGCCGCCGGGCAGCTTTCGTCTCCTCCTGGCGTCGGGTACCGTTAAAGGGCCATCCCGACGCGACTCGCGGATTGCCCATGATGCAGCTTTGCCAGTGGCACCCCTCTTCCCTCGCCCATGGATGGGAGAGGGAAGAGGGGCAGGCATGATTCCACCTCCTTTTACATAGAAAGATTTCACAGTCCCACAGGCATAATTATACAGCGTTTTTAAGGGGGTACAACCCTACATCGCATGACCTGCGGGTCGCCCCGGTAGCCCCTCCCTCGCCCACGTGGTGTGAGAGGGAAGAGGCTGGCGGTTTCTTGACGTTCATAAGGAAAACTGATAGCCTGTTATGGAAGGAGAAAGCGATGACAGTGGGAACGGTGACCAGAAATGCAGCCGAATTCACGCTGCCTGACAAATACCACTCTGACCGCAGAGGCCCGGTGCGTTGGCTGATCTCCCACGTAAGGCATCACTGGTGTCTCGTCATCGTCATGCTCATCGGGGCTCTGGGCAATGCTGCTTTGGCAGCCGCAGTACCTTTGCTCATCGGGCGGGCGTTCAACGCAGTGGTAGCATCCCCGCCAAAAGTTCATCTGCTCTTGCTCATAGCCTTACTGATCATCGGGAGCCAAATCCTGCGGAGCGCTTTGCAGCTTGGGCGGAATTTCGGCGCGGAGCTGATCGCCCAGCGCATGGAGCGGGATATCCGAGACGAGATCTACTCCGTTCTACTGGGCAAGAGTATGGCGTTCCACAAACTGCAGCCCGTCGGCGAAATCATGGCGCGCGCCACCAATGATGTACGGGAGATCAACCTGATGTTCAGCCCCGGCATCAACATGGTCGTCGGATCGGCGAACTTCATGATCATGCCCTTGATTCTGGCACCCAGATATCATCCGGCCCTGCTGATAACTCCCGCCGTGTTCATCGTCCTCTACTTTCTGGCCCTGTGGCAGTACTTGCACGAGCTCTCTCCAATCACCCGGAACGTGCGGGAATGCTTCGGCGATATGAACACCCGCCTCTCGGAAGTCCTGGACGGCATCGAGACAGTCAAAGGTTCAGCGCAGGAAGACCAGGAAGTGCAGGCATTCAGACGATACGCCAGGCGGTTCAGGGACGCTTTCGTCCGCCAGGGGGACGTGGAAGCCCGGTTCCTCCCATTGCTGATAATGGGGATCATCCTGGCCGTGGGATTCTTCCATGCCATGTGGCTTTACCGCCACGGCCTTCTGAATGTCGGGCAGGTAGTTGGCTATGTCGGACTGCTTGAGCTCTTCGGATTTCCGACCTTCGCGTCCCTTTTCGCCTACTCGCGCGTATCCTCAGGGATTGCCGCTTCTCGCCGGATACTGGAACTCATGAACAAGCAAAACAGGTTGGACCAGAATGTGAGCGGATACACGGGCAGAATGCAAGGAGAGGTGGAGTTCGAGCATGTCTATTTTGCCTATGGCTCTGAAAGCGAAACACTCCACGACATCACGTTTAGAGTGAAGCCGGGGATGAGGGTTGCCATCGTTGGGCAGACAGGCACTGGCAAGACCACTCTGGTAAAGCTCATCAACCGGACCCATGACGTTACTGCTGGAAGGGTGCTTGTGGACGGCGTGGACGTGCGGGACTGGAACATGGAGGCGCTCCGGCGACAGATTTCCACAATCGAGCAGGACATTTTCCTTTTCTCCCGCACAGTGCGGGAGAATATCGCTTTCGGCAAGCAAGGTGCTACCCTGGAAGAGGTAATCGAGGCCGCAAAAGCCGCTCAAGCCCACGATTTCATCATGGGATTCAGAGACGGCTATGACACGGTGATCGGCGAACGCGGTGTTACCTTATCCGGCGGGCAAAGGCAGCGGCTGGCACTGGCGAGAGCTTTCCTGACAGACCCTGCCATCCTGATCCTGGACGACTCCACCAGCGCTATAGATAGTGCCACCGAGGACAAAATCCAGAGGGCGATTTTCGCCGCAGCCAGGGGCAGGACAACTTTCATCATCACCCATCGCCTTTCGCAAATCCGCTGGGCCGATCTGATAATCCTGCTGCGCAAAGGCCGAATAGATGCCATAGGAACCCATGAAGACCTGCTCCGCACCTCGGAGGCATATCGGAGGATATTCGTGAGAGAGTAACGAGGCTGCAGGGTGGATGGGTCGACGGCTTGATCAGGGAAGCTCTCACCAATCTGGAGTAACGATGCCTCTTTTTACGAACCTGGATGTAGAAGCATACGATCGACAATACAGCGACCGAGAACTGATTGGGGGAATGTGGCAATATCTGAAGCCACAGGTACGCCGCCTGATAGCGATAGTCATCTTCACCTCCATCATAGCAGCAGCGGGCGCTGCGGTGCCGATGCTGGTCGCCAAAGGCGTGGACGTAATCAGGCAGAACCCAAACCCGTCGCTGGAACTGCTGTTGGGGCTGGCGGTGCTGGCAAGTGGCGTGATCACATGGCTGACCAACTGGGCTCGCCGCAGGCTGACGGTCCGCTCCATCGGCGATGTTGTGCTGGCGCTCCGCGCGGAAGCATTTCGCGCCGCCATGTCCCACGACCTCTCTTTCTACGACAAATTCTCGTCTGGCCGGATAGTCTCCCGCATCAGCTCCGATACCAGGGATTTTGGCGACGTGATCACCCTGGTAACGGATGTGATGTCCCAGATTTTACAAGCGCTGATTCTGGGAGTCGTGCTTGTGCGGCTGGACTGGAAGCTATCGCTGCTTCTTTTCCTGTTCCTGCCGGTGGTATTCCTGGCCGCGGGGAGCCTCCGGGGCATTGCCCGCAGGGTAACCGTCAGGGGGATGCGTGCCATTGCCAATGTCAACGCGGCGATAAAGGAGACAATCAGCGGCATCGCCGTGGCAAAGAATTTCCGCCAGGAACTATCCATCTACCAGGATTTCAGTGGGGCCAACGTCCAGTCGTACAAAGTGAATGTGAAGCGAGGGTTCGTACTTTCCATGATCTTCCCCATGCTAAACGCCTTGGGCGGCCTTGGGACCGCGATGCTGGTGTACATGGGCGGATTGAGCGCCGTCCACGGGATGGTCACTGCCGGCGTGTGGTATCTTTTCATATCGAGCCTGGATCGGTTCTGGTTCCCTGTGCTGAACCTCTCGTCTTTCTCAGCACAGATACAGGCCGGGCTCTCCGCCGCCGAGCGGGTTTTTGCCCTGATAGATGCCGAGCCAGCGGTGGTACAGACCGCCAGTAAACCGGTGTACCACCTGCACGGCGACGTCCGCCTGGAAAATGTCTGGTTCCGGTACACCGAGAAAGAGCAGGTGCTTAGGGATTTCAGCCTTCACATTCCCGCGGGGGAGACGGTGGCAATCGTAGGACACACCGGCGCGGGGAAGACATCCATTGCCCGGCTTATTGCGCGATTCTACGAGTTCCAGAAAGGCCAGATATTGATAGACGGCAGGGACATCCGCACTCTCGACCTGCAATCGTACCGCCGCCAGCTGGGAATCGTCTCCCAGATGCCATTCCTTTTCTCCGGCACCGTCCTCGAGAATATTCGCTACGCCAGGCAGGAAGCGCCAGAAAAGGAAATCATAGCACTGGCAAGGCGCATCGGAGAGGGCGAGTGGCTCGAGACGTTTCCCAATGGCATGGAAACAGAAGTCGGCGAGCGCGGGGGGTGGCTTTCCATGGGTCAAAGGCAGCTCGTTGCGCTGATGCGGGTGCTGGTACAGCGCCCTGCCATTTTCATCCTGGACGAAGCCACGGCCAGCGTAGACCCATTCACCGAGTGGCAGATTCAACAAGCGATCGAGACGATCATGAAGGAAACCACAAGCATCATCATAGCCCACAGGCTTTCCACGGTCAAGGCGTCCGATCGGATCATCGTGATGAGAAAAGGCGAGATCATCGAGGAAGGCAACCACGAGCATCTCATGGCCCTCAACGGTTACTATGCCGAGCTCTACAACACTTACTTCCGTCACCAGAGCCTGGAGTACGTGGAACAAGCGGGACGGTGGGCTATGGAAAGTCCCACGTGAGACCTCATGTGCTGGCAGTCAAGCGTCGGAAGACGCCACATATATTCGTGAAGGAGGCAAAAATGAAAAAGAATCTCTATCTTGTCATGGCTGTTACGCTTGGGGCGGCTTTTCTCGTAGTCATTGGGTGGACACACGCCCAGGGCACGCTTCCCCAGGGTGTCTTGACGCCAGAGGAAATCGGATCCGCCGTCGGCAGCCAGATCGCCTATCAAGGCGTCCTGCGGGAGAATGGTGCGGCGGTGACAGGCCAGCGGAACATCACCTTTGACTTTTTCTCCAATGCACAGTGCTCCGGCACGCCTGCCGAAAGCATCACCAAGAACAATGTCCCTGTCATCAATGGCCTGTTCAATGCCGATCTACCCGTGGACAGCAGCTATTTTAACGGTCAAGGTCTATGGCTGCGGGTGCGGGTAGGTCAGACCGCGCTGGGATGCGAGGCAATCAAACCTGTCCCTTACGCACTTTCGCTACGGCCAGGGGCGATAATTGCCGGCTACAAAACGGGCGATAGTGTTCTCGACGTGCAGAACAGCGCCAATTCCGGCTACAGCTTTGGGGTACGCGGCGTTGGGGTCTCTCCATCTGGCGCTGGCGTCTCCGGAGAAAACTACGGCGGCGGGCATGGCATGCGCGCACGCAGCAACGGCGCTGGCCCCAATGGGGCTTCATTGCTGGCCGAAAACACCAACGCAAACGGCACGTCCATTCTGGCCACCAGTGACAGCAACAACGCGACCATCGTGCTGCGGAACAACGGCAGCGGCCCAATTATCTCTGGCCAGAAAGGCACTGGCGAAACATTCCAGGTCGGCAACAGAGGGGATATCAGCACCGAAGCGGATTCTTACATCTTCGTCCCCGGTACCGAAATCGTCCCACATGCTGCCACTCCAGATCTGTATTTTGCGTTCCACAGCAAAGGATACGCACAAATCCGGACTAACCATCCCGGGAACCGCTACATCGTCATCGCAGCGACGTTGCCATCCATCCTCTATGGACAGCCAGTGACCATCAAAGATATCCGGGTCTATTACTACACCAGCGACAGCCGGAGCTACATCTACTTGAGCAGAGTTTTCCGCTCCATTGGTAGCGAGGACTCGGGAAGCTACTACCTCATCGCCGAGGACAAAGCAATCCACGATAGCACCAGCTACTCTTATTACGATCTCATCCCGTTCGGGCACGCCACCATGAGCGCCGACATGGGCTTCCTGTCCGCCAAAATCCGCCTGCACTTCGACAACGAAAACGACGTCATCACCATCGGAGGCGTGCGGATCCAGATCGGGCACAAGTGAGGGGGAATATTATGGGCAAGAAAAAAATAGTGATGCTTTTACTGGCGCTCTTCCTGGTATTGCTGTCCTCCACAGCCCTGGCAGGAGGAGGAACCAATCTGGCCTGGCACCTGTTCAGCGGCGGAGGCGGTCACGCTCAGACCGGGAACATTGTTTTGGATAGCACCTTCGGGCAGCCGTTTGCGGGCATTTCCCACTCGGTCGAGGTGAGCTCGTGTTCCGGATTCCTGTGCTTCCAGTACTCGCAACTGGACTTACGGCAACGTGTCTTCATCCCTGCTATAACCAACGCGGCCTACTGAGTACAGGAAGCGCGATCACCGAAGCCAAAAACAAACGTCGTATGTCAAAGGGCGACGGACTCTTCTCGGATTAACCTGGCAAAAGGACAGTGCCAGAGAGGTCGCCAGGTCTGTAGAGCGGACTGAGAGCCCACATCGGCGAACAAGCGAATCAGCGAATAGAGCGAATGAGCGAAGTCCGTTGATTCGCTGATTCGCTGATTTCGACTCCGCAATCTTTCCCTGACTCTCTGACCGCAAGATCAAGTCCGCGTAAGGCGGGCTAACATCTCGCCCTACAAAAACGAGCAGCGGGGTTGCGCTGTAGGTCGAGCCGTCTGGCTCGACCAAGCGGGACGCCAGCCCGCCTGCGCCGACGCACTCAGGCCGATAGTCCAGGTGGCGGATAGAGGCAAAAGACGGCATCGCGCTGGGCGAGCTAACATCTCGCCCTACAAAAACGAGCAGCGGGGTTGCGCTGTAGGTCGAGCCGTCTGGCTCGACGAGCGGGCTGCCAGCCCGCTCTA
>CAZDOZ010000048.1:6534-14979 GCA_964507175.1 uncultured Anaerolineae bacterium
GTTGCGCTGTAGGTCGAGCCGTCTGGCTCGACGAGCGGGCTGCCAGCCCGCTCTACAAAAACGAATCTGGCGTTGCGGGTGCCGCTCAATTTGGCGGTTGGTAGGGACGACATGCATGTCGCCCCTACCGCTTTCCTGGGGTTGGCGAAAGCCTTCCAAAGGGCAGGTAAATTCCTGGGGGCCCGTAGGCCCCCAGGAACTACTCCCGTTCTCCCGAGCTTTTCATCTTGTGCAAATCTCGGGAAATGGAGTAGAATATCTATATCGTGCTCGGGAATAGCGCCGGACACTCCGGGGCGATCGGAAGCTGGCTTTGACAGTCGGACTTCGCAACGAGAGGGGTTACTGCATGTTCCGGATTAGATCGTTCCTTTGGAGTTTTTTCCTTACGATAACGCTCATCTCCAGCGCTTTGCACGCGCCCTCTGCCTCTGCACTTGCACCGGCCCCCACGCTGTGGAGGTCTTTCACGTCGCGCGATGGCTTGATTACCAACTCCGTCCGGTGCATAACTCAGAGCAGCGATGGAACGTATTGGATTGGCACTGAGAAAGGAATCAGCCGTTTCGATGGCTTCTGGAAGAACTATCCCGGAGGCGAGGTGTTGGCACTCTGGCCAGACACGGACGGCACGGTCTGGTACGGGGGTCGGGATGGCCTCCACCACTACGAAAGGCAACAATGGAAGTCCGTCCCCTTTCCTGATGGAAAAAACAGGCCAGTGTATGCGATCTGGCAGGGAGATGACAACAGACTCTGGGTCGGCACAGATGCCGGGGTTTGGGTTCTAGACGATGACATCTGGAGCAGGCCGGGACCCGCTGGCTCCGGGCCCGCTCACATCGTCTACGCCATCACCGGCTCTGGGGGGGTGGTCTGGACCGGCGGGGAAGACGGGCTTTTCGCCTACCGAGAGCAACAGTGGACCAAGGAACACATCCCAGACTATCCGCCCGGCACCTTGATTTTCTCCGTGCTTTACGCTAGAGATGGCACGCTTTGGATATCGACCAACACAAATCAGCTCTTTTACAAGAAAAATGGAGTATGGGCCCACATCGTCTTGCCGGGACTACCTCCGCATCGCTCAGTCTGGAAGATAGTCCAGGATACTACCGGAAAGATATGGGCATCTACTGATGGGTATGGGGTATACGTCATCGGCAGAAAGGGAGTGGAAAAACACCTGACGACCAGCGACGGTCTCACTTCTGAATACGTGAAGAGTATGTGGGTCGGCACGGAAGGCGCACTCTGGTTTGCGACGCTGGCCGGCGTAAACCGATACGACCCTCACGCCTGGAAAATTCACACACTAGCCGCCGGCCTGCCGGTCACTTCCGGCACCCTTGGGAATGCTGGCGAGATGTGGTGGGGGACTTTCGGCAAAGGGTTGTGGCATTACAGTAGCGGCAAGTGGGAGAACTGGCTGAAGCAGAACGGCAAGGTACCCACGGATTTCATCCAGACGCTGGATTACGCTCCAGGCGCAGGGCTATGGATCGGAACCACCAGGTCCGGCCTCTCCTGGTTCAATGGGAAGGAGTGGAGAACATTCGGGACGGAAGACGGTCTGCCGAACAATACTGTCAACGTCGTACTCATAGCAGGACCCCAGGATATATGGGCAGGCACCGAAGGAGGATTGGCGCGCTAC
This sequence comes from uncultured Anaerolineae bacterium, assembly GCA_964507175.1. GTDB lineage: Bacteria > Chloroflexota > Anaerolineae > S016-19 > S016-19 > S016-19. Next base: position 8,192 of record CAZDOZ010000048.1, read on the forward strand.
TTCAACAACAACTGGTACACCTATACCACCGCCAACGGGCTCCCGGACAATCATGTGTACTCCCTGGCAGCAGGCAACGATGGCCATATCTGGGTAGGCACTGGGAAGGGATGTGCAGCCTTGTTCGATGGCAAGAAATGGAGAGTGTTTACCCCTGCCAACTCCGGCCTGCCGCGCTCCCAGCGTCTCCAGGCGATAGACGTGGACAGCAACGGAAGAGTATGGTTCGGCTCATGGGGCGGCGGGGTGGCATCTTTCGATGGAAAGCACTGGCAACATTTCACAGCTCAGGATGGTCTCCCGTCGGATGCCGTGTACACGCTGCACATCGATCCAGATGACACTTTGTGGGTGGGGACGGCAGGAGGTGTAGCGCGTTATGATGGCAGGACATGGATCTCATACACTTCCGAGGGATCGCTACCGGACAACGAAGTCCGTGTAATCCTCCGAGACCCTTCTGGCAGTCACTGGTTCGGCACTCTGCGGGGAAACCTGTCCATTTACACCAGGGAAAAGTTGCCACCACAGGTACGGATTGCATCTGTGAACGGGCACCAGGTCAAGGGAGCCGTGGTACAAGTCAACAGCGGCGAGACTGTGCACCTTTCTTTCGTCGGCGGGGACACCAAAACACGCACATCGGATCTGATGTACCTGTACCGGATGGAAGGCATCGACAAGGATTGGGTGTGGGCCAGAAACACCCGCACAGCGGCTTACAAATCGCTGAAACCCGGCACGTACGCTTTCCTGGTGCAGGCCGTGGATGAGGACGGCAATTACTCCAATCCACCGGCAACCGTACAGGTACAGGTGCTTCCTCCACCATCCGTATTCACCATTCCCGTGGTAAAATGGACATTGCCAAAGTTGGCAGGCATTATCTTCGTCGTCATATCGGTGCTCCTCATCCTGAGCTTCGTCTACATTTTGCTGAGCACGCTCCACCGCAAGAGAAGGGCACGGAAGGCGGTAGAGCGCCACTTCAATCCCTACATCGCCGGAGCCCCGATCATGGACGAGGATCTGTTCTTTGGTAGGGAAGATCAACTGAAAAGGCTGCTCTCCATCCTGCATTACAACAGCGTCATGATTCACGGAGAACGCAGGATCGGCAAGACATCCCTTCTGCGGCAGCTTGCCATACACCTGACGAAATTGAACGATCCTGAGTACTTCTTCGTGCCGGTGTTCGTAGACTTGGAAGGGACACCTGAGGAGGAGTTCTTCTACACCCTCATGGACACGATCCTGGTTGGCCTCAGCGAGGAAGGGCACCCAGTTCCACCCAGAGAAAAGCTGACGCTTTACACTAAGCAGCCCAGAAACTACAGCGATAGAGACTTCCGGCGCGACCTCCGTAGCACCATAGCTGCCCTTCAGGAAATCCATCCGAACAAGCATTTGAGGCTCATCCTGCTTCTGGACGAGATAGACACGATAAACGGATATTCATTCCGCACTCAGCAACAGTTCCGGCGGCTATTCATGGAGAAATTCGCTCCTTTCGTTGGAGCGGTAGTGGCCGGAGTGGGGATAAGCAAAGAGTGGGATAGAGAGGAAAGCCCCTGGTACAATCTGTTCACAGAGATAGAACTGCAAGCCTTCACCAGGGAAAACGCCGAAGAATTGATACGGGAACCGGTGAAAGGGGTCTACGAATTCGAGAACGATGCCGTAAAGTTTATCTGGAAGCATAGCAAAGGGAAACCTCACCGCATCCAACAGCTCTGCATGGAGGCGGTGAACTCGATGTTGGACGACAAGCGCTCCAGAGTGACATTGGACGATGCCATTCAGGCCTTCAATCACCTGGTGGTTACCGACGAGACGTTTCGGGAAGAGACGATGTAGTGTGTTCCGTGCAAAATTTGTAACTGTTCAGCCTTGAACAAATCGAACGCAGATACCCGCAGATAAAGCAAATAGGCCATAAAAGATCAGCGAGTCAGCGCCTATCAGCGTCATCGGCGTTCTATTGCTGGAGGGCTCAGCAGTAACCAAATTTTTACGTAGGGCCGCAGAGACGCAGGGAACCTCCCTTGGCATCCGTGGATCTGGTTGTTAACCCGTTCCTGAAGTAGGACGAAGGCGAGCGTCGATCTGTTCCGAAAATAGCCACGGAAGGGTGCAGCGGAGAGAGCGCAGGTCTGTAGGCTGGTGTCAGCCCGGCCAGAGCGGACCGTCAGCCCGCTCCACGACATCGCCTCGCCTATTTTCGTCGTCATGCGGCGAGCTACTGCTCATGGCGACTGCTGCTTCAGGAACACAGCTTCTGAGGATGCCATCGTTTTGGCGGCGCTTTCAGTTCTGGACACCGGAGGATTTATCGTGCACAATCCATACATAGTGGGAGGATGGGTCAAAGGGGCCAATTTCTACGGATACCAGGCGCTCCTGAACGACCTGCTGGACAGCGAGGAAGACGCCCTCTGGGTTATAGGCAATCGGCGCGGAGGCAAAACGTCATTACTGAGACATCTCGAGGAGATTGCCTCTTCCGATGCAAGATATGCGCCTCTCTACTGGAACCTGGAAGGCACAGACACGTACAAAGGCTTGACAGAAGAGCTGGCCTATGCGGTCGAGGACGCTTCCTACCGGATGGAATGGCCTGACATAGACCCGAATTCCTTCATGGGAAAAGATATCCGCACAGCACTGCGCAGTCTGACCCGACACGCCCAAGGAAAAGGACAGAAGCTCTTGCTCCTGATAGATGAGCCGGAGGCGCTTATTGCCCTGGCGCGGAGGGCCCCAAAAAGCATTGCACGCCTGCGCAAAACACTCCAGAGCACCAGCGGGCTCCGCACTGTCCTTGTTTCCACCAGGCTGCTCCTCCAGATAAACGAAATCACTTTCAAGCTTCTCACGTCCCCTTTCCTGGCCGGGTTCTCCCCCAGGATCATGGGGGCTCTCACCCAGCAGGAGGCAGAGGATCTCGTGCACCAGACCCACATGCTCAAGCAGATATACGCTGCGCCGGAGACAATGGACGCAATCCACAAGGGCACCGGGAACCAGCCATACCTGATCCAATACCTCTGCTTTCATCTGTTCCAGCCCGATGGTTCCCTTCGCCATCCAGGGGAACCGGATTTCATCCCCAACGATATCATCGCGGAGAGTTTCTCCTTGAATTGGCGATGTATGTCCCCCAACGAGAGGAAAGTCCTGTTGCTGGTGGCCGACAGGGAACCCGCGACTTTGGAGGAGATGGCCCGCTCGAGTGCCGTGGAGTGGCCTGTTTTGTATGCTCACGTCTACGGCTTGCTGAGACAGGAATACCTGACATTGGAAAAAGGGCGCTTCCGCCTTCAGAATGCGTTCCTTCGCATCTGGATTCTCGCGAACCGGGATGAGCTTGAAAAGACCTCCGAAGCTCTGGTGACCGATACAGCCACCAGCGCGCTCATCCATAGTCTGGGGTCGAGGGAAGTCGCAGCCCTGCAGAATCGCCTCATGGGGGCTCAGAAGAACCTTCACAAATTGCAGGAACAGAAAGCAGTTTATGGGGCGGACGTTCCACTCCACATCCTAAACCAGATCGAGGAACTCGAGAAGGAAATCAAGGAGGTCACCGAATCCCTCGAGCGCCTGGAAGAACTTACCCCAGAAGCACGAGAGGTCTTGGAAACAGTGATGGGAGACAGAAAGTGAGCCTGGAAAACGTGCCCATAGTAAGCCTGAAAACCCAATGCCGGAGTATTCAGGAGGGGTTAAGCGTTGCCTCTCATTGCGGCGTAAAACACGGCATCGGGGATGGCAGTGTTGATGTCGGTGATTCTTGGGGTAGAGTGCAGCGATGCTGAAAAGAATACGCTTTCTCACCGCCGGGGAATCTCATGGCCCGGCGCTGATGGTCATCCTGGATGGAATGCCCGCCGGGTTGCCGCTGAACGAGGAGATCATCGACCAGGACCTGAAGCGGCGCCAGCGGGGGTTCGGCAGCGGTGGCAGGATGGCAATCGAACGGGACAGGGCGGAAATACTCGGAGGTGTCATGGGTGGAAAGACCACCGGGGCCCCTATCTCTCTATTGATCCACAATCGGGATTGGGAGAACTGGCGCGAGCGTGACATAGAACCGTTCACCATCCCGAGGCCAGGGCACGCCGACCTGGTAGGGGCGGTAAAATACGGCTACAGGGAACTGCGCCTCTCCCTGGAGCGGGCCAGCGCCAGGGAGACCGCAGCACGGGTGGCTGCCGGAGCCGTAGCTAAGCACTTTCTCGAACAGTTCGGCATCTCCGTAGGCGGCTATGTGACGGAGATCGGGGGGCTGGAAGCGCACATTCCGGAGAAGATGCCATACTCGGAACGGTTCCTGCGGGCCGAGGGCAACGGCGTTCGCTGCCCTGACGAGGTGGCAGCTCCAGCTATGGAAGCGCGCATCCGGTCGGCCATGGAGCAGAAGGAAACCGTGGGCGGCGTCATTGAAGGGGCGGTTTTGGGCGTGCCTGTTGGCCTGGGGAGCTATGTCCACTGGGACAGACGTCTGGACGCTCGCATCGGGGCGGCGATGTTGAGCATTCCTGCCGTCAAAGGGGTGGAAATCGGCCCCGCTTTCGCAAATGCCAGGCTCCCAGGCTCCCAAGTTCACGATGAGATTTTCCTGGAGGAAGATGGCTCCCTGGTGCGGAGGACGAACCGGGCCGGTGGTCTGGAAGGGGGCATTACTAACGGAATGCCCATTGTGGCCCGGGTAGCGATGAAGCCGATTGCCACCATCTTGAAACAGCTCCGTTCGGTGGACCTGGCGGCGGGCGAGCCTGCCCCTACGGCCTACGAGCGATCCGATTTCTGCCCGGTACCCAGGGCCGTGGTGGTGGTGGAAGCGATGCTTGCGTTGGTGGTTGCCGACGCCCTGCTGGAGAAGCTTGGCGGGGACAGTCTGGAGGAGATAATGCCTCGGTTCGAAGTGCTGCGCAAGGCACGCCTGAGCGACCTACCAATGGACAACAGGACATGGAGGTTCCTGGAAAACCAGCTACCGGACAGTTCTGGACAGTCCGGGACGATGCCCTCGCCTACCCAGGCACTGGAAAATCAAGATAGGGGGAGTGAAGGGTGATCGATCGGAACATCGTGCTGGTTGGATTCATGGGAAGTGGCAAATCCTCGGTAGGGCGGGCATTAGCAGAGCGCCTGGGACGACGGTTCGTAGACACCGATGAGGTCATCGAACGGCGCGCCGGAATGTCGGTAGAGGAAATTTTCGCCAAACGGGGCGAGCGATTCTTCCGGGAGTTCGAGGCAGACCTGGCAAAGGAACTTTCTCTGGATGAGAATTTGGTGATAGCCACAGGCGGCGGCATGGTGGTGCCGGAAGAAAACCGCCAGGAGCTGTTGAGCACCGGGTTTGGCGTGGCGCTCTTCGCTCCCATGGACGTGACCCTGGACTGGGTCGGGCGGAGCAGACCGCTGCTCCAGGGCGAGTACGAGGAGCGCCGGCGCAAAGCCATGGACCTGCTGGTGAAACGCGCTCCGGCCTACGCTGAGTTCCGCAACCTGGTGGACGCCGACCGCCCAGAAGGAGAAACGATCGACGAAGTGGCAGCGCTTGTGGAGGGGCGTGCGTGGAAGCATGTAATCCCCGTAGATTCCCCCGACGGTACCTACGAAATCCACATCAGGGAAGGCCTGCTCCGGAGGGCCGGAGAGATGTTACGGAGCCTTGGCCTCGAAGGCCCTGTGATCGCGGTGGTCAGCAACACCACCGTCGCCCCGTTGCACGCCCAGAAAGTGCTGGATAGCCTGCGTTCCGCTGGCTACGAACCCGTCCCGTTTCAGATTCCCGATGGCGAACAGTACAAGAACCTGGATACCGTCCGGTTTCTCTACGATCGTTTCCTGGAAGCCGGAATGGACCGCCACAGTGTGGTAATGGCTCTGGGTGGGGGAGTTGTCGGGGATGTTGCAGGGTTCGCTGCGGCGACGTTCATGAGGGGTGTGCCTTTCGTCCAGGCACCGACAACGCTGCTGGCGATGGCGGATGCCAGCGTCGGCGGGAAGACGGGGGTCGATCTGCCTCAGGGGAAAAACCTGGTGGGAGCGTTCAAGCAACCGAGAGCGGTGCTGGTGGATCCGGAGGTCCTGGGGACTCTGCCGCCGGAGCAGTTCCGGGCTGGTCTGGCAGAGGTGGTGAAGCACGGTCTCATCGGCAACCCGATACTCTTCGCTCAGCTGGCAGGGCGCGGCCCGGCGAACCTGGAGCAGATGCTGGCAAACGCTGTGCGGGTAAAAGTCCGCATAGTGCGAGACGATCCGTTAGAACAGGGCAAGCGGGTGTGGCTGAACCTGGGCCACACTTTCGCCCACGCATGGGAGAAGCTTTCCGGCTATTCCATGCTCCACGGGGAGGCGGTGGCCATGGGATTGGTGGCGGCTGCGCGCCTCTCGGAGCGCTTGGGCGAAGCGCCGGACGGGCTCGCAGCGCAGGTGAAAGGTACGTTAGATCGCCTCGGCCTCCCCACGGCTGCACCGGACTACCCCCCGAAAGAGGTGTACGCCGCCATGCAGTCGGACAAGAAGCGGAAAGGCGGCAAGCTCCGGTTCGTGCTCCTGCACCAGATAGGAGATCCGTTCGTGCGCGAGGTGCCGGAGGAAGATGTACTTGCGGTTTTGCGGGAGGGATAGGAGATGCCATCTGGTGACTGTTCGGCCTTGAACAAATCAAAAGCAGGTACCGCAGATTTCACGCAGATACCCGCAGATAAAGCAAATAAATCGTGACTGTTCAGGCTATACCGCCTGCGGCAAGATTTTGACCGTGTGGGCGAGGT
>CAZDOZ010000049.1:0-14853 GCA_964507175.1 uncultured Anaerolineae bacterium
AAATCCCAGAAGCCACCATCGTTGCGCTAAATCCGTTTTCGCGGTAAAATGTCACGCGTAATTCTGTTTCGGGAGATACCGATGAATCCAACCCTTGCCATGCGGGCCTGGGAGGAAATCCTGCTCGACGTCCTCGGCCTGTTCACACTGGAAAAAGACGCAAAACCGGACTGGCTCGTCAATCCGGCCACCGGGCGTCGCTTGAAACTCGACCGCTACTACCCGGAACTCAAACTCGCCGTGCGGTTCACCGGCTTGACCGTCAAAGGACACAGGCAGTCCATCTGGGAAGAAAAAGAGGACCACGAGCGCGAAGAGACCCGCAAAGCCCTGTGCGACGCCAACGGGGTCACCCTGGTCACCGTAGAACCTCTCAGCAACCGCCCTGCTGACGAGATCGGGAAACTTTGCCGCGGCTTGAGTCGCACATCCCGCCGGATAGCACCGTCAAAGCGCATCCCGCACCAGGATAAAGTCCGAGTGCTGGAAAAACTGGCACGGGCCCGGCAAGAGTGCAGCGCTCTAAGCCGCCGGGTCCACAGGACAGAGGACCTGATCCCCCTGGCCGAACGATACCGCGATCGAGAATCTGTGAAGGTACAGCATTCACAGCAATCTTCTCTGCTACATGGCAAACAGCATGGAACCTCCGTCCTAATATCGACCTTGCGGCCAGGTGTCAGGGTGCGTCACGAGAAATTTGGTAACGGCGTGGTTGTCGGAGTGGATAGTGAGGAAGAGGATGACGCCAAAATCAGCATACGTTTTGGCGACGAAACACGCACATTCCTGTTGCCCCTGGTGCAAAGTCGTCTCAGTATAATCCCCGACCGAGGTGAACTATGACAAAGCGCCTTCTCCCGATCCTGCTGTTCTTGCTCTTGGCTTTGCTGCCTGCCCCTGCACTGGCCCAACAGCCGGGTATTACATCGCCTGCCCCGGGTTCCACCATTGCGGGAACCGTGCAGATCAAGGGCACAGCCGTCCACCCACGATTCCAGAGATACGAACTTTACTACAGCCCTGAGCCGGTGACCAACAGCAGCTGGGTGTTCATAGGCAAAGAGGCACACGCCAATCCAGTCGTCAATGGCGTCTTAGGGGTATGGAATACACGAAGTGTTCCCGATGGGAAGTACTCCCTCCGCCTGCGTGTAGTACGAATAGATGGAAACTACGACGAGTACTTTTCCAGACATCTCAATGTTTCCAACACGCATCCCACGGCTACATACACCCCGGCGGTCACAGCCACGCCGACAAGGACGCCTACCCCACTCCCTCCAACGCCCACAATCATCATATCCGTGCCAGGGGCAGAGTCCACAGAGGAAAGGCCAACTCCTACCCCGACGGCTACACCAGCTGCCTCCGGGTCGGGTAACAGCAGAGCATCCAAGAGCCCACTGCCAGGGTTCAGCGCTTCTCGGCTAAAGGATGCATTCATAAAAGGCGCCAAGTTGACAGCGGAGGCGTTCTTGCTGGTAGCAGCCTTGTACGCGGTGAAATGGGTCTTGCTCGGGCTGTTCCACATTGTGAGAAAATGAAAAAGCCATTCCCGCAGCGTTTCTACTTGCGATTGCTGATTGCGGCCACAGGCATCGCGCTGGTACTCATGCCACTCACTCCATCGGTGAAAATCACCTGGCAAACCGCTACAGAGGTGAACACTGTAGGATTCAACATATACAGAAGCGAACATGGGGCAACTCCGGCACTTGTCAACGGTAACCTCATACCGGCCAAAGGAAACTCGCTTACCGGCGCTTCCTATGCTTTCGAGGACAAATCTGTCAAGCCATTCCACAAATACGAATACAGCTTGGAGGAAGTAGAACGGAACGGGGAGAGCAATCCGTACCCTCAAACCGTCGTGGCTACCGCGGGCCCCCCTGCCCTGCCCTTCCGCGTGGTAGGGAGTGTAGTGGCACTTGTCGGGGCACTCCTGACGACGAGGGAATTTGTCAAAATAAAGCGGCGCTCCCTCTAGACTCCAAGAAAGCGCCGCCGGTTGGTACAAGGTCCGCGATAGAAAAAACTGCTATAACATCATCCTCATCCCGCCAAACGCACTCCCTATCAGGATCGCCACAACCAGCATCACGACCCAACCGATCACCACAGTCCAGATCGCCTTGGCAGTGTCGAAATCCAGGGCCTGGCGCACCGCAATGACCCCTGCGACCAACGCCCACAGTGACCCTATCAGCGTCGCCAACCATCCCAGGCATGGGATGAACACGAAAAAGCCAAGGATAGCGGGTGTATACGCGTACCCCGTAGTGCGCAGCACCTCGCCGTAATCCGCTGTCCCATGGAAGAGAGAAGTACCCACGAAGTACACTACAAACGCCCACACGAAGTAGCCGACCAGGGTCATCAGAAGACTGGCGAGCAGCGCGGATATTGGATGTCCACCATGCAACATGCCCCCAAGCAGCCCCCCGATGCCGCTTATCAGGCTGACTATTACCACCACCAATATAGCCTCAGTTGTAAGAGAGCTGTCAGCTTCCACTTCTTCGTACAAGCTCACGTCCAGCATTGCCGCACGGATCATCTTGTTGATCATTGTGTTACCTCCTTATTCGTCACACCTTGCTCGAGGAGAAAGAGAAAACAATTGAAAACTGAAAAACGCAGATCGCGGACCGCGAACCTTGCAAGATTATATCCTATTCAGTGCTATATAGTCAACAAGCAGTTCTACAGGAAATTCGAAGTAAATCCTGGGGGCCTGTAGGGCTTCCAAGAGTCCCCTGGACTGTGGTCGGCCTCCATTGCCTCGAGGAAGCTCCTGAAATGGCTTTGGGCTTTCGATTTGCTTCTGGAGCCCCCTACTCTACGCCTAACTATGCCGAACACGTTTTTGCCCCTCGTTGCCTTACAGAGTATAATTGCAGCGTCTGTCATCGCTAACGAAATAATCTGACAGACACGGAGGATGAGATGAACCTGTTCAACCGAATCGTATCAGCCCTGCTGTTTTTGGTGCTTCTTGTAGCAAGCGTGCTGGTCGCCGTTGCCCCAGCACAAACAGCACTTCTGATGAAAACTCAAGGAAATGCAACTCTTGGGCTGTTAGAATCGTGGTACTCCTATAACCCGTTTTACTTCCTTCTCCTGCAAATAGCACTGGTGGTGGTCAGCGTACTACTGTTCGGTGGGTTGTTTCTTCTGGAGGTATGGCCACGGGAATCCAAAGGCGTCATGGTCAAGACCGAAAGTGGAACCATGGCCAGCATGGAGACCGATTCGATAGCACGCAGGCTTGCATGGCACCTGGATCAGCTAGCTGGTGTTATATCTGTCGATCCAAGAGTTCGGCCCAGGGGGAAGAAAATAGACTTGGACGTGAACATAGAAGCTGCTCCAGACGTAGACATCCCGTCCAAGACGGAGGAAATCACGAACACGGTAAAAGACGTGGTAGAGAATCGTCTGGGATTGCAGATGGGGAAACTGCAGGTATTCATACGCTACAGCAATTTTCCACTCCCCTCGCCGAAGAAAGTCGCAGCAACAGGCGCTTCCCAGCCCGGTCAGATGGAAGACAAGTGACTGGTCCAGAGAGAGGAAATGCTCATCATTTAGAACTTGCTGCGAGGATGAGCATTTCCCCTTCTCTGACATCGAATTCCTCGATGGTGATGTTCTTCTGGAGGTTCGCAAGCTGGGTATTGATCTGGTCGAAAGCGGATTTAAGCCATGATCGTGGCAGCTCTATGCTCCCTACGCTAGCACTCTTTGGGTTCACGTAAAGCTTCCCGTCTATCAGTGATGGCTCCAGAATCAACACGCCATTCCCATTGATAGGGAGTTTCCTCCCTTTGATAGTACCTGCCACGACGACCTTACCCTGGGTAAACCATATCGTGGAATTCTGTATCGGGAGAGAACCCAGCTTGGACGTCTTGAGATTCACGTAGGAAGTCAGCTCGGTATCGGTGAAGTCCAGCCTAGCCCCCCCTCCGGTTTTCAGATCGCCCAGGGCTTTCTGCCATTTCTCGGCAAATCTGTCGGCGGCTTCCTGGGAGATAGTTATGTCCCGGTCTGGAGTGGGAAGCGCTTTCCCAAGGCCTGGCAAATCGCCGCACTGGCCACATGCGGTGGTCATCAGCAACAGCAGAATTGACAAGATCAAGAAACGCGGTTTTGACATTGGATTCTCCGTAAGCGAAAGGACGTTCACCTAACGCATGAACGAAAAACTTACAGCATTGTTGGAGGCGTTGCTTTTCGTTGCCGAAGGGCCTGCCTCGCCTGAAGATCTGGCGAAAGCCCTCGGCGTCAAGGTATCATTGGTCCGGCAGGCACTGGAACGCCTGGACCAAGAATACAATACCGGAGGCCGCGGCCTGCGGCTGCAAAAACACAAAGGTGGCTACCAGCTGGTCACCACACCAGAAGCCGCCCGGTACATCGAAAAATTTCTGGGCTTGAACCTGAGCACCCACCTATCGCCAGCAGCCCTGGAAGTACTTGCATTGGTCGCTTACCGGCAGCCAATCACCAGGGCCCAGATTGAGGCAGTACGTGGTGTGAACAGCGACGGCCCCCTGCGCACCCTCGCACTCAGAGGGCTTGTAGAGGAAGTGGGACGATTGCCTGCTCCCGGCCGGCCCATCCTCTACGGCACTACCGACGAGTTCCTAAGGCTATTTGGCTTGCAAAGCCTGGACGACCTGCCATCACTGGATGGCACAAAGCCCGTGCAAGCAGAGAGCGTGGAATCGGGAATTGGACAAATGCCCCTGCCGCTAGACGAGAACTAGCCATCTCCTCTCGGCATCTCTAAAGGCCTCATGATCCTGCTTGCGTGGTAGCCCGTCTGCAACGGCAGGCGCACCCAGGCCTTTCATATCTCCGGCCAATCAATCCTCGGGGCCTGGTTCCTCGACTTTCATGTCACGCACGACAAATACCGGGCACTTGGAGTGGGCCAGCACTTTCTGACTCACGCTACCCAGGAGAAAACCCTCAAAAGAATTCAGACCCCGAGCACCCATCACCACCAGGCTGCACGGCCTGATCTTCGTCACCCGGATGATGGCGTCCGCTGCGGGGCCTTCCAGTATCTCCGCCTGCGCAGGAACCCCGGCGTCTTTGAAGAATTTTACCGCTTCTCCTGATACCCTCTCAGCTTCCTCCATGTGCTTAGCCGCGACCCCTTCCATCTGCTGAAGCCCCAGGTAAGAAGGAACTTTTGGGAAGGCACACACCACCAACACATCCGAGCCGAACTTGAGTGCCAGATCTCTGGCATACTCCGCAGCTTTCCAAGCATGATCGGAACCATCTGTGGGGAAAACGATGTGCTTGAACATGGCATCTCCTTATCCTTATGCAACTCATGGGATCGAAAAACTCACTGGAAAAATCAGCCAATCCACCCGCTCATCCAATCCAATTATAGCATCGAATTCCCGGATCGACGAATTTGACACCCTCCCGAATGTGTGGTATCCTCTGCTTCGCTTGGGCAGGCGTTGATGCCTGTTGCCAACAAGAAAGGCTGTGACACGGAATAGTACCTGGATGTCGGAAGGTTCAGAGAGCCGGGGTTAGGTGAGAGCCCGGCCCGGAAGCACCAGGGAATGGGCCGTTGAGCTGCAGACCGAAACCCATCCACGGGCAGTAGGTTGAGCCGGGTTACCTCCGTTATCGGGTTCAGAGAGGGCTTCGGCGTGAAGCCGAAGCCAAATAGGGTGGCACCGCGGGTTAACCCCGTCCCTTCGTGGACGGGGTTTTTTGTTTCCCGAATACATTCTCATCACAAAGGAGGAGTAAAATGGGCGAGAGAGTCAAGATCATTTTGGACGAGAAGTACATCCCAGACCGTTGGTACAACATCCTGCCAGACTTGCCAGAGCCGTTAGCGCCGGTCATCAACCCGAACACCGGCAAGCCAGCAACGGCGAACGACCTGAGGCCAATCTTCCCCATGGCGCTGATCGAGCAGGAGATGAGCCAGGAGGAGTACATCCCGATTCCAGAGGATGTGCGACAGATCTACAAGCTATGGCGCCCCACTCCGGTGTACCGGGCCAGAAACCTGGAAAAAGCCCTGGGCACGCCTGCCAGGATCTACTACAAGTACGAGGGAGCCAGCCCGGCGGGGAGCCACAAGCCGAACACTGCTGTGGCCCAGGCGTATTACAACAAGCAAGCTGGAATCAGCCGCCTGACGACGGAGACCGGCGCCGGCCAGTGGGGTTCCGCTCTGGCCCTGGCAGGAAGCCTCCTCGGCCTGGAGGTCAAAGTGTACATGGTGAAGATCAGCTATGAGCAAAAGCCTTACCGCCGTTCCATGATCCAGACGTGGGGTGCCACGGTGATCCCCAGCCCATCGCAGGAGACGAACTCCGGCAGGGCAATCCTGGCCCACGACCCCGATACCACCGGCAGCCTTGGCATCGCCATATCAGAAGCGGTGGAAGAAGCAGCGACCCGCCCCGACACCAATTACGCCCTGGGGAGCGTCCTCAACCATGTGCTGCTGCACCAGACGGTTGTCGGCGAGGAGGCCATGATGGCATTCAAGGAACTGGGAGATTACCCAGATGTGGTCATCGGGTGTGTTGGCGGTGGTTCCAACTATGCCGGACTTGCCTACCCCTTCATGCGAGAGCGCCTGCTGAACGGCAAGGAAACAAAATTCATCGCGGCGGAACCGGAGGCATGTCCCACCCTGACGAAAGGGGTGTATGCCTATGACTACGGTGACACAGGCAAGATGACCCCAATCATACTAATGCACACTCTGGGGCACACGTTCGTTCCGCCCGGCATCCACGCGGGTGGGCTGCGCTACCACGGCATGGCACCGTCACTGTCGTCGTTGGTGAAACACGGCTTGATGGAGGCCAGGGCATACCATCAGAATGCAGCGTTCGATGCTGCAGTAACTTTCGCCCGCGCCGAGGGATTCGTCCCCGCTCCGGAAACCGCCCATGCCATCAAGGCAACGATCGACGAAGCTCTGAAGGCCAAGGAGTTGGGAGAAGAGAAAGCAATTCTCTTCAACTTCAGTGGCCATGGGCATTTCGATATGGCCGCCTACGATGCATACTTCGCAGGAAAGCTGCAAGATTACTCCTATCCTGAGGAAAAAGTGCGCGAGGCCTTGAAAGAGTTGCCGAAAGTGGAGGTGTAAGGCAAGGGCGGCCCCCAGGTCACCCCTGGGCCCGCTGTTCGACAGACCTTCGAAACAAGTGGGAATCCTGGGGGCCCTACAGACCCCCAGGGTCTGCCTTGAAATCTTCCAGCTGCTACTCGTTGCCAATCTTGCTTTTATCCGCTACAATTAAGGCATCCCGAATAAGCTGGAGGAATCACATGGAAGAAAAAACCGCCGGGGTACCCGTGCCGCTAATACTCCCGGAGAAGCCACCTTCCCAGGCTGAGATAGACACGGTTCTCCTTACTGTGGATGCCATGCCCGGCAAGCTCGACAGGAAAGACATCGTATTTATCTTGAAAGGTTCCCGCCGGAGCCGAGCCCTCTTCAACCAATGGTACAAGTTGGAAACATTTGGCACCATGCACCACATGACTGACTACGACATCGGCCGGATAGTTGACTGGTGCATCCAGGATGGCTGGCTCCGGCTAATGATCAACCGCGAAGGCCGGATTGCCGCCTACTTCGACAAGAAAGGCTGGGGGCGGAATAAGGAGATCTGGCGAGACCGTTTGCTGGAAGCCCTGGACGTATGGGCAGAGAGGGGCAATCTGGAGGACGTGTGGCCTCGGCTCCGCCCCATCCACCCGGAGATCAAAACAATGGCCCTGGATGCCCTGGCCCAACGGGGTGATATCTCTGACTCACTCCGGAAGGTGCTAGAAGTCTGGGCTGATAACGAGGAACGTCCTGATATCGCATCCTCGTTGCGGGAACTCCTCGCCGAGGCGTGACCACCCTATGTCCATCCTGGTAGCCGATGAGATCGCCAAGTCCTATGGCGCGCTGGATGTGTTCGACGGGATTTCCGTCGCCATAGGCCACAAAGACCGGATCGGTCTGGTTGGCCCTAACGGCAGTGGAAAGAGCACGCTGATCCGCATCCTGGCCGGCGTGGAGGAACCATCCTCCGGCAGGGTACATCGCAAGCGTGGCCTGCAAGTGGCATATCTCCCCCAAGAGCCCCCTGCCCCGAAAGACACAAGCCTGTACCAGGAGGTAATCTCGGCGTTCGACCGCCTGCGCAAAATGGAAACCGAGATGCAGTCGCTGGCGGAAGCCATGGCCGATCCGCAGCGCCACGACGAAGCGATGGCCCGCTACACCCAGGTAGAGGCAGCTTTCGAGGTGCAAGGTGGCTACACTTTCGAAGCGCGCACCATCGCTGCCATTCACGGAATGGGCTTCTCGCGAGATCAGTTCCTGATGCCCATGTCTTCCCTCAGTGGAGGCCAGCGTGCGCGGGCGCTGCTGGCGAAGCTCCTCCTCATGGAGCCCGATCTGCTCTTGCTGGACGAACCGACGAACCACCTGGACCTGCAAGCGCTGGAGTGGCTGGAGGAGACGCTGCGGGGGTGGAAAGGTGCTTTCGTCGTCGTCTCTCACGACCGATACTTCCTGGACGAGGTTGTCGGGTACGTGTGGGAGATGGAGAAAGGGCGCCTGGAGATGTACAGGGGCAATTACACTGCTTATCAGAACCAGCGGAGGGAACGTCGGGCCTTTCAGGCAGCCGTATGGGAGGCGCAGCAGGAAGAAATCGCCCGCACCGAGGAGTTCATCCGGCGGTACAAAGCAGGACAGCGGTCAAAGCAAGCACGGGGCCGCGAGAAACGCCTGGAACGGCTGAAAGAGGAGGGCCTGGTCGCCAGACCCAGGAAGCGGGAAAAACCAAAAATCGGGCTAAGCGCCCGTCGGCAGAGCGGCAACGAGGTTCTACGCACCGTCGGGCTCGCCGTCGGTTACCACACTGAGGAGAGAGACCTCTTGCTTTTTCGCATGCCCGACCTTCTCCTGATGCGTGGCGAGCGTGCCGCTCTGATCGGCCCCAACGGCTGCGGCAAGACCACTTTCCTGCGGACGGTGGCAAAGGAAGTGCCATCCCTGCAAGGGCAGATGTATCTGGGGGTGGGCGTCCGGGTCGGGTACATGCCCCAGGTGACCGAGGGACTCTGGGAGCCCGATCAGACAGTGTTGGATGCGATCGTCGCCGTCAAGCCTGCCATCTCCATTGAGTACGCCCGCGGATATCTGGCGAAGTACCTGTTCAGAGGGGACGAACATTTCAAGCCCATCGCCGATCTGAGCGGCGGACAAAAACGTCGGCTGGCGCTGGCCCTGCTGGCGCTGCGCGGCGCAAATCTGCTCCTCCTGGACGAGCCTACGAATCACCTCGATTTGGAAGCTCGGGAGGAGCTCCAGACAGCACTGGAGAGGTTCGATGGCACCGTCATCCTGGTCTCCCACGACCGGTACCTCATCGAGGCCCTGGCAACCCAAGTCTGGTCAGTGGAGGATGGTAACCTCTGGGTCACACGAGGTGGCTATCGCGACTACCTGGCGGACTTTGCCAGGAGGCAGGAAGGGCGTAAAATAGACAAGGGAAGCAAGGGCCAGGGTTCTGCCGCCTCTGACTGGGAGAGAAGCCATCGGGAACGCAGACTTCGCCAGGCCAGGAAAAAGCTGGCGGAGCAGGTGCGGTCGCTGGAAGAGAAGATAGCCGTGGTCGAGGAGGAAATCGCCCAGCTTCAGGCGGCCTTTTCCGCCCCCGTGGCGCGCACTCCGGCCCAAATCGAGCGGATGAGCCGGCGGTACAGAGAGTTAGAGGAGCGCCACCGAAGGCTGATGGAGGAGTGGGAAGAGAAAATGCTGTTGGCAGAGGAGGGCGAGGCGCCTTCTCTGCCCGTTTCAGGGGGATGAACAGTGCCTTACGTCATTGGAATAACAGGAAACATCGGAAGCGGCAAGAGCGTCGTGCTGGAGCATCTCAAGGAGCTTGGGGCACTGGTAGTGGATGCCGACAAAGTAGCCCACGCGGTAATCGATCCCCAAGGGGAAGCGTATCGCAAAGTAGTGAAGACGTTTGGCCCTGGCGTGTTGGATGCTGACGGCAGGATAGACCGCCAGTTTCTGGGGCGCATCGTCTTCTCTGCGCCGGCAGAGCTGGCAAAGCTGGAGCGGATAGTCCATCCTGCCGTCAGGGAACGACTCAGACTGGTGCTGGCGAGCACTCCGCCGGACGCCGTAGTCGCCATCGAAGCAATAAAGCTGCTTGAGTCTGGCCTGGCGGACGAGCTTTGCGATGAGATCTGGGTCGTGATCGCACCGCCTGAAGTGCGGGCAAAACGCCTGATGGCGGATAGGGACATGAGTAAGGAAGAAGCCTGGCTTCGTATCGAAGCGCAGCCTCCTGAGGAAGAGAAAATCGCCAGGGCCGATGTGGTCATCGATAATAGCGGCACCCTCGAGCAGACATACAACCAGGTGGACAAGGCGTGGGATAGGGTCGCCCAGGAGACGAGAAAATGAAAAACCTGCTCCGTTTCTGGGACAAGCACCCTGTTTGGAGCTCCGGGGCACTGCTTGCTGTGGGGATGGTGATCATCCTGGCGTGGGCGGCGAAAGACGTGGGGTTCACGCCATCCCAATGGGCAGCCCTGATCGCAGCTACGGTGGCGCTGGCTTTTCTGAGCGCCTGGATAATCAACTGGGAGTAGGGAGGGGAAGATGACCGCGGCACTTCTGAGTTTCTGGCTGATAACCCTGAGCGGTGCCCTCTCGCCGGGGCCACTGACCGCAACTGCGCTGACGTTGGGGGCAAAGCGCGGCTTCTGGAGCGGTCCGAAGATGGCCGTGGGACACGGGCTGGTGGAAGCGCCACTGGCGTTCGGGCTCACCTATGGCCTTGGGCTCTGGCTCAAGCAGCCTCCCATCGTGGCGGGCATCGGAATCGCGGGTTCCCTGTTCTTGCTCTGGATGGCCTACGGCATGCTGAAAGACGCCCTGAACGCCCACACGTCCTTGCGGGCGCTGGAGCAGCAGGCCATCGAGGAGGGCAACAAATCCTCCACTGGCGAGACAGTCCTGGCAGGCGCACTCCTAAGCGTCAGCAACCCGTACTGGGTGCTTTGGTGGGCCACACTGGGCGCCACGTACATCTTGAAGATCACGCCTTTCGGCCTGCTGGGACTCACAATCCTCTATCTGGGTCATTGGTCGGTGGACTTGATCTGGCTCAGCCTGATGGCGTTCGCCACGTCCTCCGGCAAAGGCCTGCTGGGCGACCGGGGCTACCGAGTCTTGTTGGGGGTGAACGGCCTTTTCCTGCTTTTCTTCGGGATTTATTTCGCATGGAACGGATGGAGCACGCTGACGAAACTATGAATTGGCGAACCAGCGGATCAACGAATCAGCGGAACAACCGATCAGATGATTCGCTCCATTCACTGACTCGCTGATTCCTTTTCGTGGAAGAGTCATGGTGATGAAATCGGGACTGAAAAAGGATAGACTTTGGCGGGAACTCAAAGAGTCACGTCGGGAGTTCCTCACCGGCCTGCACCTGTGGCCTGAGGAGCGGCTTATGTCGCCTGCCTCCCCGGAGGACCAGCACATCTGGGAGATGGTGATCACGTCTGCCGTCAGCGAGAATCGCATCCTGACCGCCATCCAGCAGATCTGGAACGGGGATCCTGTGTCCGTGCCCCTGGGTGCGGATGCGCTGGAGAGGGATCACAAGGAGGCGGAGCGGCGCAAGAGATGGCGCTGGTCCGAGGTCCTGGACGAGATTTTCTGGTTCAGGGAGGAGACCAACTCCACCATGACCTGGCTCAAGGATGGTGACCTTGGCAAGTCGTGGGGCACTCCCGCCGGTGCCGTTACCATCGAGAGTCTGCTCCGGTCGATGATACGTCGGGACGGATACTACACCAGCGTGCTGGCGGCGATGGTATTGAAGAACGTCCACAGAGCCAGCGCGCGGCGTGGTCTGGGTACGGCGTGGCTCACCCACTGTTGCTGGCAATGCAGGCCGGGCTCTTAGCCTGGCACGGCGCCGTTTTTCCCCACCACCGTGTCACGTGCACCGGTGGGCGGCGGAACATGCCGGGCGCAGCGTGCTGCGGCCCTACCAATAACGCGGCGGCGCACCACGGCATCATCCGACCCTGCAAAGCAGCGCTCCCCCCTCGCCCACTACAGGCCTCCATGATTTGCTTCACATTTCCACCGCACCTGCCGATTCGCCGAATCTCCAATTCGCTGGTAGAATAACCTCAACACTCAGGAAGGAGAGTCTTTCTGCCCATGGAACTTGTGAGAATATCACCGGAGGAAGCCGCACGGGCGACGCGCTGCAGGTTGCTACCCCTGGCGGCGCAAGGGTTCTTTGCGCTGGGAGCACCTGACGCCCTGTCAGGCGTACTGGCGGTGGACGGTGCGGAGGCGGCGCTGTTCCTCCCAGGCGAAATCGAGCCCGAGGTCGTCGAGGCAGCCCAGACGAAAGTGCTGGAACACAGATCGAAGTTGGTGCAGGCTGTGGCACCTCTGGACGCGCCAGCGCCGGGTTGGCTTCGACCCGGGCGTGAACTGCTCACCTGGCAGCGCACCCCGGACGATGGTCCCTTGCCAGACCCGGAGGAGAAGCTGGAGCCCGCACCTTTTTCTGTCCTGGAGGAGAATTTCGGACGCTGGCACACAACTCCACCAACCTGGCAACGGCGTCTGGAGGTCCTCAGGCGCGCCCCTGGTGCGTTCGGGGATTCGCTGCGCTTTCGGGTCATCCGACAGGACGGAAATATCACGGCGTACATCCTCTACGCCGTCTCCGGGGATGACGTGCTGGTACTGGATGCAGCGGTGGACCCCGCGATCGGCGTGGTGAAAGCTGGGCGTCCGCCGTTCCAGGCACTCTACCTGACCCACCAGGACGCAGTGGTCACCGCGCCGGCGTGGAGCGTGGACGACCCGATGAACCGCGTGATGGTCGCCATGCGGTACCACGTGGTCGCCCGTCATCAGGAGTGGTCGTTGACAGCTACGGTCGAACGTTAGGTGAGGACTTTGGAGACACAGGACCGCAACGGGAGCGAAGGCGCAAAGGATTATCCATCATTTCTTCGCGCCCTCGCACCTTTTCGCGTTGTGGCGTTGAAATCTGACTTGGGAGAACACAGATGCCGTCTGGAGTAGGGATCACGTGGCCTGAGTGGCTTGCCCCGGTGCGGGAGGCCCTCAAAGAAGGGAGCCGCAAAAAGGCAGAAAAGCGCCTGGGGCAGCTCGCCAAAAGCCGATCGCGGTGCGAGGACCTGGTGGCGGTGGGGTACGCCTGGGAGGAGATGGAGGATCATCGAGAAGCGCTGAAAGCGTTCTGGAAAGCGATCTCCGCCGACGAGCGGTGCGCTCCAGCCTATCGGGGAGCTGGGTTTGTCCTGCAAAAAGTCGGGTTCAAGGAAAAAGCGCTGGAGGCGTACGATATCGCGGCGGAACTGGAGCCGGACAACCCAGAGGTGCTCGCGGACCTGGGGATACTGCAGTTCAACCTTGGAAAGCTCGAAGATGCGGAGAAAACTCTGGCGCGTGCCCTGGTGCTGAATCCCCACGACCCGCTGGCCCTGAACACCATGGCTTACATTCGCTTCCTGCACGACGACGTGGATGGCGCGGTAGCTGACCTGGAAACGGCAGTGGAAGCCATGCCGAATTTTGCCTCCGCACACAACAACCTGGCGTACCTGTATCTGCTGCGGGGGCAGTTGGACGATGCCAGGAAGTCGGTGGGACGGGCGTTGGGGCTCCGCCCGAAGCTGGTGCGGGGATTGTACAACGCAGGCCTCGTGGCGTGGCTCGATGGCGATCGGGACGGGGCCGCTGACCTGTACGCCCAGGGCCGCAGGCTGGACCTGGACGCCGACGATTTCGCAGAGCACATGGAGGACATCCGGGACCTGAAACGCTACCGGCCTGCGTGGAGCCAGGCGCTGGATGAGCTGCTGAATCTGCTGGCAAAAGTAGGCAGCCTCGACTCAGGTTGACTGTGCGGAATGTGAGACCTGCGCCATCTGATTTTCATCCGCTGTGGCATGCCCTCTCTCAGGTGCCAGGCACCTGGCTCCACCTCGAGGTGTAATCGCCTCCCGCCATATCAACCCACCACTTTCCAGCGGGTGGAGAGCCCAGGATTCGCCTCGAAAATCCACAATTTCTCTGGTTTGACCAAAGCCGTCGTCATATGGTAGTATAAAATTGGTAAGTAGAAAAAGCCTTGCCGGGTAGGACTGTAACTGCGATGTACCGAGCGAAGTGGTGTAACACCTCGGCAAAACGGAGAACAGCATAGCGGCCCGCCGGAGTAAATTTACTTCGGTGGGCTTTTTGCTTGAGGCGATACGGCCGTAACTGTCGGGGTTGTGCTCCAAATGGCAAGACGGTCAAGGTTGGGAAATGCGGGTGTCGAGGCATCAAAAAACGGACCAGCCCCAGAAAAGCAGTCGTATAGGGTTTCCGTGACAAGTTCAGCACTCTCCAACAGCGCGACCGTCTTTTGCTCCCGGCCGGATCCTGGTCAAGTTTAATCCCGGGACAAGTCCCGCCGAAAAGGCAGCCCTTCACCATATGGCGATTCCATACCCACTATGAACGAGTCCATTGTTTGTGGAAGGTTTGACCCAACATAGGGGTAAAATTGGAAATAACTTTCCAAATTTGCACTCCCATTCTCCCCAGGCAATTCAATACGGTTGACGTATCGCAACCCTATACGCTCTAAGGTTTTAATCTCCACAATATCAGAGAGCCCCCGCGCCAGCTACGCCGATTCCACTACCCTCGCCTCTTCGCAGGCCACCAGTTCCACTTCCCGACGATCACCGCCACGGCAGGGACCAGCAGCG
>CAZDOZ010000050.1:0-14519 GCA_964507175.1 uncultured Anaerolineae bacterium
TCCGTGCCTGTATCCTGTATTCCCGATGAAGTTTGGACTTTTGACAATCGGGCTGCCCTGCTGGGCTAAGTTTTTCGCCTTGAAGGCAGGAAAGAAGGCATGATCGGCTTGGCTGCCGTGGATACTCTCTCATCCCAGAGAAGCGCCGGCCTCAGGCTTAGCCAGGTTCCCTTCAACCAGTTGTCCTCACGTCCCACGCTCGTGCCCAATCCACTATCTGCTTCCTTGGTAAGCTGCCGGGGTCAATCCTCAAGAACTTTCGGCTCAAGCGTGCTATCGCTTATCACAATGATATCAGGAAACCGCTGTCGGAGCAAGGGAATCCGGGGGTCAAGAGGAAACGCTGGGACGCCGGTGTGGGCAAAAAGGCTTTCTTCACTTCCTTGCAAGGCGAGCCCATCCCACTACTTTCAAGCTCCAACCGATTATTTCCTCGGTTTCCAGCCAAGGGAGCGCAGGAACGTTTTGTCTTCCTCCGTCAGAGGCGCGCTTTCCAGCATATCCGGTCGGCGGAGCCAGGTCCTGAGGAGCGCCTGCCTGCGCCTCAGCCTATCCACCGACTCGTGATCGCCGGACAGGATCGCGCCCGGCACCCTGTGCCCTCGGAAGCTGGGTGGACGGGTGTATTGGGGGTACTCCAGAAGGCCGGTAGCGTGGGAATCCTCCTCGGCACCGTGCTCGTGGCCCAGCGTCCCTGGCAGGAGCCTGGTGACTGCATCCACGATGACCATAGCGGCCAGTTCTCCGCCGGAAAGGACGTAGTCGCCGATGGATATCTCGTCGGTGGCGAGGTAACGGCGTATCCGCTCGTCGAACCCTTCGTATCGCCCGCAGATCAGCAGCAGCCTGGGGTGCTGCGCCAGTTCCTCCACCACTTTCTGGTTCAGCATCCGGCCCTGTGGGGTCAGCAGGATTATCGGCGGCACCTCGCCACGCGTCCGCGCTTCTTCCACGTCCGGCACTCCCAGGATGGCTTCGACAGAGCGGAAGACAGGGCCTGGCTTCATCACCATCCCGCCACCACCGCCGTAGGGGTAATCGTCTGCCTGTTTGCGCTTTCCCCAAGCGTAATCGCGGATGTCGTAGATGTGTATCTCGATTATGCCAGCGTCGCGGGCGCGCTTGATGATGCTGGCGTCAAACGGCCCGCGGAACATCTCAGGGAATAGCGTGAAAATGTCGAAACGCATCCTCGCCGCTCCGGAGAGAAACAAGCCAGCAGGCGGGTTGCCATCATTGCTGGTCATCTGGTGTGCTCTTAGCCTTTTGGCTTCGCTTCTTCCCACCACTCCGGCAGCGTCTCACCAACGGGGCCCAGGATCACTTCGTCGGCGTAGGAGGAAATTGGCGTCCGCTTCAGGTTGAACTCCACCACGTACGCTCCTGCCTTGTGGGCGATGGCAGGTAACTCCGCCGCGGGATAGACGACGCCGGAGGTGCCAATCACGAGGAACATGTCTGCCGTGCGGGCTGCGGCGAGTGCCCGATCCATACCCATTGGCGTTTCGCCAAACCACACCACCCCCGGGCGCATCAGTGCCCCGCACTGGGGGCACTTCGGTGGCAGTTCTGGCAAAGGCACTGTATGATCTTCCACCTCGTAGCCACACCGGACACACCACATCTGCCAGATGTCCCCGTGGATCTCCACCAGCTGGCGGCTTCCCGCAGCGCGGTGTAGTCCATCCACGTTCTGGGTTATTAGAAAGAAGCCATCGGGGCCAAGCGCCTGCTCCATCTCTGCCAGCGTCAGGTGCGCACGGTTTGGTTTGCACCTGGCGATCAATCCCCGCCGCCAGTCGTACCACTCCCAGACCAACTTTGGGTCGCGCATGAACGCCGACGGAGTTGCCAGGTCCTCGGCGCGATACCGCCGCCAGAGGCCATCCTCGCCCCGGAAAGTTGGCACGCCTGATTCGGCAGACACGCCCGCGCCGGTCAGAGCCACCACCACATCTGAAACGTCAATTTTTCGCATCGTGCCACCAGTAAGCAAAAGCAGGGTATTTCCTCGTCGTAGTAGAGCGCAACGCTCGCGCCCCGCTCTCGCGCTTGATCTTTACTCGTAGACCCATCGGTCGGCGTCGCGCTCGTAGGAGACGAGCTCGGCATCGTCGAACCACAGGCCAATCTCGAACTTTGCGGTCTCCGGGCCATCGGATGCGTGGATCAGGTTGCGGCCAATTTCCACCGCAAAATCGCCGCGGATGGAGCCGGGTTCAGCGTTTGCAGGATTGGTGGCGCCAACAGTCCTGCGTACCAGGTCGATGGCCCCCGTTCCTTCCCATACCATAGGCACGACGGGCCCGGACGTGATGTACTCGATCAGTCCATCGTAGAAAGGCTTGCCTTTGTGGATCGCGTAGTGCCTCTCGGCTAGATCTTTGCCTACCATCATGAATTTCATCCCTGCCAGCCGCAGGCCGCGCGCCTCCAGCCTGGAGATGATCGGGCCGATGAGTCCTCTTTGCACGCCATCAGGCTTGATCATGACGAAAGTGCGTTCCATGCTTTCCTCCGCGTTGTCATTTTCTCTTGATCCACTCCAGCAATCTCTGAAGCGGCCAGGTGTTCACCACGTTCTCCGGCTCCGCCCACCCACGGCGGGCCGTTGCCACGCCATAAACGATGTTGTCCAAGTCAGAAGGACGGTGAGCGTCGCTGCTTATGCTGATCTTGACCCCAATCTCCATTGCCCGGCGGACGTTCACATCGTTCAGGTCCAAACGGGATGGCTGGGAGTTGACCTCGACAATTTTACCGAAGTGCGCGGCCTCCCGCAAAATAGCCTCTATGTCGAAATCACCTCCTTTCCGCTTGCCGAGGAGCCTTCCGGTTGGGTGGGCCAGAATGTCCACGTTGGGGTTTCGTAGTGCCGCTATCGCCCTGTGGGTCAATGTTTCCCTATCCTGGTTCAGGCCGGTGTGAACCGCGGCAACCACCACATCCAGCTCCGCCAGCGCCTCGTCCGGCAGGCCAAGAGAGCCATCTGCTTTCACCTCCACTTCGACCCCTGCCAGGATGCGGAAATCGCTCCAGCGTCGATTGAGGGAATCGATGAGCTTCCGTTGCCCCCGAAGCCTGCCTGCGTCCAGCCCATTGGTCATCCCAAGGCCGACGCTGTGATCGGATATGAGAAAATACTCGTACCCTCTGGAGCGTGCTGCCTCGGCCATCTCTTCCAGGGTTGCCCTTCCGTCGCTCCAATCGCTGTGGCCATGGAGTTGCCCACGCAGGTCGGAGACCTCCACCAGGCGGGGCAGGCGTTTTTCCTGGGCGGCCTGTATCTCCCCCCTGTCCTCCCGCAGTTCCGGTGGAATCCACGGCAGGCCCAGAAGCTCGTAAACCTCTTCCTCGGTGGCGCAGAGCCGTTCCTCGCCGGTGTCCGTTCGTTTCAGGGCATACTCGCTCAAGCTCCATCCCATGTCGAGGGCCAGGCCGCGCAGTGCCACATTGTGAGCTTTGCTGCCGGTGAAATACTGGAGCGCTGTACCCCATCGTTCCGGGGGAAGGACACGCAGATCCACTTGCAGTCCGTTCTGGAGCCTGACGGATGTCTTGGTCTCCCCTTTCAGCAGGATTTCCTTCACCTGAGGCAGGCTGGAGAAGGCATCCATGATCGGCATTGAATCCGTAGCAGCCACCAGAATGTCCAAATCGCCGACGGTCTCCCGCCAGCGCCGGGCGCTCCCCGCCAGTTCGGATTTCAGAATCACGTCCGGCAGCGCCTCTCGCAGCGCATCCAGCATTCCCAGCGCCATTGGACGTGCGATGCCAAGGGGAATACGGTCTGGGATGCTCTGAAGCGCCGCTATCCCCTCCAGGATGCGTTGCTCGGACTTCTTGCCCATTCCCGGCAGGGCACGAAGTTTGCCTTCTTCGGCAGCTTTTTTCAGCTCCTCGACTCCGGTAATATCAAGACTCTGCCAGAAAAGCCGGGCTTTTTTCGACCCAACGCCAGGAATCGCCAGCATGTCCAGCACACCCGAGGGGACTTCCTGCTCCAGACTCTCAAGGAAATGGAGGTGCCCTGTGCGCATGAGTTCGTCGATTTTCTTTGCTATTGCCTTGCCGACCCCAGGGATGTTCTCGAGACGGCCATCCTGCCATACCCGGACAATGTCCTCTTCCAGGTGGCGGATGTTATCCGCCGCGCGGTGATACGCCCGTACCTGGAAGGGCCCTTCTTTTTCACTGACCTCAACCAGATCGCCGATCCGATCCATGATGTCGGCGATCTCGGCATTGCTCCACCGACGCATTGGTTCGCCCATTTCTCCACTCCGAAAAATGAACCGAGGATTCCGCACCCTGTTTGGCAGGCGACACGGGAATGACCGGCACACGTCCCTTTTTGTTATCCTTTGTCGCTCTTCACGGAGACAGGCCCTGCCCCAGCCGCTTTCTCATGTTGTATTTGCTCCAACAAATCGTCTATCCGCCTGGCCTTGCTCAACACATCGTCCACGTAGAAGGCCAGGTCCGGCATGCGCCGGAGCCGGATGCGCTCTGCAAGAGATGAACGGAGGAACCCGCGGGCGTGATCCAGCGCTTCCAGTACATCTGGATAGGTTTCTTCCTCATCCAGAGTGGTTACATACACTTTCGCCAGACGCAAGTCTGGCGTAACCTCCACAGCGGTCACGTTCACGAACTGAAGCCGCGGGTCCGCAACCTCCAGTTCAAGCAGTACTGCCAGTTCTTCCTTGAGCAGCTCCGCCACGCGCCTCTGTCGTATCGTTGGGGGGTTCTTCATCTCCATCACCTCCGGCAATGCCTCTGGCCACACGCATGCGGCCCGCAACGGTCATTTTTTCTCGAGTACGAATGCTTCCAGGATGTCTCCCTCCTGGAAGTCACCGAAACCATCCAGCCCTACGCCACACTCGAATCCAGACCTGACCTCCGGCACATCGTCCTTGAACCGCTTTAGGGAGGAAAGCTTGCCCGTGAACAGCTCCTGACCGTCGCGGAGGACTCGGATGTTGGAGTTCCTCCGAATGATTCCATCGGTTACGATGCAACCAGCAACTTTGCCCTGTCTCACTTTGAATATCGCCTGCACCTTGGCATGTCCCAGCACTACCTCATGTGTCTCAGGTTCCAACATGCCGGACATGGCTTTCTTCACGTCCTCCACCAGTTTGTAGATCACCTCGTAGAAACGTATGTCTACGCCCTGGGCGTCGGCCATTTTTTGTGCAGTCGGGTCTATCCCAACGTTGAAGCCCAGGATAATCGCTTTGGACGCTGCTGCCAGCGTCACGTCAGACTCCTTGATGTTACCTGGACTGGCATGGAGAATCCTGACCCCGAGTTCGTCGGAACCGAGTTCCTTCAGCGATTGGACTATTGGCTCGATGGAGCCTTGCACGTCCGCTTTGACGATCAGCCGGAGTTCCCTGATCTGGCCTTCCTGGAATTTCTGGTAGAGCTCTTCCAGTGAGTAGCTCTTCTGAACCGGCCGAGCCTCGCGGGCCGTTCTTTCTTGGATTCGTTTCTGGGCAACCTGTCTGGCGACCTCCAGGCTTTCAACTACCTCGAAGATGTCTCCAGCCTTTGGGACATCGTTGAGGCCCATGACCAACACAGGCGTGGAAGGCAGTGCTTTCTTGATTGGCTTTCCTCGATCGTTGAACATCGCCCTGACGCGCCCCGCGGTCTCTCCGGCCACCACGGCGTCCCCCACCCGCAGAGTGCCATTCTGAACCAGCAGAGTGGCCACAGGGCCGCGTCCTTTCTCCAGGCGACCCTCCAGGACGGTACCCATGGCGCGGGCTTTCGGGTTAGCTTTGATTCCCTGCACATCGCTCACCAGCAGGATGTTCTCCAAAAGCTCGTCAAGGCCTATCCGTTTTTTCGCCGAGATTGGCACGACAATGACGTCACCCCCCCACTCTTCCGGAACCAGTCCCATGTCTGCCAGCTGTTGTTTGACCCGATCCAGGTTTGCTTCGGCCTTGTCTATTTTGTTCAATGCTATGACCATGGGAACCTGCGCTGCCTTGACGTGGTCGATAGCCTCGCGCGTCTGTGGCATGATGCCGTCATCGGCGGCGATGACGATAATTGCTATGTCGGTTGCCTGAGCGCCGCGGGCACGCATGGCGGTAAACGCCTCATGACCTGGCGTATCAAGGAAAGTGATCTTGTGGCCGTCTACCCGCACCTGATACGCTCCGATATGCTGGGTAATGCCGCCCGCCTCTTTCTCTGCCACTTTTGTGTGCCGGATGGCGTCCAGCAGCGTGGTCTTGCCGTGGTCCACATGTCCTAGCACCGTCACTACTGGCGGGCGCGACTCCAAATCCTCTTCGTTCTCACCCATGAGAATTCGCTGGCGCAGCGTTGTTTCTTTTGCCTTTTCGGCCCCCTGCGCTTCTGCTCTTTCCTCAGCAGCACCCTCCTGGCGCACCTCAAACCCCATGTCCTCGGCCACGATACTGGCGGTGTCGAAATCTATGCTCTGGGTTATTGGAGCCATGATGCCGTAGCTCATCAGCACCTTGATCAGCTCTATTGGGCTTTTGCCCATTTTCTCCGCCAGGCCGCGCACGGTGATGCTAGGCGGTATATCCAACACCCGTTTCTCCTCCTCTTCCTGAGCTTTTTCTTGCTCTTCAACCACTGGAGTGCGGTTGTGGTTCTTTCCCCTGGAAGAGGATGAGTCCCTTCTCCTGTTACCATATCTCCTAGCTTTTGATCTTGCCATAGAACATACCTCCTTGTCTCGGGTGCTGGGCGCGACGATGCAGCCGGCGTGCCGGCGTACCCTCGAAACTGGCCGGTTCTCCGCCGAACTTTACGGGAGGGCTCACTCGGTTCTATCGGACTTGCGTTACAGGCGGTAGCATTTCTTTTGGGGAAGAATTGGAGGAAAACTAGAGGAACGTCATGTCGTGGGTCCTCATTCCTCGTCAGGTGCTTCCCCATGCCCGAAGCAACCACCAGACAGCATTGCACATTTTCACTTTACAGCCCGATTTTTATGTCTATTGCCCTTCCAAGACCACGCCATTTTCATCCTCCGAAGGACTTTGCTCCTCCGGCAATGTAGCTGCGTAGGCAGCGAGCACCTCCAGGGCATCTGGTCCAATGTCGGTCTTGAGAGCCCTGGCTAGCACCCTTGGTTGTTTAAGTACTTTATCCCAACAGTGGCGGGCACGGCAGAGGTAAGCGCCTCTGCCGGCCATCTTGCCGCGTTCATCTATCTTGATCTCGTCTTCTGGTGTGCGGACAATGCGGATCAAGTCTCTCTTGTCACGGACCTGGCCACATGCCACGCATCGCCTTTGAGGATTATGCTTCTTCCGACTAGAAGTCATCTTCCTCCTCATCCCACCCTCGGCTCCGTTTATGTTTCGTCCTATGGACGGAAGCGGTTGTCTCAGAACGAGCCTTTTTCTTGTGTTTTCGCTTCTTCTTAGGCTTCTCTTCCTCGTCCTCTTCTATGATCTCTGGCACTACGTTCAGCTCTATCTCCCAGTCGTCCGGAGTAGCAGAGCTCTCGATGCCTTTCTCAGTCTCCTCGGTGGCCTCTGGAGAGCCTTCCGCTGTCTCTATCGCTGATTCCGCTTCCGGTTCGGGCAGATTCTGATCCTGCTTCGTTTCCATGAGCAATTCCTCCTCCACCCTGGCGAGGGCCTCCTGAGATACTTCTTTCTCCTCTTTAGTGACTGGAACTTCTCCTTCAAGGATTTTCTTGGCGACGCTGATGATATCCTCTTGTTTCGCAAGCTCGGCAATCCGTTGGCGTTCCTCGTATTTCTCCACGATTTTCTCGGCGACTGCCTCACTTTGCTTCTTGATGTCTATGCGCCATCCGGTTAATCGTGCCGCCAGTCGGGCATTTTGCCCATCCCGGCCGATGGCCAGAGAGTATTGACTGTCGGGAACGATGACTATGGCCGTTTTCTCGCCCCTGGCCTCCTCGAGGAGCACGTTGAGCACTACTGCGGGGCTGAGAGCGTTGGCTATGAATCGGCGCACGTCCGGACTCCACTCGATGACGTCTATTTTCTCGCCGTTTAGCTCGCCCACGATGCTGTGGATACGCACCCCGCGCATCCCGACGCAGGCGCCCACGGGGTCGACTCCGGGCTGCCTGGTGTAGACGGCGACTTTGGATCGAGAGCCGGGTTCCCTTGCTATCCCCTTGATCTCCACAATCCCCTGGAAAATCTCCGGTACTTCTTGCTCCAGCAGTCGGCGTAGCATCCCCGGATGAGCACGGGAAAGGTAAATAGATGGGCCTCGAGAGCTTCTCTCCACGCTGAGCACATAGCACCTCACCACCGAGCCGCGGTGGTATCGCTCGCCTGGTATCTGTTCCCGCTCCGGAAGGATGGCTTCCGTATGTTCGTCCAGAGCAATGGCTACGTCGTGTCCCTGCCGGCTTATTGCCTGTACGACACCAGAGGTGATCTCTCCTTCCCTGTCGGAGTAAGTGTTGTATGCCACCTCCCGTTCGGCGTCACGCAGCCGTTGGAGGATGACCTGCTTTGCCGTCTGTGCGGCTATCCGGCCAAACCCTTTGGGCGTTACGTCGATCCTCACCTGATCGCCTATCTGAACGCCTTCCTGGATCTTTTGAGCGTCCGCAAGGGATATTTCGGTAAAAGGATCGGCTACCTCATCCACCACTTCCTTGACCGCCAGGATGCAGAAGTCGCCGGTGTTGCGGTCCACTTTGGCCTCGATGTTATGCGTCGAGCCGTAGTTCTTCCTATACGCCGACACCAGTGCCGATTCCACAGCCTCGTAAACCATATCCTTCGGTAGTCGGCGTTCGGCGCACAGATGGTTTATGGCTATGATCAAGTCTTTCTTCATATCCCGCCTGCGATCTCCCCGCTTATCCACAAAATGTCTTCCAGAATGCCCCTTACAGCAAGAAAAGTGGGGAATCCCCACTTTTCCACGAAACGCTTCTGCTGTCGTATGAATTTTAACACACAGGCATTGAATGCGTCAAATGACAACTTTGGATTTTTGACAATCGGGTTGCCCTGCTGGGCTGAGTTTTTCGCCTTGAAGGCAGGAAAGATGGACCATTTCTTCCCAGTCATCTACCAAGCGCGAAGCCCCAGAAAGTTCCGTTTCCGCTTTGTCAAAAGTCCAAGACAACTGCAAAACACAACAAATCCTGGGGGCCCGTAGGCCCCCAGGATTTGCTTTGCATTCCCTGGGTAGCGGGAGGCAGCGCCCTCCGCCAGTGGGGCTTGTCATACCCGCTCCACCGGCCCATCACGGCAGACGAGCCAGCCGCCCCGGTCACATGTGCCGCATATTCCCATGGCGCACCGCATCACCCTGGCCCAGGAAATCTGCGCTGGGACACCGTGCTCCAGGCACAGGCTTTTCACAGTTTCGAGCATCGGCTCAGGACCGCAGGCGTACACATGATCCGGGTGTCTGCTCGTGTCTTCCAGCATCTCCGCCAGCGGATCGGTCGCAAGCCCGCGGTGCCCGTAAGAGCCATCGTCGGTGAAGATCACCGTCTCGACGCCCAACGCCCGGAAGCGGTCGTCGAAGAGCACGTCGGCGCGGGTGCGTGCGCCCACGATGGCCGTCACATGTACCCCGCGGGCCACCGCCTGGCGCGCCAGAAAATGCAACGGCGCCACGCCGTACCCGCCACCTACCAGCACAACCCTGTTCCCTTCCAGTGAGAACCCATTGCCGAAAGGCCCCCGCAGCCACACACGGTCGCCGGGACGCAACGAATGCATCGCCTCGGTGAAAGGTCCCACCGCCGCGACGGTGAGCCGCACCGGATCCGCCCCCATCAGGCTGATCGGCTTTTCGTCCTTGCCCGGCAGCCACACCATAACGAATTGTCCTGGACGGGCGCCCGGCAGGCTCATGTTCAGAGTGAAGGTCTTAGTGCGGTGGTTCTCCACCGCCACGTCCACCACGCGCACCGCCAAGGGGAGCTCGATGGTGCCTGGATCAGGCATCTTCATCCTCCGTCACAGCGTGCGCCAGCCCGATCATCTCGGCGGGGGATGCAAACCCCTCCTCCGCCATGAAATCCGCCATCTCATCCCGTATCCTGCCCAGACCGTCCGGTCCAAGCCAGTACGCAGCGGAGCCCACGCCCACCAGCGTCGCCCCGGCCATCATCATCTCCACCGCGTCCTCCCCGGAGGAAACACCACCTATGCCCAGGATCGGCACCGAGACCGCTTCGTAGATTTTGTACACAGAGCGCACGGCAATTGGTTTGATGGCGGGGCCGCTCAGCCCTCCTTCCAGGTTGGCGAGCACGGGACGGCGGGCGCGGATGTCTATGACCATTCCGGCGACAGTGTTGATGGCCGCAATGGCATCCGCCCCGGCTTCCTCCGCCGCCAGGGCGATCTCCGCTATGTCTGTCACGTTGGGGCTGAGCTTGACGATGATAGGCAGGCCTGTGGCATTTTTCACGGCGCGGGTCACCGTAGCAGCGTCCTCCGGGTCGCTGGCGAAAGGGCGCCCAAATTCACGAGCCACGTTAGGACAGGAGATGTTCACCTCGATGAAATCCGGCTCCGCCAGGCTCAAAGTCTCCGCGGCCAGTGCGAAACCATCTACACTCTCGGCGAAAATAGAGGCAATGATGCGGGCAGGCGATCCCTGCTCCTGAATCAGCCTCCTCGTTTCTCGCAGGATCTTCACCTGTTCCTCGATGCCAGGGTTGGCAAGTCCCACGGCGTTTATGAAGCCTGCTCCCCACTTGAGCACGCTGGGATTCGGGTGTCCGGCGCGCGGCATGGGACTGGCGGACTTGCTCGTGACCCCGCCGATGCCGGACGCTGCTACCCGCGCCAGGAGAGGGGCTGTGGTGCCCAGGACCCCCGACGCCAGCACGATGGGGTTTTGGAACTCGACTCCGCAGAACGAGACTTTCATGTCCGGCATTAACCTGACCTCCCATGCCTCGCCAGGATGTCCCACATCTCGCTCATGCGGATCGGAGCGTGCAGTTGAACGCCCGCTTTCGCCAGATTTTCCGCCGCTCCCTGCTCACGATCTATCAGCACCACCACATCCTTCACCGTCAGGCCCGCGGCGCGCAGCAATTCCACTGTTCGTAGCGTACTTCCCCCCGTGGTTACCAGGTCCTCGATGACCACCACCCGCTGGCCCGGGGAATACGTTCCCTCTATTTCCCGCCCCAGCCCATGCTGTTTTGCCTCTTTCCGGGGATAGATCATCGGGACCCCGGTGAGCAGGCTCACGGCGGTAGCGATGGGCAGGGCCGCGTAGGGAACCCCGGCCAGCAAATCCGGTTTCAGGCGCTCCACGTATCTGGCGTACTGACGGGCAGCTTCTTCTAGAAGACTCGGCACACTGACCAGAAGGCGGAGGTCTATGTAGACATTCGATCTCTGCCCGCTGGCAAGGAGGAAAGTTCCCGTCTTCACAGCGCCAATGTCGAAAAGAGATAGAATCAAGCCCTCCAGCGGAGTGGGGGCTCCGGAAGATGTGGAAGGGGCAAGGCTGCTCAGCTTCCTATGGTACTCCAGAGCCGCAGAACGGGGATCCTCCGCCAGCCCGATGCCTCGGGAGACATTGACCAGAATGCCGAGGCCGTCGGCGCGCAGCCCCACGCCTAGGGATTCGACAGAGCCACCCTGGGCGCCGACACCGGGCACCAGGAACCACATTTCCGGGGCAATCTTCCTTACCTTGGCCAGGGCCTCCGGGTAGGTGGCGCCGACGACCAGCCCCAAGTTGCGGCGCTCGTTCCATCGGACGGCGCGCCGGGCCACTTCCTGGTAGACGGGCGGCCGCCCAGGAGCGCATACCGGAAGCGTCTGGAGATCGCGCGCTCCTGGGTTGGAGGTATGGCAAAGGAGAAAGATCCCTTTGTCGTGGTGTGTCAGAAACGGCTCCACACTGTCTCTGCCCAGGTATGGGCTAAGGGTCACAGCGTCCGCTCCGAGTTCGTCGAAGACTGCTGAGGCATATGCCTCGGCGGTGCTCCCGATGTCCCCGCGCTTGGCGTCCAGGATGATGGGGATGCCGTCGGGAATGGCCTCGATGGTCGCTTTCAGCGTCTCCCAGCCGCTGCGTCCCAGCGCCTCGTAGAACGCCGAGTTTGGCTTGTACGCGGCAGCCACGTCCGCAGTCGCCTCGATGATGGCCCTGTTCCAAGCCAGGATCGGGTCCTTCTCACTCCGGAACCGATCCGGAACCCGATCGGGCCGTGGGTCTAAGCCCACGCAGAGAGGTGCGCCCGCAACACCGACGCGCTCTTGCAGCCGTCCAAAGAACGTTTCCACGTCATTTCCCTATGCTTTCCCCAGGACTGCGGCCAGCAGCGCCATCCGCACGTACATGCCGTTCTCGATCTGGCGGAAATATGCCGCTCTGGGATCATCGTCTACGGCGTAGGATATCTCCCCGATGCGCGGGAACGGGTGCATCACGATCATCTTCTCTTTCGCAAGCTGCATCAACTCCGGATCCACCACGTAGCAATCTTTGACAGCCTCGTATTGTGCCAGATCCTCGAAACGCTCTTTCTGCACCCTGGTAACGTAGAGGACGTCTACGTCTCGGATTGCGTCGTGTATGTCGGTCATCTCAGCGTATTCATGGCCAGCCTCTTCGACACGTTGCAGAATTTCCCTCGGCATGGAGAGGATTTTCGGGCTGACGAAGTAGAATCCCACATCGTAGAGAAGCAGGAGCTTGGTGAGGGAGTGAACCGTCCTGCCATATTTCAGGTCTCCCACCATCGCCACTTTCAGGCCGTCTATGTGGCCGAATTCCTCGTAGATGGTGAAAATGTCCAGGAGCGCTTGCGTGGGGTGTTCTCCAATGCCGTCGCCAGCGTTGATGACCGGCTTTTTGGCATAGTGTGCTGCCATGACCGCTGCCCCAACTTCAGGGTGTCGGAGGACTATCACATCAGCGTATGCTTCCAGCGTGCGGACCGTATCGGGCAGCGACTCTCCTTTGGCAACCGACGAGTATTTCACGTTGCTGATGGGGATCACCTGTCCCCCGAGACGCTGCATCGCCGCCATGAAGGAAGCGGATGTGCGGGTGCTCGGTTCGTAGAACAGGTTGGCGAGCACTTTTCCCTGGAGCAGGTCGGCGGAGCCAAAGCGCGCCACCAAGGTGCGCATCTCGCCCGCCACACGGAAGATGTACTCCAGGTCTTTACGGTCGAACTGGTCGACCGAAAGGACGTCTCGACCGTAGAAAGCGTGTTCTGTGTGGTCGGATGGTCGTGGGTTCCCTTTTCGGGGCAGATTCTTCAGTTCTTCAGTACTCAGCAATTCCATTTCCCCAACTCCTTCACATGTAGATTTCCGCCGGCCATGGGCTGCCGCGCCGGCATCACCACCGAGCCGCTGCCCGGCGGTGCCAAGACTTCGCCATTTCGAAAATGCACTCTGCCACGGATGACGGTGCGGCGCACGCGGGCGCTGACTTTCATCCCCTCGAACGGCGACCACCCCGCCCGCGTGAAAAAGGGCCTGTCCCCGATGGTCCAGCTTTCGCCCATTTCCGCCTCGGCAAAGGTTTCCGGCGAGGCGGGGAGGCCGAAGATGCGCCTCGGTCGGGCGTAAACCCGCTCGATCACGTCTTCCAGGGAAAGGCGCCCTTCCTGAACTGCTGTCAGGAGGAGGGGAAGGGCTGTCTCCAGCCCTGGCACCCCAGGAGGAGGCGACGCGCTTTCCTTCTCCTCGCGCGTGTGTGGGGCGTGATCGGTGGCAAACGCGTCCACAACATCCAGGTTTTCCCAGAGGGCTTCCTGATCCTCACGGCTTGCCAGTGATGGTCGCATGATCCCATAGGGCCCCAGCTGCGGCAGGTCGTCCCGGGTGAGGAAGAGATGGTGAGGCGTAACCTCGCAGGTGATGTTCAGACCGCGGGCTTTGGCGGCTTTTACGAGGAGTATCTCCTCCCGACGGCTTACGTGGGCCACGTGCACCCGACCGCCGGTGGTTGCCAGTATCCCGATTACTGCGGCCAGCATGAGCCCCTCGGCATGAACTACCACAGGGCCTGGACCGGGCCAGGCGCGGATATACGCCCGGAGTGTCCCCAGGTTCTGAATGCGCAGCGAGCCGAAAGTGTCATTCACGTAAATCTTGAGGGCAACGGCATAGGGAGCGGCCTCCGTCACCGCTTCTGGTGTGCCGTCGTTCGTTGCTCCAACAAAAAAGCCGACCTCGCAAACCGATTTCTCGGTTGCCAGTCGGCGTTTCTCCTGCCATAAATCCAGGGTGGTGGTGGGAGGAGATGTGTTAGGCATATCCAAAACGGTGGTGAAGCCTCCCGCCAGGGCCGCCCTGGTGCCCGTCCCAAGGTCTTCTTTGTGTGTGTATCCCGGCTCCCTTAAATGGACGTGCACGTCTATGGGAGCGGGGATTCGTACCCTCTTCACGAAAAATCCTCCATTCTCTGGACATAACAACGCCCACCAGCACCGGAAACCGGCGACCCTGGTGGGCTCCATCGACCACCTCATTATAAACGGGCGAGAGAATTTTGCAAAGTCGCGTCCCAAGATTTTC
>CAZDOZ010000051.1:0-14133 GCA_964507175.1 uncultured Anaerolineae bacterium
ATCGAACGGGAACAGCCGGATCGTCGATCCGGCTTTAACCATCGATTCGCCGGAAATCAAGACAAAATCTCAGAGGACAAAACATGCATGGATACGAGCAACAACTGGTAGAGTTCCTCCAGAGACTGTACCACGCCATCGGGTGGCCAGGCGTGGTAGTGATAATGACCCTCGAGAGCGCCAACATACCAATCCCCAGCGAAGTAACGATGCCTCTGGCAGGGTGGATGCTGACCTCGTCCCGGACGGCGGCGGCCCTGTGGGGCGGGCTCTACGGTGCGCTAGGGTGTACCATCGGCTCGGTGATTTCCTATGCTATAGGCGCTTACGGCGGCAGGCCGTTCCTGGAGAAATACGGCCGCTACGTGCTGGTCACGCCTCACGACCTGGACAGGGCGGATAGGTGGTTCGCCCGATGGGGGGATGCGACGGCATTCTTCTCCAGGATGCTCCCTATTGTGAGGACTTTCATATCGCTGCCCGCGGGCGTGGCGAAAATGCGCTTCCCCACTTTTACGCTGTACACGTTTGTCGGTTCGTTCATCTGGGCAGCAGTACTGGCGGTGGCAGGATACGAGTTCGGTGCCCGCTGGGAGAGGATCCGGGAGATCATGCGACCTTTCGACATCCCCATAGCCATCGTGCTGGTGGTAGGATTTGCCCTGTACGTGTGGCATCACGTCCGACGGGCGCAGAAATATCACGAGAACATGGAATA
Source organism: uncultured Anaerolineae bacterium (assembly GCA_964507175.1). Taxonomy (GTDB): domain Bacteria; phylum Chloroflexota; class Anaerolineae; order S016-19; family S016-19; genus S016-19. The sequence goes on from CAZDOZ010000051.1 coordinate 719, forward strand.
AAGTCGCGACACTTTAACGCCGTGGTCTCGCCGATTTAGCCGTGTAATCCTCAATGCTCCCAATGCCCACGGCCACATCACAGGCTTGCCCAGAGCCGTAATCTTTTGGGAAAAGGAAACCTCTATGGCGGAATTCGTGATCGAAGGTGGGTACCCATTATCGGGTGCCGTGAGGCCGCGGGGGAACAAGAATGCTGCCCTCCCGGTTCTGGCTGCGGTCCTGCTCACGGACGACGAGATCGTCCTTCACAATATCCCGGATATCGGCGATGTGCGTACCATGCTTCGCTTGTTGGATGACCTGGGCATCACCAACCGCTGGGCTTCCAAAGACACGCTGGTCATCCGGAACAATGGCGTTCGCAAAACGCATCTGGATGCCGACCTGTGCAGGAAGATCAGGGCGTCATTGCTCCTGGCTGGGCCGATGCTGGCCCGATACGGATCGGTGGAGCTTCCGCCGCCCGGTGGCGACGTGATCGGGCGCAGGCGGATAGACACCCACCTGCTGGCATTCCAGCGGCTCGGCGCAGAGGTCGAAGTGGACTCCACCATCGGCATCCGTGGGAAGCATCTGACCGGCGCCCACATCCTCCTGGACGAAGCCAGCGTCACCGGCACCGAGAATGCTATCATGGCAGCTACGCTGGCCGAAGGCACCACTGTCATCCAGAACGCTGCATCGGAACCGCATGTCCAGGATCTGTGCCTTTTCCTCAACGAAATGGGGGCGCGGATCGAGGGCATCGGGAGCAACCGGCTGACGATCCACGGGGTGAAGGATCTCCATGGAGCAGAGTTCACCATATCGCCGGACCACATCGAGATAGGGAGTTTCATTGGCCTGGGTGCAGTGACCAGAGGGGAACTGCGCATCCAGGGAGTGGTGCCGGAGCACCTGCGTGCGATCCTGCTGGTGTTCCGAGACCGGTTGGGCGTGGAAATGCGCTTGGAAGGGGATACGCTGGTGATAGCCGATGAGCAGCACCTCCGGGTCAAGGCTGATGTCTACAATGCAGTTCCCAAAATTGAGGATGCTCCCTGGCCTGGCTTTCCCGCCGACCTGACCAGCATAGCTGTGGTGGTGGCGACCCAGGCTGAAGGCACCGTCCTGATTCACGAGAAAATGTTCGAGAGCAGGCTCTTCTTCGTGGACAAGCTGATAAGCATGGGCGCGCGCATTGTCCTTTGCGATCCTCATCGCTCCGTGGTGGTTGGATCGTCGCCCCTGCATGGAGAGAAGCTGGAAAGCCCGGACATTCGTGCTGGCATGGCATTGCTGCTGGCGAGTCTCAGTGCCAGAGGCCACAGCGTCATCGGCAACATAGGCCAGATAGACCGTGGGTACGAGCGGATAGACGAGCGCCTGCGTCGCCTGGGCGCTCACATAAAACGGGGATAGCATCAACTGCAACATTGGTGTGATGCTTCGCAAGCTTTTGTCTGTATCTTTCCAATGCCTAACGTTCGGACCTTGACAATCAGCACCGGTGGTTTGTCAGGCGGAACGTCGTGGGCACGGTTTCCGATCGAATTCTATCTGAGGAATGGAGCGCCACGGTACGTGTTCGTGGGTAGGCGAAGACATTGCCTTCGCCTACCCACTACCCACTGAAACGAGTTTGACAGCCACTAGTAGAAATTGCCTAGAAGGATACCCCCTTCAATAAGTCAAAAATTGCATTGACCCTATCTTTGTAGTTCTTAAAATGGTATTGTCAGGTAATACGTTGCATAGTATCTGTCCTGGTTACGCCATGACTGGCGTGCATGAACAGGCAGGGAGGTGGTACAATGCGTGGGGTGTCTACCCCAAACATATCCGCGACTGTAAACAGGCAAACAAAATCAAAGGAGGGACAAAATTGAAACCGCTTTTCGTGCGAGAACTTACCCAGGATGAGACCAAGCAGTTGGGGGAAATGTCCAAAGATTGGGGGACGGGCTACAGGGCCCAGATCGTATTGCTCTCTCATAATGGCATGAAACCGTCAGAGATATCCAGGATGCTGCGCAAAGACCGCAGAACCTGCCGCAAGTGGATCCGCAGGTTCAACGAACGCGGGATGGACGGACTGGTATCGCCGAAGAAACAAGGGAGGCCCAAGGTCTTCGGTGATGACGTGCGCGAGGAGATACGCAAGATAGCAGCCACTCCACCCACGGAACTCGGGGTGAACGCGAACCGGTGGAGCCTGAGGAAGCTAGCTTCCTATCTCAGTGAAGAAAGGCATCTGGTCAAGAGCATCAGCAGAGAGCAATTGCGGAGGATCCTCTCCGGTGACTGAGGAGTTCGGCTGGAGGGAGATACTCAGGCAAGCCGAGGCCTTGCGGAATGTTGGGCAAGAGGAGGAAGAAAGGCTCCTGTTGCTCGTATTTCCATGGGGAACGCACCTGTATGCCATCGAATCCAAATACGTGGAAAGAGTGGCCCACATGCCCAGGGTGTTCTTGGTACCTGGAGCCGGCCCCCCCGTAGCTGGAGTGGTGAACCTGCGCGGCAAGGTACTGCCAGTACTCGACCCCCGGCCAGCATTCGAGGTAAATCATCCGAGACCGCTGGAAGAATCCTATATGGCATTCGTGCGCGTTGACGATGTCGAGGCTGCTCTGGTGATGGACGATTCGGGATCTCTGGAACGGGTACTGATATCGGATATGAAGCCGACGGATGTCATGCCTCAGAAGCCTTACACGCGGTTCCTCAAAGGTCTTGTGCTCCAGAAGGAGAAAGACGGTGAGGAACAGATTCTGCTTTCCGTGGTAGATTTGGAGTCGCTGATTCACTCGGTTGCCAAGGGAGAATAGCTGTGGAGGAGGTCCAGTTCCTCGTTTTCAAGGTTCACGATGTAACCCTGGGGACGCCACCATCCCAGGTGCAGTGGGTGCTACCAACGAGGGAACAGGTGGACGGGAAGGATATCCGCTCTCTGGCGGAGGCTCTCGGCATTCCAGGGGATGGTCGGGGTGGGGTGCTGTTGGGACCCTCTCAGGGGAATGTAGATTGGGAGGTAGAATGGGTATCCGGGATGTTGAATCTACCTCTCAGCTCCATCTACCCCATCCCCCGGCTTCTGAGAAATGAGGTTCATCCGGCGCTGCAGGGAATAGCGGTGATCAATGGGGGCGAGATCGTCTGGCTGCTGGACGTCACAATGCTCAGGCGATAGCCTGCGTTGTGACCAAGGAGGGAATACAAAAAGCATGGCAAAAAAGATACGGGGGTGGCTGCATAGTCTTCGCATAGGTACAAAAATAATCCTGTGGATGTCCATCGCTTTAGGGATAGCGATGCTCGTTTCCAGCCTGGTACTTTATGACTCCATCAAGGATGCTCACTACCGTGAATCCGCCATAGCCCTCTCCATGCTCGCCGATGGGCATGCCCAGAGTGTAGAGGGATGGATTACCAGTATGGAAGGGGACGTGAAGGTTGTGACCAGTGGTCTCGAGGCTGACGATCCGGAGGTAGCGGATACACTCATCGGGCATAGGGCTGTTGGGGAGGATGTGAACCAAAGGATGGAGAGAGTGGCTGAGGCTATCCTGAGTTCCAGGATGATATATGGCAAGCAGGCGTACATCGGCGTAGCCTTCGTGAGGCCGGACGGTACGGCGCTTGCATCTTTCCCCGTTGATCAGCCGTTCCACGTTCCTGCAAGTTTTGTGGGCTTTCTGCGGAGGGGGATCACCATTTGCAAGCCCTATTACGACGCCAAACTGCAGAACTACGCGCTATTCGTGGGGGGGCCTTTGCACACCGCGGATGGCTCCTATGCCGGAGCACTGGTCCTCAGGATCAACCTGGCTTTCCTGGATAAGATGGTATCTGCACACAGGGGAATAGGAGAGTCTCGTGCTGATATTTATCTCGTCGATTGGGATGGCACTATATTGACCCAGTCCCAGGTGTATAAATCCATCGCTACCAGGGGGATAAATGCCAGCAAATACGCCGGCCCTGCCGGAGCGCTTTCTACTCATGGGAGTGGCTGGAAAGTGTACCCAAGTTACCATGGTGAGAAAGTCATAGGCTCGTGGACATGGATCCCCGAAACTAACTGGGCGGTGCTGGCTGAGATGCAAACCAAAGAGGTGGCCAAAGAGGTTAGAGGGTTTCTATGGATTCCAATCGCGGTGCTCGTCCTCATTGCGGTATTCGCAATGATTGCCATGTATCGAGTCATCAGGATGATAATCACGGCGCCGGTGGAGCGCCTGGCAGATGTGGCCACAAGGCTTGCCGACGGCGATCTGACTCAGGAAGTACCTGTAGACAGGAGTGATGAGATTGGGGTGCTGGAGAAATCCCTGAACGAGATGATAGAGAACTTAAGGACGGCTATAGCCTCTTTGCGACGAGTGGCGGAGGAGGAAATGCAGACTTCCTCTGCGCTGGCAGAAGCTTCACAGCAACAAGCAGCTTCTGTGACGGAGGGTTCCGCCTCGGTGGCGGAAGTTTCGACCACGATGACAGAGCTATCCCACTCCGCTGAGCGGATAGCGGATCAGACCAGGAGCATTGTCGAGCAAGTCAAGGAATCTGGACATCAGTCGGAAGTTGGCAACCGAGCAGTACAGCGTAGCGTCTCGGGAATACAGGTATTGCAGGAGAAAGTCCAGCGGTTGGCAAAGAGGATAGAGATCCTGGAATCCAATTCGGGGAAAATAGCAGGCATCGTAGGCGTCATACGGAAAATTGCCGACGAGACCCACATCCTGGCACTGAACGCTGCCATCGAATCAGCCGCTGCCGGAGAGTACGGGCGCAGGTTTGCCGTGGTTGCAGAAGAGGTGAAGAGACTATCAGAGGAGACGATGAACGCCGCCAGCGGCATCAACACCATGATAGGAGACATGCAGGCTGCTACCAGATCTGCAGTCCTGGCAACCGAGGAGCTTTCCAAGGAGGCAGAACAGGATGTGGTGTTAATCCAGCAGGCAGGTATATCCATCAACGGCATAGTGAAGAGAATGAATGAGATCGAGGGACTGTCAGAGAGCATATCCCAGGCTACAGAGCAACAGCAAGTAGCCAGTGAGCAGATAACCGAGGCCTTCAAGGGGATTTCGGATATGATGAGGGAAAACGTGGAGAACAGTTCTCGTCTGGCAGAGCTCTCGGAGAAGCTTCTCAAAAGGAGTAAAGAGTGGTTGAATTCGTTCAAGCGATTTGCTTTGCCTAAGGATGTGATGGCGTCGACCGATGACGCCTTGGCGACCGACAAAAAAGGATAACTTGAAAACGAAGCAGCGGAAAAAGTAAGGTTGCGAGCTCATCCCGGGGAGGAGCAGGGGAATGCAACAGCTTGACATGAGCGCCTTTCTGGAGGAGTTCAAGAACGAGGTCAGGGACCACCTCCAGAAGTTAAACAATGAGCTGGTGCAGCTCGAGGATACGGAAAACCCCGATCTCGTCAACTCGCTGTTCAGATCTGCCCACTCTATAAAAGGCGCTGCCAGAATGATGGGTTTCAACTCCCTTTCCAGGGTGGCGCACAAAATGGAAGATATCCTGGGTGCCATCAGGGATGGCCAGCTCGCGCCTGATTCCGATTTGGTAGACCTGCTTTTCAGAGGTACTGATGAAATAGAAAGACTGCTGGGCGAGGGAAGCGACGCACAGGCGGATGCAGGCCTGCTGGGCGAGATGGAGTCGATTCTTTCCAGAGGTGAGAAGGGTGTAAAAGAATCAGAAAAAACGCCGGGCAAGCGTCCAGAAGGGCATCCTGCCCGCAAGATATCCAGTCTGGAGGATGAGTACATAAGGATCAACGCGGCCAGATTGAACCATGTGCTAGAGGTAGCCACTGAGTCCCTGCTCTACAACCTGACTATGGAAGAAGTGGCTCGCTCCCTCAAAGATCTTGTGCGCAAAGGGGAAAGATTGACCGATGAAATCCAACAGTTGTCAATCCGGCCTACCGCCTTTGATACAGCAAGGGGCAAAGAGGGGACGACAGATATCGTTGAATCTGCCAGATCCGCTCGCAAAGAGCTGCTCGACACATCTCTGCAAACCGATACGCTTGCACGCAGGCTCAAAGGGATATTGTATGACCTGTATGAATCTCTTCTCGATTTGAGGCTCGAGAGGTTCAGCGTGCTCTTCGCTCCGCTGCCGAGATATGTGAGGGATATGTCCCGTTCTGAAGGGAAAAAAGCTCGACTGGAGTTAGAAGGGGAAGATGTGGAGATAGATAGGTCAATCCTCCGCAAGCTCCAAGACCCCCTGATCCATCTGGTGCGAAACGCTGTGGACCACGGGATCGAGCCGCCAGAGGAAAGAAAAAGCGTCGGCAAGCCGATCTTTGGAACAGTCAGGATAAAAGCAGAACAAATGGGGAGACTGGTATACCTTACAATACACGATGACGGCAGAGGGATCGATGTCGAGCGCATCAGGGCCAAGGCCGTGGAGAAAGGGCTGGTCAGCGCTGAAGAGGCAAAAACTTTATCGTTCCAGGAGATAATAGGATTCATCTTCCTGCCGGGGTTCAGCACAAAAGAATCTGTCAGCACGCTCTCAGGCAGGGGGGTAGGTTTGGATGTAGTGAAAAAGGCTACCACAGAAATAGGCGGCTCTGTGACTATAGACTCGGTTCTTGGAAAGGGCACCACCGTAACATTGGCATTGCCTTCCACATTGGCCCTATCACAGGTAATGCTGATGGAAGCAGGGGGTCAGACGTTCGGTATCCCCGCCATGTTTGTCGACACTGCATTGGACAGGGAGGGCGCCAAGGACCTGAGCGACGGTAACCGATCTCTTGTATCCTGGAAAAACGAGGTGATCCCTGCCACCTCGATCTCCGAGGTACTGAGGATGGGGCAGAAAGACGACGAAAGATCACTGTTGGTTCTCAAAGCAGGCGGGTATAAAGCAGGTTATTGGGTAAGGAATCTAGTCGGCGTAGAAGAGATGGCTGTAAGACCCCCAGGGCCGATCCTCAAGGGATCACCTCTAATATGGGGATACTCGATACTTGGCAACGGTGATGTCTTGCTCCTGCTGGATGGTCAGGAACTGCTGGACATTACCAGGCATGGGCTACTCACTGCAACGCGCCATGCCAGACCGGAGGCCGGAGGGGAGGAAAGTGAGGAACCCCCAACGGTCTTGCTGGTGGAAGACTCGCTTACGACCAGAGAGGTGGAGCGGAGCATACTGCTCTCCGCGGGCTACGATGTGGATATAGCCAGTAATGGTCAGGAAGCCCTGGAAAAACTTGGAGTTAAAGAACCGGATGTGATAGTTACGGATATAGAGATGCCTGTCATGGATGGTTTCGAGTTCACTGCGACTGTGAGAAGCAATCCCAAGTACAAGCACATTCCGGTGATCATGGTCACGTCCAAGAGCAGCGAAGAAGACAGGATGAAAGGTTTGCAGGTGGGGGCTCAAGCATATGTGACCAAGAGCGAATTCAGCCAGGAGGAGTTGCTCGATACGATAGAGAGATTGATAGGCGGATAGGGTATGCCTCACTTGGAGAGCCAAGGCGATGTAAGGGGTTAGAGTTGTCCCGGCGGAGGATGGCTATGGTAGAAGGGAGAAAAATTCTCATCATCGACGACAGCGCCACGGTCAGGAAGTATCTGAAGTGGCTGTTCACTAATTACGACAACGAGGTAGATACCGCGGAGACCGGTACTGATGGGCTTAGACGGTGGAAGGAAGGGCAGTACGATATCATTTTGATTGATCTGTTCCTGCCTGATGTAGATGGGCTCTCCTTGGTAAAGGAAATCAGAAACAAAGACCAGAAAACGTGTCTGGTCATGTTGACCGGTCATGGGGATCTCTCGGTAGCCGTGGATGCAATACAGCATGGAGCCGATGCGTACATTGAAAAACAGCAGATCACCATTGGTGCAGACCCCAGCGAATTCATGGCTCAAATCGGGAAGAGTTTGCAGAAGAGGTTGGCAAGGGTAGTGTGAAAATGTGGAAAGGGAAGCGTGTTCTGGTTGTGGACGACAGCCAGATGGCACAGAAAGTGCTGCAAACCATCCTGTCCGGTGAGGATGCTTCGGTGGATCTAGCCTCAACGGGAAAAGATGGCCTATCCCTTTGGCAGAGCAGGAAGTACGATATGGTTCTCATTGATCTCTTCCTGCCAGATATTTTTGGCCTGGAAATGGTACGCCGGATGCGCAGCGACGACCAGGAAGTCTGTCTTGTCGTAATAACAGCCCATGGTAATCTGGATTCTGCCGTAGAAGCCTTGCGAGAGGGCGCCGATGGGTATGTCGAGAAAGATCTGATCACGGCTCAGGGAGGCATCTCGGATTTTCTCCAGAGGCTGGAACGAAGCGCCAAGCTCAGAGCGGAGACCGCTGCCCGGCTCAGACTCGAACGACAGCTGGAGGATGAGAGAGATAGGCTCCGGCAGACGCTTTTCGGTCTGGACGAGTTCGTCATAGCCATGGACAGCGACTTGAACGTACACCTCATGAACCCTAAGGCCCGAGAGATGTTGGGAATTCACGAGGAGGCGGTAACTCCTATACCAATATCGTCCCTGCGCTTGCCCGGTGAGATAGTCTCGGCTATCAAACGGGTTGAAGGATCCGGGAGAATGGAAGACGGAGAAATCGAATGGGACAATACGATTTATCTGATGCGCGTTTACCCGATACATTCTCGAGATCGGAGGGTAGAGGGAAGCATCTGTGTTCTCAGGGATGTAACAGAACGCAGAAGATTGGAACGCCTGCGCCGCCATTTCTATTCCATGGCCACCCATGACCTCAAAGCTCCTCTCTCTGTGATAGTGGCATATGCAGATTACTTGAAAGAAGGCATGGCTGGCGAACTGACCCCGGATCAGAAGAAAATGGTGGGGATAATCCTGGAGTCGGCCAACCGAATGACGAACATGGTGGTCAAGTTCCTGGATCATTTCTACATCTCGGAGGGGAATCTTTCCTTCAACTGGGAGGCTGTGGACCTGATAAAGATGCTGTCGGAGATGGTGAAAGGAATGTCTATGGTGGCGAATTCCAAAGGGGTGACTTTGCAATGGCGACACGAGATCGACCACGCGAAAGTGTGGGCCGATCTCCACTACCTGGAGAGGGCATTTTCCAACGTATTGGAGAATGCTATCAAGTACACGCCAGAGGGCGGGCGCGTAACGGTGTCCCTCAAGCCAGAATCTGAGGGATACATGGTCGGGATAGAAGACACAGGGCCAGGGATACCCAAGGATGTGCTCCCTGTGATCTTCCGCCCATATGAACGCGGGGAAAGCAAGGCAACGAAAAACAAAGATGGCATCGGCCTTGGCCTGTACACCGCTCATGAGGTAATCAATGAGGCTCATGGCAGGATAGACGTGGAAAGTGAGACTGGCAAGGGCACGACTTTCCGAATCTGGCTTCCAACACTGGAGCGAGGAAAGGCATTGCAAAACGCCGTACCGTAGGTGCAGACAAAATATCCTACCGTCGAGGTAACTGTTCGGCCTTGAACAAATCGAACGGAGATACCGCGGATTTCACGCATATACCCGCAGATAAATCAAAGGACAGAAAAGATCAGAGTGTATCGGCGTCAGCAGCGTTCTATTGCTGGGTAGGCTGGGTAGTAACCCGTCGAGAACGACGTTTTTTCAACACCCACATATCGTCGATGAGGAGAGGAGAGGCCGCTTATGATGGGAATGAAGAACTTCCCTGAGCAAGGTGAAAAGCCATGCTCGCTAGGGGAAGGAAATTCTATACGGATTCTGTTGACCGGGAAGTCTATCGTCACATTGAGCCTCCTGGGGGCTATTCTCTCTGTAGAAAAAGGATTCGAGGTGGTCGGCATGAACAGGAGGCCGGAAAACGCTCTGAAGTCGGCAAAGGAGAAATGTCCAGACGCGATATTGGTGGATGTGCCGCTTCTGGACTCTTTCCACCGAGAGGTCATTTCGGCATTCACGAAAACTGGGGAAGCTCCGGTGGTGGTGGTTACGTCCGCGCCCAGGGAAGAAATCGAGGAGGAGGTGCTCAACCTTGGTGTCTTGGGAGTGCTTCCACGCCCAAAAAGCGCATCGGCAGGCATGCACCAATTTGCGCTAGATCTGGGGGCTCTGCTGGGTAGAAATCTTGCGAGCGCGTCTCAGTCTCGAAAGGAAGCGCATCTCGGCGGGGTGCACAGTATAGAGAGAAGACTCCCAATAATCGCCATAGCATTGTCCGCCGGGGGGCCTTCGACCTTGCGTCGCCTGCTGGATGGACTGCCACTGGACATACCGGCTGCAATAGTGGTGACACAGCACATAGACAGCAATTTCTTCAATGGTTTTGCAGAATGGCTCGAAAACGCAACGGGGTGGAAAGCGCAAATCGTCAGGCCAGGGGACGTCCTCTCAGCTGGCAAAGTATTTTTGATATCACCTTCCATAGACCTGGAGCTGGACAGGCGAGGAAGGTTCAGGGAAGCAAAGAAACTACACGGCAGCAGAAAAGGTGCACGCCCTTCTGCGGACGACATGTTCCTGGCGCTGGCCAAGTACCATGCGCATGATACAGTCGCCGTGGTTTTGACAGGCATGGGAAATGATGGGGCGCTGGGAGCGCAGGCGCTGAAAGAAGCAGGGGGATACGTGATAGCGGAGTCCGAGGATGACAGCCTTGTCTTCGGCATGCCTAAGTCGGTCATAGAAGCAGGGGCGGCCAACGAAGTCCTGTCGCTCTCCCAAATGCCGGGAAGGTTGATCACGCTTGTCAGGAAGATAAACAGAGAGATAATTGCCCATTCGGGCGATGCAGAGGATGGGGAGGTATAAGTCATGGAGCAAACTTTGTTGCAGGGAGCTTTGAACCTCCTGGAAGAGAGGACAGGGCTGGTTTACGAAAAGAACCATGCGAAGTGGATGCTGAGATTCCTGAAATCGAGGTTGGCTTCCCTTGGGCTCCATAATCCGGGAGAATACCTTGCCATACTCCGCTCCAACGAAGAGGAATGGCAGAAGTTCCTGAGCGCGGCAACGGTAAAGGAAAGCCATTTCTTCCGCCACAAGGAGCAGTTCGAATGGATTCGGGAGGAAATTTTGCCCAGACTGGCGGTGAAAGCCAAGAAAGAGGATCGTCCTATCCGCATCTGGAGCGCTGCCACGGCCAGAGGAGAAGAAGCGTACACCATGGCCATGCTCGCGATCGAAGCCGGGTTGCCTGGCAAAGTGGACGTGAGAATAATCGGGAGCGACATAGACAGGTCATCTATTAGAGAAGCTCGCCTTGGCGAGTACACCTTATACCGCCTAAGGGGACTTCCACCGGGATACATGGAGCGGTTTTTCGTCGCCTTGGATGGCAACAAATACAGAGTTCGGGACGAGGTCAGGAAGATGGTGAATTTCACCGAAATAAATCTGGCAAAGCCTCCGTATTTCGACCAGCCAGTCAAATTCGACATCATCCTGGCCCGGAACGTGTTCATTTACATGAATCAGAAGACGATAAGCACCGCTCTGAGAGAAATAGCTGCTTTAATGAGAAGAGATGGATATCTGTTCCTGGGCGCTGCTGAATCGGTGTGGCCTCTGGCAGAGCAGTTCCAGATGGTCCGGAGGCATGGCACTATCGCTTTCAGGTCGCCTGTACGCCGCACGAAATCTCGTGCCCGGCATAAAGAGGTACGGCGGAAGGAGCAAAGTCTTCCCGTGCTTGAGTACGCGTGGGCTCTTAACATTCCCCGCCCCGATGCAGGGTTGGAGAAACCGGCTCCGAAAACCCATGCGCTGGAATCGGTGTTGAAAGAAGATGAAATGGTGGCCCTGGCCCAGCAGAGTTTGGCAGAAGGTAAGTTTAAGGAGGCGGAGGCATGGGCATCCATGGCGCTAAGGAAGAATACCCTATCGGCAAAAGCGTATTTCATCCTGGGTATAGTGTACTCCAGGGAAGGGATGATCGAGGAAGGGATCGATGCGTTCCGCAAAGCCCTCTACCTGGAGCCCACGATGGCAGGCGCTTATTTCGAACTGGGTAATCTGTACCTGCGGCGCGGAGATGTCAAATGGGCCAGGGTAGCTTTCCGGAATGCCGCCCGCTTCGCAGACCAGGCAGTCGACACTATGCTGCCGGGATTCCCGCCAAAATTACTCAAATGGGCTGCAGAAAGGGCCCTGAAAAGGCTCCGGCTTCCAACCTGATCTCATATGAGTACCAGGGCTATGCCGACGAGAGAGATGATTACCCCAACGATAGCGTTGAGGCCGGGAACTTCTCTCAGTATCAATGCTCCGAGAATTACCCCTCCTGTTACCTCCTGGGTAGCGATCAGATTCACATACGTGGCATGTACTCTCCGTAGTGCGGCATTGTAGAGGGTATGGCCTATCCCCAGAGGGAAGATGCCCAATATCAGCACGGATAGTACTGGGAACCAGGAATAGCCCGACGGGGTAAAATGCCAGGCCGCTACGGGCAGCATCCAGAGAGCTGCCAGCCCGTACACGCTGGCTGCATACAGGAACAATGGCATTTTCTCGCGCTGTGACCTCCCCATGACCGAGTAAAAGCCAAACATGATGGCAGACCCCAGCGCCATCAGATCACCCAGGAACATCCTCCGGGTGAAATTCGGCTCGAAACCCACCATGATAGCAATCCCTATGACTGCTATCACTACCCCTGTCCACTTTCTCAGAGGTATCGGTTCGCCCAGAAATATTCCGGAGAAAATGGTGACGAAAATCGGTGCCGTGTACACGATTGCCAGGGAGTGAGCGATAGTGGTAAAGCTAAGAGAGGCTATGTAGAAGAGAAAATGCAGGGCGGTAATCATCCCGAAGACGGCAAATTGAGGTAAGCGGCCTTGGTCTATCAGAAGCCGCTCGCCTCTCAGTATCATCAAAGTGTAGATGAGCAACGCCCCTATCATGAGGCGCCCTTCGGTTATTTCGTATGGCGAGAGTGGCGCTGCCCACCGAACGAACACAGGCGTGGTAGCGAATATGAGCGTCCCGATGACGGCATACAAAAACCCTGTGTGTTCGGACCTGCTCATCGCGCCTCCAGATGTGCGCCCATACCGCTCCCAAGCCCCAAAAATCAGGGGGCAGGGGTTGGTGTCGGAGTAATCCAGACAACGGGGGTTGGCGTAGGAGGCTGTGGGGGTGGCAATGCCATCACCACCAAAGCGATTACCATGCTCAACGCCAGCACGGCGCTCAACATCCAGAGCCAAATTTGATTCCTGTTGTGCCTTCTTCTCCTGGCCATTTTCCACTCCCAAAGCATCTTCCAGGTTTTCCGGGCAGCCAAACCAATGCCCTCTATCAAGAACGACGAGAACACACCTTTGTCGCTTCAGGTAAGTATCGCACGAATCTATGGCGGATGCAAGAGGGGGAACGCCCTGATCGGCAATGCAGCCGGCGGTTTTGTACTTGACCCTTGGAGAACAACCTGTTAAGGCC
>CAZDOZ010000052.1:0-13883 GCA_964507175.1 uncultured Anaerolineae bacterium
CCCCTCCCTCTCCCACATCCGTGGGCGAGGGAGGGGCTGCCGGGTGGATTTCGTCTCCTCCTGGCGTCGGGTACGGCTCAAGGGCGCTGCGCTGGGCTGTAGGTCGGGCCGTCTGGCCCGACCAAACGCACCCTGCACGCCGGGGCGCGGAAGGATGGAGGGTCACGAATCGGTCGGTTTGGGCGGCTCAACAAATTTGAGCGCCACCAGTTGAATGCGCAAAGAGCAGGCTGCTCCAAGGCAGTTCACCCTCCCCCGCGGTACGACTTTCCGAGATCAACACATGCTGCACCCGTACCGGCCGAGCCTTGCCTTGCTCACGATGCACCGCTACTCACCATGTCCGACTCATGTCTGAACCCCAGCGAAATGAGTTTGACAAGCCCCCAGAGCGTCCATAGCTGAGTGCGGTCGTACCGCCTCTCTTCGCTACAGCACCTCTTTCAGCCGTCTTACGCTGATGTTCGATCCGCAGATGACGATGACCACATTCTTACCCTCGAACCGCTCCTTCATTTTGAGGTAAGAGGCGACAGCTACCGCAGCAGCTCCTTCTATCAGCATGTGGTGGGTTTCCACGAACGTCCGAAGGGTTTCCCTGATCTCCCCCTCTGTGACGGTCACGTAATCGTCCACCAGGTCTCTGCAGAGATCGAAAGTGATGGAACCATTCTCGATGCCGCCAGCGGTGCCGTCGGAGAGGGTCGGCAGAGAGGGGATGTCCAGTATTCGGCCTGCTTTCACCGACTGGATCATCACCTGAGAGTTTTCCGGCGAGCACCCGATGACCTGAATGTTGGGGTGCACTGCTCTCAGGTAGCTGGCTATGCCGGAGATCATTCCTCCGCCTCCCAGAGCAGCAAAGACTACGTCTATCGTGTCCAGCTGGCGCGCCATCTCGACAGCTATCGTCCCCTGCCCGCCGACGACCTGAGGATCGTTGTATGGCGGGATGTAGGTCATGCTGTTCTCGGCAGCGTACTTGCGGGCAAAGACCTCTGCCTCCACGCAATCGTTCCCATGGAAATGCACCTCGCCACCCAGGCGGCGTATTGCATCCACTTTGGAAGCATCGGTCCCCTCCGGCACGAAGACGATGGCGGCAGTACCCACTACGCCGGCGCTACGGGCCACCGCGGCTCCGTGGTTTCCGGTAGAAGCTGTGATTACCCCCCGCTCCCGCTCTTCGGGCGAAAGTGAGAGGAGCTTGTTCATAGCCCCTCGCGCTTTGAACGAGCCGGTGTACTGCAGGTTCTCCAATTTGCAGTACACATTTGCCCCGCCGACCTCGCTCAGGTAGACGGAGCGGTCGAGGGGAGTCTCACGGATGTATGGACGAATGCGAATCTCAGCCCGGAGGACCTCTTCCAGGATGTCCATGGAGGCCTCTCCGTCAGCCCTGTAGCTGGACGACCAGATCGTGGATGCGATCTAGCGCTGGGATCAGGCGGTCGCGTGGCTGTCCGAAGCCAATTCGGAAGAAATGGTCCATCCCGAAATGGTCGCCGGGGACTATGAGCACGCTTTTTTCCTTCCGCAGTCGCTCGGTGAGCTCGGTGGAGTTGATATTCAGATGGTACCGAACGAAACAGATAGCGGATGCCTGCGGCGGCACCAGGGAGAAAGTGTCACCATGTCCCTTGAGCCATTCTTCCAGCACCGCGTAGCCATTGCGTATGTACTTTCGTGTCCGCTGGAGGAAGCGCGGGCGCACCTCCGGCGACAAGACCAGGGCAGCAAGTTTGTTCGACAGCATGGTCGCGCTGATGGTGACATACTCGTGGCGCATCCAGAGCTCCCGCACGGTGTCCTCCGGTGCAACTGCCCAGCCGATGCGCAGTCCCGGCAGGCCGTAAGCCTTGCTCAAGCTTCCGATAGCCACCACTTTGTCGTATCGCCCATAGAAAGATGGCGTTTGCCGATCGGTGGTGCGCTCAGCTCCGGAGTACACCTCGTCGGCCAGTATCCACGCGCCGACCCGCTCGGCCGCAGACACGACGGCGTTCATTTCTGCCTCGGTGAGGATGTGGCCTGTGGGGTTGTCCGGGTTGCAAACGGCGATGAGTCTGGTGTTGGGCGTGACAGCATCATCTAGCTCGTCCACGTCAAGCCCCCAGCCCATCTCTTCCTTCAGGTGGAACTCCCGGACTACGGCACCCAGGTTCTTTGCCACACCCCAGACCTGCATGTAGTTGGGCAACATAACGGCGATCTCGTCGCCGGGGGAAAGGAATGTGTGAGCGGTTATGTAGTTTGCCTCGGCTGCCCCCACGGTGACCAGGACATTGTCTGCCGTCGCACCGTCGTACAGTGCCGCGATGTTCTCCCGCAGGTCGGGATTGCCGTTGGCGTACGGGTAGTTCAGTTCCGTGTTCAGCAGGCTCTCAGAGTAGCCAGGCTTGTCGGCAACGAGATCCTGGAGTGGCACCGGCTTGACGCCACTCTCGGATAGGTTGTACTCCACGGTCTGCTCGAACCTGGACATCATGCGTTCCATGAGGAAGATTTGAAATTCGGACATCTGTGCGCCTCCTTGTTGACGTACCGACATTCCTGTAGAATGGGCTTATACCTGGCGAACCATGCATTGCATCAACGCTTGAACCGTTTCCTCAGTTCCTCTTCCACATCATCCCACGTAAGCCCACGGGCAGCCAGGAGCACCAGCAGATGGTATACCAGGTCCGCGGCCTCTGACGCCACCCGCTCGTCGGACTGGGCCAGGGCGGCAACGCCCACCTCGACCCCCTCCTCGCCCACTTTCTTGGCAATTTCGGTCATGCCACGTGAGAAAAGCTCCGCAGTGTAAGAGCCTTCCGGCAAATTTTCCTTCCTATCCTGTATCACCTGCCACAGGGTTTCTATAGTCTCGCTCATGACTTCACGCTCCAGTTACGGATAAAGCCGATTCAACATGCGAGGGTATGCTATGGTCTCCCGCACGTGGTTCAGACCACATATCCACGCTACTGTCCTCTCGACGCCCAGTCCGAACCCGCTATGAGGCACGGACCCGTACCGACGCAGGTCCAGGTACCATTTGTACGCGTCTTCTGGGAGGTTGTTCTTTCGTATTGCTGCCAGCAGCTTTTCCGGATCGCTCATCCGTTCGCTGCCTCCCGTGATTTCGCCATATCCCTCCGGCGCCAGCAGATCGACTGAGCGACACACCTCCGGCCTGTCAGGTTCGGGTTCCATATAAAACGCTTTCGCCTCGGCGGGATAGTGGTGGACGAATACCGGCTTCTCGAACTGCTCGGCGATGTACGTCTCTTCCGGAGATCCGAAATCATCACCCCATCGGAAATCAGCAAACCCGCCTTTGTGGAGGATTTCCACCGCCTCGTCGTAGCTGATCCTGGGGAACGGTGGCTTCACGTGCTCGAGTTGGCTCAGGTCACGCTCCAGGACTTTCAACTCCGTGGCTTTCTGCTCCAGCGTCCTCTGAACAATGTAACTGACGAACTGCTCTTCGATATCCATCAGCTCGTCGAGCTGCACCCAGGCCATCTCTGGTTCCACCATCCAGAACTCCATCAAGTGGCGGCGGGTCTTAGATTTTTCCGCTCGAAACGTGGGGCCGAAACAATAAACCTTGTCAAAAGCAAAGATATTTGCCTCGTTGTAGAGCTGTCCGCTCTGGCTGAGGTATGCTGGATCGCCGAAATAATCTGTCTCGAACAAAGTCGTGGTCCCCTCAGCAGCGGATGGGGTGAGGATTGGATTGTCCACGTTTAGATACCCATGATCGTCCAGCCAGTCCCGGATAGATCGGATTATCTCGGCGCGGATTCGCATGATGGCCCACTGGCGCCGCGACCGGAGCCAGAGGTGCCGGTGATCCATCAGGAATTCTACGCCGTGTTCCTTGGGGCCGATGGGGTATTCTTCCGCTTCCTGGACAACTTTGGCATCACGGATGCCCAATTCGTAGCCACCTGGGATGCCGGGAGCGCGGCTGTCCTCCCGGATCTCTCCCGTCAGGATTAACGAGGATTCCAAGGGCAGGTGCCGCAGCCGCTGGAAAAGCTCCGGCGGCAGGTCTGGCTTGAACGCCACCCCCTGGATGACACCGCTGCCGTCACGAATCCGCAGGAACAGAAGTTTTCCTTTACCTGTCTTCAGCGTGAGCCAGCCGCGGATGGTCGCTTGTTTGCCCACATGCTGATGGGCCTCCTCGATGCGAATAAGGTTCTCGATCATAACTCCTCCATTCAATTTGGCTGCTCTCCACCTGGATCGGTAGAGTCGGGATGGCACATGGACGATACGAGAAACGTGAGGGCGCTCAATACCCAACTCTGTCCTGACGCACGCGCTGTATCTCCACCCGGACAATCTTTGGGCCTTCCATCTCACGGATCACAAAACGAAGCCCTCTGTACTCATACTTGTCGCCCACATTTGGGATACGGCCCATTTTGTACAGCAAGAACCCGGCCAGGGTCTCGTATTCCTCTCGTTCCGGGATCCACAGGTTCATCTCCTCGTTAATTTCGTCTACCCGTGACTGAGCATCCACCAGGTAAGTGTCTTTCCCGACCCGCTCTGCCAGAGGTATTTCCTTGCTCCATTGGTCACTGAGCCTCCCCACGATTTCCTCTACAAGCTCCTCGATAGTCACGATACCCGCCGTTCCCCCAAACTCATCGATGACTATCGCCATTTGTTCCCGTTTGCTGCGCATCTCTGCAAAAAGGCTCCCGATGCGCCGGGTTTCCGGCACTACCAGAGGTGGATGGACCACCCCGATATCCTCTAGCGAGCGATCCAGCATCTCGCATCCGATCTCACCCAGACGGACCAGGCCTTCTTTCATGGCAACTGTACCGACTATGTGATCTATGTCCTGCTCGTACACCGGGTAGCGGGCATGTCGGCTTTCCAGAAAAATTTGCAAGAGGTCTCGGAAAGTCGCATCCCTGGGCACCCCGATGACCTCGGGCCGGGGGATCATTGCCTCCCGGACATACCTGTCACTGAATTCGAAAGCTCTGGCCAGGATTTCCTCTTCCTCTTCCTCGATCAAGCCTTCCTCGTGGCTCTCGCGCACAAGCATTTTCAGCTCCTCCACAGTATGTACGCCGTGGGCTGGAGCATGGCTTACTCCCAGTATCACCAGCACTGCCCTCGCCGACCGATCCAGCAGGGCGATGAATGGACGGAAAATAGCATAGTAAACCCTCATTACAGGGGCAGCGCCAATCGCTACCCCCTCTGGATTGCGGATGGTGTAGCTTTTGGGAACCTGTTCCCCCAGGATTATTTGGAAGTACGTGATGAAGCCAAAGGATACAATAGTTGCTATCGTGACAGAAGCGGTGGGACTCCAGTGCCCTATCAGCCGTTCTAGTGGAGGTTCTATGATGGCTGCAACCGTAACGTCGCCGATCCACCCAAGAGCCAGGCTTGCCATAGTGATGCCGAGCTGTGCTGCAGCGATAAAACGGTCAGGGTCTTCCAGAAGGTGGAGCGCTAGCGACGCTGAGTTGTTGCCATCGGCGGCAAGCCGCTCTATGCGGGTCTTTCTGGCTGCGACCAAAGAGAACTCCACCGCCACGAAAAACGCATTGGTCGAAATCAGCAATATCACTATGAGCAAACGAAAGACTAGCGCCAATCCACCCACCTTCAATACCCTCCTTGCAATAGGCTCCGCCGGCTGTTGTTTTTGGTCCTGGCCGTGGTGAAGAAATGAACCGGGACTTGCGTCGTTCCTGACGGAATCCAAGAAACATTATAGCAGGATGGCAGAGTTTCTGCACGAAGGAAAGCGGCGTCGGGAGTGCGAAGCAGATCCTGGGGGCCCGCAGGGCCCTTGGGATTCCCCTGATCTGCTGTCGGTTCTCACCAATCCCAATGGCGGGTCGTGATTTGCTCTGGGCGCGTCGGGGAAGCTCGAAACGGCGCTGGGTTTTCGACTTGCTTCGAAAGCTCGATGTCCCGACTACATGTGCGGCTCGCCTTTTGAGAACCCAGTTTCCCTTACATGCATAGTGTGATATACTTGAGCTAGTAGCCATTTGGGCTATGGAGAAGCGGGGCTTGCGCGGCTATAGGCCTTAATAGTGGGAGTCTCGAGAAAATCAAGGAGCATTCCGAGTGAACAATACGGTAGAGAAAGACAAAGTGGTTTCCCTGGATTACACCCTCAAACTGGACGATGGTCGGGTCATCGACTCCTCTGAGGGGAAAGAACCTCTTCAGTACCTTCATGGTCATGGTACGCTGATACCCGGACTGGAGAAGGAACTTACAGGGATGGAAGTTGGCCAGGAGAAAAGCGTCGTGGTAAGCCCTGCAGATGGCTACGGAGAAATAGTTGACGCCGATGATATAGTGCTTTCCGTGAATGACTTTCCTCCTGATCTGACGCCGATGGCTGGGATGGGAGTCTACCTGGAATCGCCCACGGGGCAGGTAAAGCCATTCTTCATTACGAAGGTTGAGGGAGACAGAGTTTACATGAACGAAAATCATCCTTTGGCAGGGCAGACACTGCATTTCGATGTACAAGTCGTGGATGTGCGTGATGCTACGCCGGAGGAAATCGCCCACGGACACACACACTGACGCCTGGGAGGTCTGGATGGCAAAGGCGATGCCTGCATGATTGGCGTCGCCTTTCTGTACGGGAGATATGCACATGAAAGACATAATCATTGGCATCCTTGTGGCAGTTGGTCTGGCAGCATTGGGAGCCGCTCTCGTCGGGGAAAAACGAGGGCGCAGGCTAATGATGCTTGGCGTATGGATTCTATTCTGGGCGGTGGCGGGCTACATGTTTTTCACGCCAACGGTAAATAACGGCGGTGGCGTAGCTAGACGGACGGTCACACCCATGGTCACGGCGGTAGCAATTCATCCCACGCCCACCACCCCAAAACCGACTATCGCCCCTACGAAAACGGCCCTGCCAGCGCCTTCCCCGGGAATCTCTCCTGTCAAAAAAGCGGTTCCGACCTCTGAGAGTGGTCTCGGCAAAGGGAATGGCTTGATACTTTTTCACTCAGAGAGAGGCGGAAATTTCGACATCTGGCTCCTTACCGAATCAAAGGGGACATTCAAGCAGCTCACAAATTCCCCAGAGCGTGATATCGAACCATCGTGGTCGCCGGATGGGAGCAGGATAGCTTTCGCATCTGCCAGAGATGATCCGGAGAACATCCAGATATACTTAATGAATGCCGACGGTACCGGACAGAAGCGCCTTACCCAGAATCTGAAATCCGACAACTGGAGACCCAGGTGGTCGCCGGACGGCAAGAAAATCCTCTACCAGAGCAACAGGAACGTATCCAAGCGGGGTTTCGATCTTTACGTTATCAATGTGGATGGATCCAATGACCACGCTATTACTTCCAGCCCATACAACGAATCCTCCGGCGACTGGTCTCCTGATGGGAAGCGGATTGTTTACGTATCCGATCGGGACGGGGACAGGGATATCTACATCATGAACTCAGACGGCAGTGACCCGGTCAAGCTGACCGACAATTTCTTCGACGACAATCATCCCAGGTGGTCGCCAGATGGGAAATGGATACTGTTCGACAGTGACCGAGAGGGACGCTACGGGATCTACGTGATGAGGCCAGACGGCTCTAAAGTCCGGCGTGTAACGGGTTACCAGGGTGATGCCGTTACGGGCACCTGGGCTGAAGGAGGGAAGCGCATCATCTTTTCGTCCAATCGCGAGGGAAAAGACTGGGAGCTTTACAGCATAAACTCGGATGGGAGCGGCCTGATGCGCCTGACCTTCACCAAAGGCGTGGATCGCTTTCCGGACTGGCGTCCGGCCGATGGTCAATAGACCTCATCGGAAACAACGTCTCCGAGGGCGAGACGATGCTTTCTCCAGATGCATGGTGTAAAAAACGCCGCCTGAGAGCGGCGTTTTTTTGTTGCATATCGTTCCAGCGTCATCCCCCGGTCTTGGGAGGCTGGATATCGAACTTCTTGTTGATGTCGGTGACCGACTCATCCGTTGTTATGACCACTTCCTTTATTTCCTCCGATGTAACACCGAGCATAGATTGCAAAGCCTCGTCGTCCAGCCCCATGGCAGTCTTCGGATCACTGCTTGCTATCTCCACGTGAGACATCAGGGGAATATAGCTCTTCGTCACACACGCACTTCCTTTCATCCTGTCCATGGCTTGCGCCGATTTTATTTCCTCCGGCGCGTTCTTGCTGGGGTATATCTTCAGCATTCTCAAGACGTCGCTCTTGTCGAATTCGTACACATTGCATTCGAGCGGACCAACTCTCTTAGTGCCTTTCTTGAACTCATTGCCGACATATGCTTCGCTGGTAAAGTTAGTCACCATGCTGCCCGTCATGCTTTCGACCTGCTGAGCCGGTACGTGTATCCACGTGCCGCCGCCCATATCGATCCACGCATCGTCGCCCACGCGGATCACCGCAATTTTGGGTATCCCGCTTTGCAACGCGCCGCTGCCTTCCATGGTCATCCTGGACTTCTTCTCCGGCTTGTTGATTACTTCCAGCTTCATTGTCATGGCAGACGTTTTCTCCCCGCCGTCCTTCAGCTTCGCTGAGAATTTGATCTCCCAGTTCACTTTGTACGAATCTAGATCGGCAAGTTCTCCCAAAAGCTTCTGCTCGTTGGCAGTTATTTTTTTGAAAGAGCCGGTTTTTGCCTCAGGCTGAGATGTAGGCGAAGGGGCTACCGTTGGCTCCGATTTCTTAGTGGGCGTCGGGGCCTTCGTCGGCACAGCAGTCGGCGGTTTCGTAGGCTGCGCCTGAGCTGTTTTCGTCGGTTCGGATTGCGCTGCATGGGTCGGTTCTGCTGCCTTCTTACTTCCGCCGCACGCGCTAAAAATCATGATCGCCGAGAGCACGAGAGCGATCAATACTACAGTTCTGGAAAATCTAACCTTCATTTTCTTCTCCTTAATCTTCTGCTGTTCTTCCTTTACTCTCCAGTCTGAGGCACAATGACGCCAGACACACGCCATTCTATCATAAAGTTTGTAATTCCGTCAATTGGCATTCCCGTCGGGAGAACGAAGTAATTCCTGGGGGCCTGTAGGGTCCCGGGAATTTACCTCCCGTTTGGAGGCCTTTTCGTCAACCCCAAACCAGCCGCAGCATCGGCCCTGCACCGAGCTTGAAAGCCTTCGGGAGCGTTCTCGGGCCTTGATTTGCTTCGAAAGTCCCCGTCCCATCGCTTTGATACAACCACCGGGTACCTGATATAATGAAAAGATGGCGGAATCCGATACAGAAGGAGCAAACGTGGTCAAGGCAATCATCGGCCTGGGAAACCCAGGCAGGGAATATGAGCGAAACAGGCACAACATCGGCTTCCAGGTGATCGATCTGCTGGCGGAGAAGCACGGCATGAGATTCGACCAGCGGAAGTTCAGGGCGCTGTTGGCGAAAGGACGCATCCTGGGGCACGACGTGATTCTGGCGAAGCCGCTCACTTTCATGAACTCGAGCGGCGAGGCAGTGGGCCCGCTGGCACATTTCTACAAAATCGAGCCGCAGGATATCCTGGTGATCGCCGACGACCTGGATATTCCGCAGGGGCGAATCCGCCTGCGCCCAATGGGGAGCTCCGGCGGGCACAACGGTCTGAAATCCATCATCCTGCACCTGGGCACCGAGGATTTCTCCAGGGCGCGCATTGGCATTGGCCGGCCGCCGGGGAGCATGGATCCGGCAGACTACGTGCTCCAGGATTTCACCCAGGATGAAGAGGCGGTCATGACCAAGGTGCGAGGCCGTGCCGTGGCGGCCATCGAGACATGGCTGGAGGAGGGGATCGAGGCAGCCATGAACAAGTTCAACATCAGGAGGCAGGAGGGGGGATGAACCTTTCCGGACTTCTGAACGAGGTGCGGGGAACAGCCTCATACGGCGATCTGCTGGAGACACTGAAAGGGGGGCGAGAGATTCCACCCTTGGGCCTCATCCCTGCCGCGCGCCCATATCTGGCGGCTGCACTGGCACGGGACTTGGAGGCCCCCTTGCTCCTGGTCGCCGCGGGGCCGGAGACGGCACGCGACTGGGCCGACGAACTCCGGAAATGGTTGGGGCCGGATGTACCCGTGTACCATTTTGCCACGCCGGATGCCCTCCCTTACGAGAGGATCCCGTGGGCGACATACACGGTTCAGGAGCGGCTGCGCGCGCTGGTGGCCCTGGCAAGGGAGAGCACACCTGTCGTTGTGACATCCGCCAGGGCCGTCGCCGCGCCAACAGTGCCCCGCCGAGAGATGCGCCTGAGCGTACGCTCCCTGAAAGTCGGGCAGATTGCCACGCTGGGAGACCTCGTCCGGCGCTGGTTCGAGGAGGGCTACCGGCTGGAGTCGGTGGTGGAAGAGCCGGGAACCATTGCCCGTCGGGGTGGGATATTGGACATCTGGCCACCAAACCTCCCCCGACCGGTTCGTGTGGAGTTCTTCGGCGACGAAGTGGACAGCCTCCGGTTCTTCGATCCGGAAACCCAGTTAACCATCAACAAGACGGAATCCGTGCTCGTGGGACCAGGCAGCGAAGCATTTCCCAGATTTGCCCAGCGTGCTATCTCTCGGATGGACGAGATGGACTTCTCCACATGTCATCCCCCGGCCAGGAGGGATTTCGAGCACGACAAGAAAGCCCTGGAGACGGGGCAAGGTTTCCCGGGCGCTGAGTACTACATCCCACTTCTCTACCCGGTCCCAGGAAACCTGTTGGACCACCTGCCTGAGGGTGTTTTGGTATTCCTGGACGAAGGGGAAGAGGTAGCTCAGGCGATCATGGCCGTGGAACGTCAGGCGGATCAGATCGAACGGGAGCTGATCCGCAGTGGTGAGATCCCCTTGGGCTGGCCCAAACCGCACTTCACGTGGCAGGAAGTATCACAGCGGCTCGGCAGGCATCGGAAGCTGTGGGCGGGACATAGCGAGGGCCTACGGTATAGCGATATAGTCCACCCCATCGGCAGGTTGTTCTGGCCTGCACCTATCTACAACTCCCGCCTCGATGATCTGGCATCGGATGTAGAGGAATTCCGCAGACTTGGGTCCTCGACAGTGCTGATAACCCGCCAGGCATCGCGGGTCTCCAAATTGCTTTCAGAGAAGAAAGTGCCTGCAAGGCAGGTGGAAGGTCTGGCCGGCCCCTCCTCCGTGAAAGGCATTCTCCTGATTCAAGGAACGTCGAACGAAGGATTCGTAATCCGGGAGAGGGAAGATCAGCCTCCTGCTCTGGTTCTCCTGACTGATGTGGAGCTTTTCGGCTGGAGGCGGGCTCGACGCAGGGTGCCGCGGGCAAAGGTTGCCAGACGGGCAGAGGCCTTTTTCTCCGAGATCAAGCCAGGCGATTATGTGGTCCACATAGACCATGGCATCGGCAGGTTCGGCGGCCTGGTGCGGATGAAAGTCGGGAGCGTGGAGCAGGAGTATCTGCTGGTGGAGTATGCCCAGGGCGATCGGCTCTACGTGCCAGTGCAGCAGACGAACCGGCTCAGCAAGTACGTGAGCCCATCGGATGTGCCTCCAACGCTCCACCGGCTCCATACCACTGATTGGTCCAGAGCGAAGAAACGGGCGAAGCAGGCCGTTGCCGAGATCGCCAGAGACCTCCTGGCTTTGTACGCGGCCCGGGAAATGTCGCCAGGGCACGCTTTCCCACCGGATACCCCGTGGCAGAAAGACTTGGAAGCGGCGTTCTCGTACCAGGAAACGGAGGATCAGCTTCGGGCCATCGCCGAGGTCAAGAAAGATATGGAATCGCCGAACCCAATGGATCGCCTGGTGTGCGGCGATGTGGGATACGGCAAAACGGAGGTGGCAATCCGGGCAGCGTTCAAGGCCATTATGGATGGGAAGCAGGTGGCGCTCCTGGCGCCCACCACCGTCCTGGCACAGCAGCATTTTTACACATTCAAGCGTAGGCTGGACCCTTTCCCTGTCAATGTGGCAATGCTCTCTCGGTTGCAAACCCAGGCCCAGCAGAGAAAAGTCCTGCAAGGGCTGGCGGATGGGAGTGTGGACCTGGTCATCGGAACGCATCGCCTTCTCTCCAAGGATGTGGGATTCAAGGATCTGGGGCTTATTGTCATAGACGAAGAGCAGCGATTCGGCGTGTACCACAAAGAGCGTCTGAAACAGCTTCGGCACCAGGTGGACGTTCTGACCCTGACCGCGACCCCGATCCCAAGGACTCTCTACCTGTCGCTGGCCGGCGTGCGTGACATGAGTCTGATAGCATCGCCGCCGGAGGACAGGCTCCCGATAAAGACTTTCGTAAGCGAGTTCGACCGAGGCCTCATTCGGAAAGCAATCCTGCGGGAACTGGACAGGGGCGGGCAGGTGTATTTCGTCCATAACCGTGTGCGTGGGATCAGGGCGGTGGCAGGTATGATCCGAGACCTGGTGCCGGAGGCGATAGTGGAAGTTGCCCACGGCCAGATGCGGGAGCGGCATCTGTCGGAAGTGATGCTTTCTTTCACCGAGGGGAATGTGGACGTGCTGGTCTGCACCACTATCATCGAGAACGGGCTGGATGTGCCCAACGCCAACACAATTATCATCAACAACTCCCACCGTTTCGGCCTGGCGCAGCTCTACCAGCTACGGGGGCGTGTCGGACGCGGGGCAGTGCGTGCCTATGCTTATCTCCTCTATCCCAGAGGGTACGACCTGCCCCGGCAGGTTCAGGAACGGCTGGAGATGTTGGCCCAGGCGTCGGAAGCGGGCGCCGGCTTCCAGATCGCCATGCGGGACCTGGAGGTGCGTGGCGCGGGGGAGATCCTGGGTACACGGCAGCACGGTCACATGGCAGCGGTCGGCATGGACATGTACACACGACTATTGGCACAGGCGGTCAGGGAACTGAAAGAGCAACAGCAAAGCGATCTCGTCTTGCGCCCGGAGACTGTGGCGATGGTACTGGAACTCGAACCGTCGCTGGTGCCTGATCTGCCGCTTGCCGCTTCGATCCCGGAGGAATATGTGCCTTCGTCGGACCTGAGGCTGCGTCTTTACCGGCAGCTCTCCGGCATAAGGAGTTTGAAGGAAATTCGGGAGTTCGCCAGCATGCTGCGGGACCGCTTTGGGCCGCCGCCGGACGAGGTAAAGAGCCTTCTCTTCCAGACTGAGGTACGGCTGTTGGGGGAGAAAGCAGGCGTGAGACTCGTGGGGAAAGAAGGCAATTACCTGACCGTGGTGCTGAAGAGCTACCTTCCGGCGGATGTGCGGCTGCCGCAGGGCGTCCGCGGCCGTGGCACACATATCTGGATACCGCTGGACGGCGACAACTTGTGGATGCCGAAGCTGAAGCAGGCGCTAGAGAGCCTTGCCAGCTGTGTCTCGTAATCCAGATGATGGTGTCCTCTCCTGCTACTGTAGGCCGGACTGTTTGCACTTTAACAGATTATCGGGAACGTTCGGAAACTGCACGCAGGAGGTGGGACGATATCCTTACGGGATCTTGGCCGCTCGTCATTCTGAACCGGGGTGAGCAGAGCGAGCCGAGGTGGAGAATCTTGCAATGCTCGGCAGTAGGTCGAGCCGTCTGGCTCGACTGGCGAGCTGCTAGCTTGCTAGCTCGCCACTACAAGCGCCCTGGGCAAGCCAGGGATGCCTGGGAAGAGAGCATTCAAGATTCTTCGTCGCTGGCGCTTCTGCTAAGAAACAAATTGTGTAGACACGGGTACTTAACATGAGTGTTGCCGCCGTTGCTCCATCGGATGAATCCGGCTCTTTGGGTGAGATGGCCCCGTAAGGCAGGGGTCGGGGCTTAGGATTAGGGCGCGATGGGAGCCCCTGGGACAGCGGCGCAGCCCTTACACCCTAACCCCTGTCCCCTAATCCCTTGCCTGGTGTCTGAAGCGCCGGATTTATTGTTAGCGCTCAAAACTGTTG
>CAZDOZ010000053.1:0-10326 GCA_964507175.1 uncultured Anaerolineae bacterium
CGAACCTGGAGGCTGTGATGTCCGATTCCGAGACACCTGCCGATGCTGCAAAAGCAATGCAGGATGACGCCATGAAATGCGTCAAGGAAGCTGGGCTGAAAAAGAAATAAGCGGCGTTTTTGACGTATGATGAGGTAGGCCGGGGATCTTTTCCTCGGCCTGCTTTTTGTTTGGCGCTCGTAACTACTCAGCCTGGGGCAAATAGAACGCAGATGTAGCAGATTCCACGCTGATATTGGCAGATAAAGCAAATAAAGAGCGTTCGGAAACTGCACGCAGGAGGTGGAACAGCGTTCCTACGGCATCTTGACCGCTCGTCATTCTGAACCAAGACGAGCAGAGCGAACCGAGGTGAAGAATCTTTCAGTGCCCGGAAGTAGGTCGAGCCGTCTGGCTGACTGGCGAGCTGTTAGCTCGCCACTACAAGCGCCCTGGGCAAGCAGGGACGTCTGGAAAGAGAGCGCTTAAGATTCTTCATCGCTGGCACTCCTGCTAAGAGACAAATTATGTAGACACGGGTACTTAACATGAGTGTTGCCGCCTATGCCCCACCGGATGAATCCGTCTCTTGAGGCGGGCTGCGCCCGCCGAACCGGACGTCGTGCGGCGCAGAGTGCCCCTACGTTGGAAGAACTCCTCCGCACAGGCAATGCTCTGGTCAGCACCGAAGCGCCTCCAAGTGCCGAATTCATTGATGGCGCTCAAAACTGGTGGAATGTGACCGCTTTTTACCCTCACCCACCCCAACCCCTCCCTCTCCCACAATGGGCGAGGGAGGGGCTACCGGGGCGACCCGCAGGTCGCCCCTACCGCTGTGCTGTAGGTCGAGCCGTCTGGCTCGACCAGGGGTAAGGACACGCCTTGCTCCAGTTGATAAGACGCTTTCCCCGGGGTAGCCGGCTCAGCGTAGAAGGAGTTTCCAGACGTTTCTCATCTAGTTATGAGCCTTGGGTCTTTTTCCTACGTCGTTTCGAGATCATTGGTGGCTGATCTGGTTAGCTGGACGTCATACGCGATGTTTCATTACCTCTGGTATTTCTCCACCTGGCGCTGGTGCTCCGCGGCGGTCTTCGAAAAGACATGGGTGCCGGACCCGGTAGCCACGAAGAAGCAGTAGTCGTTTTTGGCCGGATAGATCACCGCCTTGATGGACTCGATGCCGGGGTTGGCGATGGGCCCCGGCGGCAGGCCGGGGTGCAGGTACGTGTTGTACGGCGAGATGACGTACTTGTACTCCTCCAGCGACAGCGGCTGCTTCCACCACGTTCCCTGGGAGGGCTGATATCCCATGGCGTACTGCACCGTCGGGTCGGCGTTCAGGTACCCGCCGGTGATCGATTTGCAGTCCTTGTCGAAGAGGCGGTTGAGGTACACGCGGGCGACCACCGGGCGCTCGCTGGGGAGGGCTGTCTCCCGTTCCACGATGGACGCCAGCGTGACCACTTGGTACAAGGTCAGTCCCTCGGCGCGGGCATCCTGGCGCATTTTGCGCGTGACGCGCAACCCAAAAGTGTACAGCATCCGGCGCAGCAGGTCTTGCGGCTTCGCTTGCTCCGGCAGCCGGTACGTATCCGGGAACAGATACCCCTCCAGCGACGCACCCCTGGGGCGGTCGGACAGGAAATCGTATGGGCCGCCCAGATCGGGGCCGGCCTCACCCTTTTTCACCAGTTTCAGGAACGCCGCCCCGTCCAGCACTCCCTTCTGGGTCAGCATCTGGGCGATTTCCTCGGCGCGCCACCCCTCCGGAATCGTGACGATCACCTCCCGCCCCGACGCCTGCTGGAGCTTCAGGGCGATCTCCGGGATCGTCATGTTCGGCGAGAGGGTGAATTTGCCTGCCTCCAGGCTTGTGCCCAGCCCGTAGTGCCGGGCGTACATCCTGAAGAGTGCCGCGTCGGTGATGAGCCCTTCTTTCTCCAGGCGCTCAGCGATGGACGCGGCGGATTCGCCGGGGTACACCTCAAAGGTCATAGGGGTGTTGTCGTCGCTGGCGGGCTTCTGCAGGTCGCCCTGGCGCAGGCGGAGGTAGAACCCGATGAGCGTATCCTCCACCCCGGCGGGGGAGAAACCCGCGCGTGCGCCGGACGGCCCTGCCGGGGGCACTGCCGCCAGTTGCTGACTCAAATGTTGCTTGAGAATCACACCTCCGCCGACCAGAATCCCTACCGCAACCAGGAGCAGGAGCCCCCGGAAGAACCTATCGATCCATATCAGGCGTTTTTCTTTCATCCTGAATTTTCCTCAGACTGTCGGGGGCGCAGCACGCTGCGCCCCTACCGTGTTTCCGCCCCGTCGTACCGTGGCAAGCGAAAAGCTCGCCCCACGAAATACGCTGCAGGCTGCGCTGTAGGTCGAGGTGTTAGCTCGACTGGGCGAGCCAGACGGCTCGCCTCGCAAAGTAGGTCGAGCTGTTTAGCTCGACCGGCGAGCCAGACGGCTCGCCCTACAAAAATGCACCGCACTGCAGGTCGCCCCTACGCTGACACATCATCGCGCTGCAGCGCGTCCAGGTAGTCCTGCAAAATCACCGCGGCGGCAGCGGCATCTATCCGCACACGCCGATAGCCAGGGGGTCGTCCTGCATCCCGGAGCAGGCCTTCGGCGTCGCCGGTGGAGAGCCGCTCGTCCCACAGTACCACGGGAATCGGGAGGGCGGCGGCCAGCCTGCGGGCGTAGGCGATGGTTTTCGATGCCTGCTCGCCTCGGTTGCCACGGCTATCCAACGGGAGACCGACCACCAGCCTCGTCACCCGCTCCTCGGCGACCAGCCGGGCGATGGCCTCCACATCCCTCCGGCGTGATCGGCGCTCCACTACCGTCAGGGGTGATGCCAGTGTGCAGGAAGGGTCGCTCACTGCCACGCCGATGCGCCTGTCCCCCACATCCAGCGCCATCATACGTCCATCACACCGTCCCGTCAATCCGCTTTCCACACCACCCTCACCTGAATCCGATACGGAAATCTGGGGATGGCGTCCTGCCAGTGAGGCTCGAGCTGTATCTCCGGCTCCTCCGCTAGCGGCCACTGCTCTTTCAAAATCCGCTTCGCCTCTTCAACCCGCTTCCCGCGCACCTGCTGTCGCACTGCCATCTCGTCGATGGCCCGAACCATCTTTCCCGTGGCAACCTCCCGGAACCGAACGCTTCCATCCCTCTGGACCTCTGCCTCGCTTCGCTCTATTCGCACGCTCGCTGGGATCAGGTTGGCCGACTGCGGAACCTTTCCCATCAGGCGGCGTCTCACCAGAAAATCCGCCCCATCGCCGTCAACAGCCAGCCCTCTAGCCAGAAGGCGCATGTGAAGGGTAAGCCTGTCAGTCACCTCGCCAGCGAAATAATCGTATGTCTCGGTCAGAGTCTGGGTGGAGATGGTCCCTTTTGGCATGAACTCTCCTTTTTTGAGCTTTTCCCTCAGCAGCGAGAGAGCTTTGTCCTCCAGCTTGCTCTCCAGCAGCACCTTGAGCCGCTCCTTGTCTTGTACCGTGGCGACGGGGGCCAGCCGGTTCGTGCCCCCAGAAGTTGGGGCGGGATTGATCACCCACACTGACAAGGCCAGCGGGCCTTCCACACGGCTTATCACCCCCGCCGGAACGTTGCCCTGGACTCCCGGCTCCGCGGCCTCGATTGGCACCTCCGTGTCCGCTCCGATAACCGCCGGAAGCGTGCCGGTGGTCGTGGTGCGGAACCGTATTTCCTTGCCGGTGGATGCAGACACCACCGTACCTACGGGTATGGTGATCTCCTGAGCCTCCCGGTTCCTGAACGTCACAACGCCTTTTGCCAGAGTGTCCGGCACCTCCTTCTGCCCGGTGGTGTGGATGATAGCCTCTCCTTCCACCCGTAACTCGACGGTACGAGCTGGAACCTCGTTGTGGAGGGCATCCACCGCCTTGACGAACGGTCCCGCTCCGATATTTATCTCCGCGGAAACCGGCGCTGGCGCAGGAACCAGGGTCACTACCGCAGACGGCACAAACGTAATCGCCAGGAACCGTACCGACCAGACTACCCCCGCCAGGATGAGGAGCCACAAAATTGGTTGCCACCAGTGGACAGACGGCCTTGCAAGGGCGGATGCGGATTTTGGCAGGCGCGTCCTCCCGGGGGGACGAATCCTGTTCGTGCGGGGTGGCTTCACCTCGCCGGGGTGTTTCGGCATGGGAGGCGACGGCCTGGGCGAGCGCCAGGGGATCAACGATGCCAGGAAACACGCGGGCAGGATCGGCGTGCCGACGGAGCGCGCCGCCTCCGCCGTAGGGCCATCGGGTGTGACCACGGCGAAATCGGAACCCACCGCGGCCGCGTCCACCAGAAGAGAGTACCAGAAGAGCTGCCTATCTTCCCTGAAATCGGAGGGCAGACAGAAAACCAACCGCGTTCCTGGCCTCGCCCGCAGGGAATCCGATAGAAACTCGGAGCCAGCGTCTCTAGGGACCGAAATCCGGATCACTCTGCCAAAAAAGTGAGAGGTGCCGTTGCGTTCTTTCAGGTCCTCAACTGCCACCGGCGAGCCGCTCCTGCACCCACGGTATCACTCCTGCCAGGGCATCGGGAAGCTTTTCGGGGAACTTGCCGCCAGCGCGGGCCATCTGAGGTCTGCCGCCGCCCCCGCCTCCCATAATCGGGGCAATGGTTCTCACCACGTCGCCGGCCTTGATCCCTTTCTCCACCATGTCTTTCGTGACGGCGGCAATGAGCACCGGCTTGCCATCCAGCACAGCGCCCAGCACCACCAGCCCCGAACGCATCTTGTCCCGGAGCCAATCGCTCATCTGACGCATCGTCTCCACGTCCTGCACGTCCACCTGGGCCGCCAGGACTTTGACGCCGTCCACCTCCTGCACTTTGGAGAGGAGGTCGGCGGTGATGGATCGGGCCTGCTCCCGGCGCAGCTTCGCCAGTTCCTTCTGGGCGCTCCTCATCTCCGAGAAGACCTCATCCAGGTGCTCTTCGGCGTTCTCCGGAGGGACGCCGAGTTTCCCGGAGAGCCGGTGGAGCAGATCGAGGTGGTCGCGCATGAACCGGACGGCATACCTGCCAGTCACCGCTTCGATGCGGCGGGCGCTGGCACTGACGCTTCCCTCGGAGACGATGATGAACGGGCCGATCTGCCCTGTCCTCTCCACGTGGGTGCCGCCACAGAATTCCTTACTCCATGCGTGATCCAGGTCGCCGCCGATGGCTACCACCCGCACCCGCTCGCCGTATTTCTCGCCGAACAGGGCCATGGCACCGACCTTGATTGCCTCGTCGTAAGGCTTCACCGTCCACTCGACAGGGTAATCATTCATGATTGCCTGGTTGACCAGTTCCTCCACCCGACGGATCTGCTCCTGGGTCATCGGCATGGGGTGGGTGAAGTCGAACCGAAGGCGGTCTGGGGCCACCAGGGAGCCCGCCTGGTACACGTGAGTGCCCAACACTTCCCGCAGTTTGTTGTGGAGGATGTGGGTGGCGGTGTGGTTCCGGCGGATGTCCCAGCGACGCTCGGAATCCACCACCGCGTGGGCCGGGTCTCCAACACGGACGGAACCGGAGACGGATTTCCCTTTGTGGACGATGAGCCCCGGCACGGGGCGTCGTACATCCTCGATCCGCATCTCCCAGCCGTGGCCGTTGCCGGCGGTGCGGCCTGCTATGATGCCGGTGTCGCTCACCTGACCGCCGCTCTCCACGTAGAAAGGCGTCTCGGCCAGGACTATTTCCACGTCTTCGCCGGCCCTGGCGATGGATACCGGTTCGCCGTCCCGCAGGATGGCGACCACGTTGCTATCCAGCTCTTCCGCTTCCAGGTAGCGATGCCCCACGCCCTCTTTCCCCAGAAGCCCCTGGGATTGGAGTTCCTGCAAGACGGAGAGGTAGCGGTCCACGTTCTCGTCCATGACGGCACCGAATTTGGCCGCAGCTCGTGATCGTGCCTTCTGCTCCTGCAGCCTGGCGCGGAATCCTTCCTCGTCCACGCTGATGCCGTGCTCTTTCGCCATGTCTTTGGTCAGGTCCAGGGGGAAGCCGTAGGTATCGTACAGGCGGAAAGCGTCGTCCCCGGGGATGACGCCGGACGAGCGCACGTCGGGCCTGCTCAGAATCTCGTCCAGGAGGTCCAGGCCGGTATCCAGGGTCCGGAGGAACCGTTCCTCCTCCGCGGTGATAGTCTTGAGGATGAAGTCCCGGCGGTCCACCAGTTCCCGGTAGTGGCCGCCCATGATCTCGATGACCGTATCGGCCACTTTCGCCAGGAACGGCTCCCGGAATCCGAGCATCCGCCCGTAGCGGGCAGCGCGTCGGAGGATCAGGCGCAGCACGTAGCCGCGGCCCTCGTTGCCCGGCAGCACGCCATCGCCAATGAGGAACGTAATGGCACGGCTGTGGTCGGCAATAACGCGGTAGGGCACGATCTGGCGCATCCGATCTTCGTCGCTGTGCCCCAGCAGGCTCTGGGTGCGGAGCATAATGGGGATGAAGAGGTCCGTCTGGTAGTTGGATTTCACCCCCTGGAGAATGGCAGCCACCCGTTCCAGGCCGAGGCCCGTGTCTATGGATGGTCGCGGAAGGGGGGTCATCTCGCCGCTGGCGTCCCGCTCGAACTGCATGAAGACCAGGTTCCATACCTCGATGTACTCGTCGCTGTTGTTGACCCCTTCGGCGCTCTGTTTTTCCAGGTCGCCTGTGTAGAAATGTATTTCAGAGCAGGGGCCGCAGGGGCCAGTATCTCCCATGGCCCAGAAATTTTCCTTCTCGCCGAACCGGAGGATGCGCTCCGGAGCGGCTCCCACGTCCTTCCAGTACTCGAAAGCCTCGTCGTCATCGGTGTAGATGGTGAACCAGAATCGCTCCAACGGCATCTCGTACACGTTCAGGAGCAGGTCCCAGGCGAACCGGATAGCTTCTTTCTTGAAGTAGTCGCCGAAGGAGAAGTTGCCCATCATCTCGAAGAAAGTATGGTGGCGGTTGGAGGGGCCCACGTTCTCCAGGTCATTGTGCTTGCCGCTGACACGCATGCATTTCTGGGCTGTGGTAGCGCGGGTGTAGTCCCGCTTCTCCAGGCCCAGGAACAGGTCTTTGAACTGCACCATGCCGGCGTTGGTGAAAAGCAATGTTGGGTCTCCGATGGGTATGAGGGAGGAACTGGGCACTCTTCGGTGACCTCTCTCCTCGAAAAATCTGAGGAATGATTCCCTGATTTCGGCGCTGCTGAGTTTTTTCATTTTTCATGGCCTCCCCGATAAGCTCTTAACATGGCATTCTATGCGAAAGGGATGCAAATGTCAAAGGAGGGGAGTTGGGGACTCCGACCCCAGGCCCGGCGGGTTGGTTTGTGGAAATGGGGCCATTTACCCGACGGAAAGCCACGAAGAGACGAAGAGGCAAAGGTTTTGGAATGCTTTATCGGCTCGGCCTGCAAGACGCACCGCAGGGCCTCTGCAGGTCGGGCCGCCTGGCCCGACAGGCGAGCTGACATCTCGCCCTACAAAAACGCACCGCAGGACACGCTTCACCCGTGCCAACGCATGTAATCAGAAGTTCGTTCCAGATCCACCCCTATAAAAAAACCGCCCCAGTCGGGGCGGTTGCAAGTACTACTCTTTCCTCCCAAGCCTTGCTCTGATCTCCTCCACGGAGACTCCCTGTATCCGTTCCTTGATCTTGTCCGTCGGCACCTGAGTTGGGATTTTCTCCTTGAGGTCATCCACGGAGATCCCCTCCGACACCTGCTCCTTGATCTTGTCTGCCACCGACTGCGCCTGTCTCTTTACTGCCTCCGGCGCGGTTCGCTTTACCTCGGAAGATTTCTCATACAGCGACTTCCTCACTTCGGCGGCGGGTTCGGGCATAAACAGATATCCGATCGCAGCACCAATGGCGAAACCGAACAACAATCCGGCGGTAAACGACTTGCTTCCCATTGTCCTCACCTCCTGGAAAATCTTTCTTTCTTGAAAGCTGTCTTAGCGGCTTTGGTCAACCCTGCAATGACGCTGGAAACTTTGATGGTAGGGCTAACCACTTCCTCCGTCAGGAAATTGGTGGTTCCTTTCACCACGCGGGTGGTTTCTTGGAGATCCCCTATCATCGGTTTCACCTCGTCCCGCATGAACCGGATGAACGCTATCATCTGCCACAGGAAAATTATGAGTATTATCCCTATGATAACCGATTCCAGTGCCAATACCACTACTGCTACGTCTCGAATCTGGGTCAGCATTGAAATACCTCCGCAAGACTCCTGTCTGTAGTTATCATCATAGTTGGCCTACGTAATCCGAACCGCTGTACACCTCGTAAGATGATGTTTCTCCAGCTTACGTATGTCTTTGGCGATGTTGCGGTTTTTGTAAAGCTGTCGGGCAACTACGCGTAAACATTGTATCACACCAGGGGAATAAACTCCAGAAATTATCCCCGCTGCATAGATCACGGCAGAAACCTGGCAAAAACCCTGTTGGCGACCAGCCAGCCCCTGCGGGTCAGTCGCACACTTGCGTCATGCCATTCCACCAGGTCCATCTGCACCATCTCTCCGATCTCCTCCGGAAAAGCGTCTTGCAGTGAGACGCCGAATCTGGCCCGGAACTTGGCATCCGGGACCCCCTCTTCCAACAACCTGAGCCCGACCATCATCATCTCGCCCATCGCCAACCGTTCGTCAAGTTCTTCCTGCGATTCCACCGATGTCTCGCCTTTGGATAGCCGATCGATGTATTCCGCCACGTGGCTCACGTTCCACCACCGACGTTTTCCGTCGAATGAGTGCGCCCCAGCTCCGAATCCCAGGTATGGCTCGTACCTCCAGTAAACCAGATTATGTCTGCACTGCCAATCTCTCCCCCCCGCCAGCGCCCAGTTGCTGATCTCGTAATGGCGGTACCCGGCCTTTTCGAGCACATCACATGCCAGATCATACATCCCGGCTGCGGCATCGTCGTCTGGCGGCGGCACTTTTCCATCCGCCACCCAGCGGGCGAGAGGTGTCCCCTGCTCCACCGTCAGCGCATACAGCGAAAGGTGCTCGGGCTTTAGCTCGATGGCGTGTTCCAGGCTGCGTTTCCACGTCGCGGCCTCCTGGCGAGGCAGACCGAACATCAGATCCAGATTTACGTTCCCGAATCCAGCCAGGCGGGCCTCGTAGTATGCCTCAGTAGCCTCCTCCGCCGAATGGATGCGCCCCAGGAAACGCAGTTCGTCATTGTTGAAGCTTTGCACCCCCAGGCTCAATCGATTGAATCCGGCATCCCGCATGGCAGAGAAACGGTCGCTGTCCACCGTACCTGGGTTTGCCTCGCTGGTTATCTCGGCGTCGGGGAGCACATCGAAAGCTTCTCGCACAGCATCCAAAATTCTGCAGAGCTGCTCGCCAGTCAACGTCGTGGGCGTGCCTCCGCCGAAGAAGACCGTAGGCACCTGCGGACGTCCCAGCCGCCGGCCGTATGCTCGTATCTCCCGCACCAACGCCTCCACGTATGGCTTCTGCAGGCGTTCCAGGCCGGCGTAGGTATTGAAATCACAGTACGGACAGCGACGGATGCAGAACGGGATGTGGATGTAAATCGCCCACGAAGGCATCAGCCGTTATCCAGGTGGAATCCGTGCCCTCGCACCGTGACCACGTACTGATGGTTGGGGTCAACCTCCGCCAGCCGCTCCCGCAACCGGCGCACCAGTGCGTCCAGGGCCTGGTCGGTAACGCCGGCTTCCTCCCCCGGCCATATTGCTGAGACCAGATTTTCCCTGGACACTACCTTTCCGCCGGCCAGGTAAAGCACCTCCAGGAGTCGGTACTGGGCCTGGGATAGGGGCGGGTGCAGTTTGTGCTCTCCGACATAAACCTCGTGATAATCGCGATCTAGCCGGAGCCGGCCACTCTGCCCGATGTCGAGAGGCGCTGTCTCCTCCGCACCCACGAATGCCATCTTGAAACGAAGAGCGATCTGAATCTCATCGCCGTCGTCCAACGGCCTTGGCTCCGTCAATGGCTCGCCGTTGACATAGGTGCCGTTCTTGCTCCCAAGGTCCTCTATCCAGTAGCGATCGCCTTGCAGGTACATCCTGGCATGACGGCGGGACACGCGCCTGTCCGGCAGGACAATGTCGCAGTCCGGGAGCCTGCCGATCAGGTACGAAGGCTGGTTCAGCGACCATCTTCTCCCGGGACCACTTCCCCGCTCCAGGATCAACATAGCGTTTTCTCGTTCCATGTTTCCCACCCCATCCATTTGACAACGGCAACTTCCTGCCCGATAATGAACTTGGGTATGGTTCATTTCGAGTCGGGACAATCTTGACAAATAGTTACTGTTCAGCCTCCTCAGCAATAGGACGCTGATT
>CAZDOZ010000053.1:10426-13855 GCA_964507175.1 uncultured Anaerolineae bacterium
CTGTGTGATTTGTGCCATCCCTGGTTCTGATGGATTCTGCGGACACATACTGCGGGACGCAATAGCTGCGTCTTGCCCGGTGGTTGTCAGGCCTCGACAAATTTTCGGAGTAATCTATGTCCAGTTTGCTACACATTGGGACGATCCTGCGTGGACGCTACAAGGTGTCGTCCTTGATAGGCCAGGGAGGTGCAGGCGCGGTCTATCTGGCAGAAGACCAGCGCCTTAAGGGGAGGCGCTGTGCCGTTAAAGAAGTGCTACCCGAACTCATGGGCCCGCCCGGCGTCGCCGAGGAGGCCCAGCAGCAGTTCTACCAGGAAGCCAGCGTCCTCGCCCGGCTGGACCATCCCAACCTGCCGAAAGTTTCCGATTATTTCTCGGAAAGCGGAAGAGAATACCTGGTCATGGATTACGTACCCGGAAAAGATCTTCGAACCCTTTTGCTGGAGGCAAAAGAGCAAGGCCGGTTCCTGGAGGAGAAAGTGGTACTGGCATGGGCCAGGCAGCTTTGCGATGCTCTGGAATACCTTCACAGCCAGGAGCCGCCGGTGTTGCACCGAGACATCAAGCCCTCCAATATGAAACTGACCCCATCTGGGCTGATCAAGCTGGTGGATTTCGGCCTGGTCAAGCTACTTTCCGAGGACGAGGAACACACCATCACTGTCGTCCAGGGAAAAGGTACGCTTCAGTATACCCCGCTGGAGCAGTACGGCGGCGACACCGGCCATACCGACGTCCGTTCCGACATTTACTCTTTTGGTGCTACTCTGTACCACCTCCTCACCGGCACACCTCCAGCCGATGCCAAAGAACGATTCTTGCACCCTGGGAGTTTGCTCTTGCCTCGTTCCATCAACCCCCGCATATCGGAGAGAACAGAACAGGCGATCCTGTCTGCCATGTCCATGCACCCCGATGATCGCCCTGCATCCGTCGCCGACTTCTGCCGGATGCTCTTAGGCGTTGCCGAGCAAAATCCTGCCAGCATGCCGTGGCAATACACCAAATCCGAGACGTGGGAGACCGCCATTTTTCAGAACCGATGGCTGGTGCTGGTGGCTGCCATCGCGGTAATAGCTGCTATCCTGGTGACCATTTACGCTCCACCAATCCCGTGAGAGCGGCGATGCATCTCCCGACGAAAGGGCGCAGCGTTCGTTGCGCCTCTGCTTCTGCGCTTACGTCCATAGAAAGCTTCAGTCGCCCCTTACATCGGCTAGCGAGAAGTCTCACCTTTATAGCTCTTCAGGTAAAGCCAGTACGCCAGCCCTAGGACAGACACTGCGGAACCCACCATGGCCGCGGTCTGCCATGGGAGGCCGTTTCCTGTTTGACCCATGCCTGGCGTGAGTCCCTGACGGAGAAGATCCTCTTTTATCCGCTTCCTTGCCTCAGGAGATATCTCCATTGGCTGCAGTGTTCTGGCTAGCGTTCGTTCCAGCCATGCCATTTCTACTGCGGAAAGCCCATCGGAACCACCCCATACCTTGCTGGCCTGCTGTCCCACGGTAAAGCCTACCTGCCCGACGGCGAAACTGAGTTGATTCAGGACATTCATCGTATGAACCCCCGTTCTTTGAACGCAGCGCGCAGTGATTTCAGAGTCCGGTAGTAAATGGACTTGACGGCGGTCTCGCTTTTCCCCAGGATGCGTCCGATCTCCGCATGGCGTTTCCCCTCGGCGAATCTCAGGATCAGCACTTCCTGCCATTCAGCTGGAAGCTGGCGCACTATGCGCAGAAGCTCGTCCTTCATTTCAGCAGCTATCGCCACGTCCTCCGGCAGCCTCTGATCCTGGCGAAGATTGCGCACGTCCTCTAGAGGGATCGAGTTGCGGTAAGACATAGCCCGGCGCCAATTTATCAAAGCATTATGGGCTATCCGGTAGAGCCACGCTTCAAACGGAGCCTTGCCACATTTGAACCGAGGCAACGCTTCGAGTGCCTTCCGGAAAGTGTCCGCCGTCAGTTCCTCCGCAGCCTCCTTGGTCCGCACGCGGTAATACAGGTATGTGTAGATTCGGTCCACATACTTTTCGTAGAGGGTCGCGAAGGCCTGCGGATCTCTTTTAGCCTGCTCTACAAGCAGGCGTTCGTCCTCATCCACAAGAACCTCCGTTCCCTACCCCTGCGGAAGGAAAAACACCTCCGCGGGCAATCCGTCGCGCTTTCACGTTTTGCCCTCCATAGGCAGCAGCGCGAAAGCAAGCGCTGCTACTCCGGCAAGTATTGCGCCAAGATAGAATGGCGCCGCCGGTGATATTTTATCCCATAACACACCAGCTATGAAACTCGCGGGGAATGCGCTTAGCCCAACGGCTGCGTGGTAGAGCCCGTAGGCGGTCGCCCGCCCCTCCGACGGCACCAAATCGGCCACCAGGGCACGCGCCGTCCCTTCAGTCACGCCGTAGTAAATCCCGTATAGAAAATAGAACGTTACGAGAACCACTACGCTCCTCGCCAAGGCGAATCCCAGGTAAGTGATGGCGTAAACGCCCCAGCCCAGAAGTATCACCAGCCGCCGGCCCCACCTGTCCGAGAGGGAACCCGAGGGCATCGAAATAAGTGCGTAGAAAATGTTGAACCCTACCAGCATCAGGGATATCCCCAGGGCCGACATTCCAACATTCTGCGCCCGCAGGACGAGAAACGCATCGCTGGAGTTACCGAGGGTAAAAATGACGATGACTCCAAGAAAAAGATAGAAAGTAGCCGAGAAACTGACCGGACGACGTTTTTGAGCCGATTCCATCGGCAGGTGAGCACCTGGTTTCCGCTCACGTACAAGAAAAAGCAGGGTTGCTACCGCCAGGAATCCCGGGATCATGCCGATGAGCACAATGTCCCGGTATGTGCTTTGGGTGAGCAGGAATTTGCCGCGCTGGGTTAGCGCGACGACGAGTGCAGCCCCCGCCAGCCCGATCACCGCCCCGCTGGTGTCGGCGGCTCTGTGCCATCCGAATGCTTTCCCCCGGCTTTCCGAAGATGCTGAATCGGCCAGAAGTGCATCCCGTGGCGAGGTCCTGATCCCCTTGCCTACCCTGTCCAGCCACCGGATGACCAGGACGGCGGGCCAATTGCCGGCGATTGCCAGGAAAGGCTTGCTGAAAGCGGAGAGAGTGTAGCCCCCCAGCGCCAATCCCTTCCGCGCTTTGATGCGGTCCGAGAACCACCCGGAGGCCACCTTGAGGAGGCTGGCTGTTGCCTCGGCGAGGCCTTCGATAAGGCCAATGACGGACGTAGGCACCCCCAGCACGTTTGCCAGGAACAGCGGGAGCAAGGTCAGCGTCATCTCGGAACTGATGTCGTTGAAAAAACTCACCAGCCCCAGGAAGAAAACATTCCTTTCCAGTCCAAACAGTTTTTTCTCGTCCATCTTCCTTCGTAGCTGTTCAGCCTTGAACAAATCAAAAGCAGATGCCGCAGA
>CAZDOZ010000054.1:0-13721 GCA_964507175.1 uncultured Anaerolineae bacterium
TGGATTGGTTGACAAGCTCAGCGGAATGGGAGATAATGAAAGGCGTTCGGCAATGCTAAGTGGATTTCTTCTCGAGGAGGAGCATTACATTTGGGACCGAGAAAAATGCGGAGGGCGAAAAGTCGTATTCTGATTGTGGAGGATCGGAAAAAACTGGCGAAACTGACTGAGGAACTCCTTTATGCTCCAAGGGTGGCTGTGGACACGGAGTCCGATAGTCTCTACAGCTATTATCACAAAGTCTGCTTGATCCAGCTATCCATTCCTGGAAAGGACGTAATCGTAGACCCCCTGGCACTGGACGACCTGTCGCCCTTGGGACGAGTGATGGCTTCACCTGATGTGGAAAAAGTGTTCCATGCGGCGACGAACGATATCCTCTCTCTCAAACAGGATTGCGGGTTCCAGTTTTCCAATCTCTTTGATACTTACGTAGCTGCCCGGATGCTGGAGATGAAAAGACAAAGCCTGGCATACCTGTTGGAGACATTGCTGGGCGTCTCGGTGGACAAGAGATATCAAAAGGCCAATTGGGGCCAGCGTCCTCTATCGCGGGAGCTGGTAGAGTACGCTACCAATGACACCAGATATTTGCTGAAATTACGGGACCGCCTGGAGCGAGAACTGAGACAACATGGTTTGTGGGTTGAGGCTAAAAGAACGTTTGCCCGCTTGGAACACGTTACTCCTGAACCACATCGGTTCGATCCAAATGGATACCGCCGGATACCTGGGGCGAGGGATCTGACTGACCAACAGCTTTCCGTTCTGGAGAAGCTCTACCACTTCCGCGAGCAGGAGGCCAGGAGGTTGGATCGTCCGCCGTTCAAGGTTATCTCCAATGAAGGAATGTTGAATATCAGCAAAACGTTCCCCAGAACCATGAGGGAGCTGGAGAGGCTTCCAGGCGTCGGATCGTGGCACCGCCGGCGCTTCGGGAAAGAAATCCTGGAGATAGTGTACGAAGCACTTGGAAACGGAAGCGAGAAAAGGGGAAAACATCAGTGAAGCTAACGTTCTTTGGAGCTACCCGTGAAGTTACAGGGTCCATGCATCTGCTGGAAATCAACGGTTCACGCATCTTGTTGGATTGTGGTCTCTATCAGGGGCACAGGGCCGATACATACGAGCGGAACCTGAAGTTCCCGTTCGACCCGGCGTCGATTGACACGTTGATCCTATCCCACGCGCACATCGATCACTCCGGGAACATCCCGAATGTGGTCAAGCAGGGATTTAGCGGGCCTATCTGGGCTACGTCAGCTACCAGAAGTCTCTGTACCGCCATGCTGCGGGATAGCGGCCATATCCAGGAGGACGATGTCGAGTACCTGAACAAGAAACGGAAGCGGAAAGGTCTCCCGCCTGTGGAACCGCTGTACACCATCGAGGACGCTGTGCGATCCCTGGAAAGCTTTATCGGCGTGCCCTACCATCGTGCGATCACGGTAGCTCCTGGGGTCAAGCTGACTTTCGTCAACGCTGGCCACATCCTGGGCGCGGCGCATGTTGTCCTCGACCTGGAGGAAAAAGGCCGCAAGCTGCGGCTCGTTTTCTCCGGTGATGTAGGCCGCCCGCACCAGCCGATCATCAGGCCCCCGGAGCCTCCTCAGGGCGCCGACGTGCTCATCTCCGAAAGCACTTACGGCGACCGTCTGCACGAACCGCCCGACGATGCCACCAAGAAGCTCCGACAGGTTATCCTGGATACTTACCATCACGGGGGGAAGGTGATAATCCCATCCTTTGCCGTCGGCAGGACGCAGGAGATCGTCTATGAACTCCATGAACTCATGGAGACGCGGAAGATCCCACAAATCCCGATTTTCGTGGATAGCCCGCTGGCGGTGGACGTGACGGAAATCTTCCGACTCCATCCTGAGTGCTACAACCATGAAGTTCGTCGGTTCCTCGAGGCGACGGACGAGAGAGATCCGTTTGGTTTTAGCAGGATGACCTACATCAGGAGTGTGGAAAAATCAAAGGAGTTGAACTTCCTGAAAGAATCGGCGGTGATCATCAGCGCTTCGGGGATGTGCGAAACAGGCCGAATCCTGCATCATCTCAAGAACAACATCGGAAATCCGAACAACACGGTGCTTTTCGTTGGATTCCAGGCGGAGGGGACGCTGGGCAGGCGGATTCTGGATGGAGCGAAAGAAGCACGTATTTTCGGCGAGATGTACAAAGTGCGGGCAAACGTAGAATCGATAAACGGCTACAGCGCCCATGCCGACAAGAACGAATTGCTGGCGTGGTTGGATGCGGTTGGGCCGAAGCGCTTGCAGCAAATGTTTGTGGTTCACGGTGAGAAGGAAGCCGCTGAATCCTTCGCTGGATCGGCCAGGCAGGTTGGCGTGCGGGATGTCCAGATACCTGTCAGAGGACAGAGTTTCGAGTTGTGATCCCGATTGTTTTCACTGTCGGCAAGAGAGGTTTTGACGGAGCGAATCTCGGCTGGCGTAAAAATGGCCATGTTTGGAACATTGGTGTCGCTCTCGGAGCAGTTCGAAGGGGCGGTGAAGCTGGACGTCTCACGATGCCTCAACACCCGGTTGGAGAGTCCGGCGTGTGATGCGTGTGTGCGAGTTTGCCCTGTGAAAGCGATAACCCTCACTGGCGACATGCACAACCCCGTAATGCTGGACAGTCAGGCTTGCGTTCGGTGCGGCGCTTGCGTTTCCGCGTGCCCCACCGGAGCGTTCACCCAGCCGCTGCTCGCCGACGAGCAGTCCAACGTTACCAGGACGCTCCAGGACCTGGAGGGCGCGGCGGTGGAGCTCACATGCCCTCAGCATCCTGGCGATGATGAAAGCATAGCACCGGTGGATGCTGTGGTGGATGTGGGACGATGTCTCGGTTCCGTTACTCTCTCCACGCTCCTGGGTTGGATGAAGCTGCTAGGCAAGGATGTCTGGCTCAACGATATGCTTTGCGCTGGTTGTCCCATCGGCGAG
Organism: uncultured Anaerolineae bacterium; assembly: GCA_964507175.1. Taxonomy (GTDB): domain Bacteria; phylum Chloroflexota; class Anaerolineae; order S016-19; family S016-19; genus S016-19. Next base: position 2,958 of record CAZDOZ010000054.1, read on the forward strand.
GTAGGCAGGCGCATCTCGATTCTGGCAGGCTATGCAAACCGGTTCCTGGAGGCTTGGAACAGGGAAGAGCGCGTGCACTTGGTAAGCGAGATCAACACGGACAGGAAGCCGCACAGAGTTACATTCTACGATGGACAACACCCTGCCTATTCTCGACGAGATTTCTTCTCCGCCCTGGGGAAGATGGCGCTGAGGACTGCGGGGGCTCTCATCGAGGAATCGCTGCCGGTGCCGCTGTCGGAATCGGGTGAAACCGTGCCTGAAGAGCGGATGAGGCTGCGGGCGGTGCTCGAATCCTTTGGCGAGCCTGCGATGGAGCAGATGGACGTAAGCTACATGCCATTTGCGAATGTGGTGGTGAGCGACCTGTGCAGCGGATGCGAAGTCTGCACCAGGATCTGTCCCACAGACGCGCTTACGTTCGAAACCGATGGCGAGTATTTCGTGCTGAATTTCCTGGATGCAGACTGCCTTGGTTGTAACCTGTGTGCTACAGCCTGCCCCGAGCAGGCAATCCATCTCGAAAGGATGGTAAGCCCTGCAAGGCTAATAGGAGCGGAGCCCCGTCCAGTGATGAGTGGGAAGCTGGTGCCGTGAAGTATATGCGGCAGACCTACCAGGAAGCGCGGACGACGAGGTGCCGATTTGTTACATCTGTCGTGCAGAGCAGCGAAACAAGATACGCTGGGAAGAGGAGATAGGAAAACTTAGGGAGGAGTAAGATGGACGTTGGAATTCCCGAACTGATAGTCATACTGGTAATCGTGTTGTTGCTGTTCGGCGTCGGCCGGTTGCCGGAGATCGGCGGCGCGCTGGGGAAGAGCATTCGCAATTTCAAGGAAGAAATGCAGGACGACAGTGAGAAGCCCTCTGAGGCGGAGAAGAAATCGGACGAAAATTGATACCTGAGTGCGTTTTCCAACACCTTGAGTAGGGGCGGCCTTGTGGCTACCTCAAACTGAGGACAAGGGTTCTCTTTATTTTTTGAGAAGATACCCTGGCGAGATGTGGCTCAGATCCATGCTGCCTCACCACATCGGCTTTAGCGGCAGCGTGACAATGAACAGCAAAATCGCCAGCGCACCAACCCACTGCCTTTTTCTGTCCAGAGGCGTGATTTCGTCCAGCAAAGGCGGATGTCGCAGGCCCAGGATGAGTACCAGGAACCCCCATATCGTCCATCCTTCCCAGAAGAATATACCGCCCAGTATCAGAGCTGTGAAAACTGCATATGCCAGCTTGACGGATACGTCACTGCCGAATAATGCGTAAGCGACATGCCCCCCGTCTAGCTGTCCGGCAGGCAGAAGGTTCAGAGCAGTCACGAAAAGCCCAAACCACGCCGCCAGAGCCACTGGGTGTAGGAAAACGTCATACCCCTTGGACATCGATGGGCCAAACAGATACGTCATAGCCTTTACGAGAAGAGAAGAACCCAGACGTAGACCTTCCCCTCCTGTCATTTCGTTCAATCTGACCAACGAGGAATAATGGAGCCCTATGGCGAACAGCGGTATCGCCACGATCGATCCCGCTATGGGCCCTGCAACACCAACATCGAAGAGTTGTTTTCTGTTCACCACAGGAGAGCGCATTTGGATGAATGCTCCAAAAGTCCCAAGCCCGAAAGGAACTGGGATGAAATAGGGAAGCGTTACGGCAACTTTATGGACTTTCCCCATGAAGTAGTGGCCTAGCTCGTGTATTCCCAGGACGGCCAGCAGCGATGCCGAGAAAGGTAACCCTTTCCATATTTCCACAGGGTGACGGAGGGGGTCTCCGCCAGCTATGAGAGCGCCTGAGAAAGTCGTGGTTATCGCCGTCAGGAAAAGGAGCAAAGCATTTACCCATACTTTCCGCGGCGATGGTGCCAGCAAAGCGCCAGGTACCAATGTCAGCACGTGCCAGCCTTTGTCCTCCCGAAGCATGGGGGTGTAGTCATAGCTCTGCAGGCGCTGCCGGAGTTGCTCGTAAGCCTTCTCGGCTGGGACCAACAGATGCCCGTAGATATGCATCACCCCCGGCCTGCGCCGGTCGTGAACCACCTGGGATGCAACGAAGAGTCCTCCCAGGACATCCCAGAGGGAGAGGTTAGTGTAGTCGTTGTCCCAGTACATCATTTCACCCTCACTTTCATATTCAGGGGCACCAGTTGTATCCAGGTGTTGCCCGGCTTGAGTGGCAGGGGATTATCGTTAGTATCCAGGAAAAGAAGAGGCTTGTGCCTGGCAGAGCGCACCCATTTGCCAGCGTACATTTTTCCGTCCCTGCAGAGCTGCATTTGCCCCTGGCCCCAGATCTGGATCTGGATGGAGTGAGCCCCCAAAGCATCCTCCACGATGGGGGTCTTTACGTGGTTGACGTAGAGAATCACCACGTTGTCCGCGGATACCTGCTTTCCGGTTAAGGCATCGGTGTGAGGTGTACTCAGTATCCAACGCAGGTAAGCTCCTTTTCCCGAATCGTACCTGTAGGTCACGTTTGAGTAGGCGGCGCTGTATGGGATGAATATGTCTGTCGCAGGAAGGCCGCCCGCCGGGGGATTGTCATTGAAGACCCATCCCCGTGGAACAGGGCGCTTGTTCCATCCGCGTCTTTTCGCTATCGACCAGAGTATCTTGGTATCGGTGAAAAGGGTGTGCTCGTATGCTTTTCCCGGCATAGGAATCCGATAGAACCCCGGGTCGCCGAACCAATCGGAGAGTGTCAGATCGGCGAAATCGGAATTTTTGATCATCCTGGTCACTGGCGGACTGGCGCCGGAGTACACGAAAAACGCCTGCATGATCACCGGTATCTCCAGGTCTATGAGCCTGGCGCTCCGCACAGGACCAATCCGGCTGGCGTCGTGCCCATAGAAAATTGCCGTGAAACGGGTTATCCCTCCTTCTGCCAGATGCTCGAACACCACATCTGCTTCGTTGAGCCCGTACTGGGGCCTCGCGGCCGAGGAGTTGGATATCTTGACTGCTATGGGGCGCCGGTTGAGCCGCTCCGGATCAGGCACCGCCAGGCCCGTGAAAATATCCACATCCGCGGCGATCGTCGGCGTGGGCTCGCGTGCTATGGAAGTTTGCGTCGGTGAGGGCGAGGCTACAGGCGTCGGCGATGGGGGAGACGTAGGCATGACCGTAGCCGTTGGCCATGGCATGATCGATGGGGTCGGGACTACAGCCATGTAAGGCGTCCTGGTGGGGGTCGGCGCCGCTTTTGGCTTGGTGCATCCCCCCGTTCCCACGAGCGTTGAAAGAAGCAGGAGAAATAACAGTATCGTTGTCAGCGGTCTAGCTTTGCGCATTCACATCCTCCTCATGAATCCGTGAAATGTCAGGGGCAATCGGATAGCCCTTGGCTTCCCTGGTCGCACTTTCCGGGCAGAGACTACAGACCGGGGCCGTCTCGACCGGGCCCAGAGCGGGCGTCCATTGGTCCTTCAAACGGTTTTTCGACTACCTCTCCACCTTCCACAGTCAATTCTTTCACTTTCAGTTCTGCTCTGTCCAGGAGGTCATTGCAGTGGCTGGCCAGCTTCGTGCCTAGCTGGAACAGCCGTAGCATCTCTTCCAGGGGGATGTCGCTGGAGTCCATGCGGTCGACCGTATCCTGGAGCATCGCCAGGGCCTCCTCGAAAGATAGGGAATCAATGTCTATTTCGTTGCTCATGAGTTGTCTCCTTTCACCACCAGAAAGTCCAGAGAGGGCTGGGGTTCCCGATGGTGCCTGTGGGCTCCGGCGTGCCATCAGGTTCGACGACGGCTCTCACTACCTCCACCCGCCAGCGCCAGCGACTCGGTGCCGGCCCTCTAAACGATTCGTCCATATGCCAGCCGGTGGACCTGGTCAGCACATCTGCTATTGGCTTTTCCTCCCCCCCTTTCCAGATGCGCACCCTGTACCACTCATCATCGGGGAGCCACCCGGCGGCGAGCCAGCTCAGCACCGGAGACGCCTCCGACAGGTGTGCGCCGTCACCGGGGTAGAGCAGGCATACCTTGTGCTCTGTTGGTGTGGTCGGCAGCAGGGAAGGCCCGGAGATAGGCGTAGGTGTGCTCTTCTTAGGCGGCTTCCCCTGAGGTATGATCACCACATCGCCGGGATGTATGACCGTTGACGTGAACCTGTTTGCTGCTACCAGGGTGGGCATGGAGACATGAAAGCTCAGGGCGATGTAGTCCAGCGTGTCTCCTTCCTGAACGATGTAGTTTAGCGCCCAGGATGTGGCTCCCGACGTAGGGGTGGGAGGAATATACCCCTCCGGTATGAGCAATTTTTGTCCCTCTATGATAAGTTGGGCGGAAGGTAGATTGTTCGCTTTTACGATATCTTCTACTTTTACGCCGTATTCGTTGGCGATAACCGACAGGTTTTCTCCTGGAGATACGATGTGATAGACAAGGGTTGGGGTCGTAGTCACTGTGGGCGTCCCCGTTGGTATGGGCGTCGGGCTCGGTACTGGCGTTGACGTAGGCTCCTGCGCCATAGCGATCGCATGGACTGGGGCAGGAGAAGGAGTTGTTGCCTTGGTAGGGCCGCCGTATCTCCACCATGTTCCTGCAACCAACAAAACTGCCAATAGCAAGCCTACCTCCTGCCAAGGGATATGCCTGCTCTGTTTTCGCCACAGAGGAGTACCGCAAAAAGGGCAGATTTCGTCCTGCTCCGATACCGGTATGCCGCAACCGGGGCATATGCGCTCGCCATCTGGCCCACGGAGGGCCAGGTCCTTTTGCTTCGCTCCCCATATCTTGCTCAGAGTTTGCCTCCCGACCTTTCCGACGCTGTGCTCGCCATCAGCCTCTGGGTGCCGACGATGATAAATTATAGCAGAGTGCATCGGAGCGTGGCAATTCACGTCGACCGGGGGTGTTCGAGGTGAATCCCGGGGGGGGGTCCGTGTCATCCAAGTCTCCCCGAACATGCACAAAGAAAATGCCCCAGCTTTCGAGGCTGGGGTCAGGTGGCGCATATGGGGTTCGAACCCATGTCTCCGCCTTGAGAGGGCGATATCCTAGGCCGCTAGACGAATGCGCCATTCACAATCGGATTTTATCAAACAGCGCTCCCCGTTGTCAAATCCACATTGCCGGGGGGAGTGCGAAGCAAATCCTGGGGGAGCTGTAGGCCCCCGGGGACCTCTTCTGAACCGTCGTCGGTCTCCACCAAACCCAAGGGCGAGCCGTAATCTATCTCGATTGGTCAAGGAAGCTCCTGGAACAGCTCTGGGCTTTCGACTTGGTTCGAAAGCCGGCCGGGGGCATTCGCATCATTTCCCGGTTAGCATGTGCCACCATTCCAAGAAATAAAATGCTTCCTTGTGTGGTTCCTTTGCGCCAGGAGACGGGGTTGGCGTGGGCTCAATGACCACTTCCGCTTTTTCACCGGAGCGGCCCATGTTCAGTTCGTTACGAGCTACCGCCTCCTTCGTGGCTTCCAGGTTACTCGATTCCATTGATTCCTGGAGGGTTCGCTGTCTGTTTGCCTCGCGTGTTGCCTCGGCCTGTTTTTCCAGCAGTATCTTATGAGCGCTGTAGTTCTCCACCGCCTGCCTGGTGGAGTAGAAAGAAAACAATGCCCCTGCCAACAAAATTGCCACGGCAAACGCAGCTTCCAGTTGCACTTTCCTCGATTTCACTTTTTCACCTTGCCAGAACGCACGTATCTCACGCAAATGGGGCGACGGAATTCCTGTACAACATACCCCGAATTCCAGCTGTCATTGGTCACTATATCACTATTTGCCATCGTGGTCAACGCGGTTGGCACCCCGTGCCTCTCGTTCCGGGCTATTGCCAGGAGGGTTCGTTTCGTGCTCGATTTCCTCGATCTTGGCTTCGATCTCGTCCAGCGCGGCATGAAGCCGTTCCAGATCGGCGCGGGTGGGGACCTCTGAGCGGTGAAGGGCAATGAGGAGCGCTGTATCCAGCACATCAGAGAGTAGATTGCCACTCCCGCGGATGATAGACGTAAGGAAGGAAACGGAGAGAGGAAGGTGGCGCTGATCCATTACCACTTGGGCCAGAACCTGTGCTGTGATGTCTTTGCCGGTGGTGTGGTCTACTATTTCCACATCTTCTCCCTCTCGGATCATCCGTGCTATTCCATCTAGCGCTACGTATCTGCGGGAGGTGGTATCGTAGAATTTTCGGTTGCTGTATCGCTTTATCCGACGCATGCAGTGGTTACCCTGTAGTAACTGTTCAGTGCCTATCAGCGCCATCAGCATTCTATTGCTGGGGAGGCTGAGTAGTAACACCCTGTAAACAAATCGGCGCTCAGGAGCCCTGAGAGTGTTCTCTCGGCGATATCCTCTCGATATCCTGGGGTAGCGTTCGGACTCTGACGACAATTGTATCGCCGGGGCTGAGCGATTGCCCCCCTGAATCGACGACTGAGTCCATGATCCGGCAGGAGCGCACATGCGTGTGCGCTCCACGCCCGAAACGATTGATGTGTCGCTAGTCCAGTCCTGCCTCGTGTCGCAAAATCTCCGCTTTGTCCGTCCGTTCCCATGGAGCGTCTATGTCCGTCCGGCCGAAGTGGCCGTAGGCTGCAGTCGGCTTGTAAATCGGCCTGCGCAGGTCCAGGTCCCGGATGATGGCTGCGGGGCGCATGTCGAAATGTTCCCGTATCAGCTCGACGATTTTTTCGTCCGCGATGCGCCCTGTGCCGAATGTCTCCACCGCCAGGGACAGCGGATGTGCCACGCCAATGGCGTATGAGACCTGAAGCTCGAAACGGTCGGCGATCCCCGCTGCCACGATGTTCTTGGCGATGTACCGGGCCATGTAGGACGCGGAGCGATCGACCTTCGTCGGATCCTTGCCGGAGAGAGCCCCGCCGCCGTGTCGTGCCACACCGCCGTAGGTGTCCACGATGATCTTCCGCCCTGTCATGCCTGCATCTCCCATCGGTCCACCGATGACGAACCTCCCTGTAGGGTTCACGTAGAATTTGGTATTGTCATCCAGGAGTTCCGGCGGAACTACAGCATGGATCACGTTCTCGATGATATCGGCACGGATCTGTTTTTGGGTGACTGTAGGGGCGTGCTGAGCGGAAACGACAATGGTATCCACCCGCTTTGGCTTGCCGTAGCTGTACTCCACCGTGACCTGGGTCTTGCCGTCGGGGCGGAGGTACGGCAGGATGTCATCTTTCCTCACTGTTGCCAGCCGCTTTGCCAGCTTGTGAGCCAGAGAGATGGAAAGGGGCATCAGCTCTGGCGTTTCGGTGCAGGCAAAGCCAATCATCATCCCTTGATCGCCTGCCCCAATTGCCTCGATGCTCTCGTCGGTCATCTCACCGCTTTTTGCCTCCAGGGCTTTGTCAACGCCCAGCGCGATATCCTTGGATTGCTCTTTGATGGTGACGACTACGCCGCAGGTGTCGGCGTCGAATCCATATTTGGCTCTGGTATATCCGATGTCACGGATTGTGTCACGTGCGACCTTGCCGATGTCCACGTAGGTGGAAGTGGTGATTTCCCCCATGACCACCACGAGGCCTGTGGTTGCTGCTACCTCGCAGGCAACGCGGGCATCGGGGTCGTCAGCGATGATCGCATCCAGCACGGCATCGGAGATTTGATCGCATACCTTGTCCGGATGCCCCTCGGTTACCGATTCCGAGGTGTAGAAAAACTGTGGTGACTGCATGAATGTGCTCATTTCACTCCTCTGATCTGTTTTTGTGACGAATCAGTGAACCAGTTCTTCCGAGTATGTTGTCACTGATTCGTTGACGATTCTGGCATTCTAAGAGGGGTCGTTCATCGATGTGCTTCACTGTTTCCGATCTCTGCCCTCCACAGATGGTAGCCGGCTGTCTTTCATGTCCCCAACTGCCACGAATGCAGATATTTCTCCTGCTCCGGCGTGAGGGTGTCTATTTTCACACCCATAGCTTTCAGCTTCAGCCGGGCGATTTCCTTGTCTATGTGCTGCGGGACGGGATAGACTTTTTTCTCCAGCTCGTCCACGCGGTTCTTGAGGAACTCCACCCCAAGTGCCTGGTTGGCAAAGCTCATGTCCATCACGCTTGCCGGGTGGCCCTCCGCCGCTGCCAGGTTAACCAAACGGCCCTCGCCGGCAAGGTAGATCTTCCTGCCATCCGACAGAGTGTATTCGTCGAGAAACCTGCGAATCCTGCGTTTCCTGATGGCCATTTCCTCCAACGCTGGGATGTTTATTTCCACGTTGAAGTGGCCGGAGTTAGCCAGGATTGCCCCATCTTTCATCACCTCGAAGTGACGGCGGTCCACTACGTGCGTGTCGCCAGCAGCGGATACGATGATATCGGCGATCTTGGCTGCCTCGGCCATCGGCATGACCTCGTAGCCATCCATCACAGCTTCCAGAGCCTTCAGTGGATCCACCTCGGTGACGATCACGTGCGCGCCCATCCCGGATGCCCTCATGGCGATCCCGCGGCTGCACCAGCCGTATCCGCCAACGACGAAATGCTTCCCGGCGAGCAGAATGTTGGTGGCTCGGATGATCCCGTCAATGGTGGACTGACCGGTGCCGTATCTGTTGTCGAAAAGATGTTTGGTCATTGCGTCGTTCACCGCCAGGATCGGGTACTCCAGCACGCCCTGATCGGACATTGCCCGCAGGCGGATGACGCCGGTCGTGGTCTCCTCTGTGCCACCGATTACGTTGGGCAGGTTTTCACGCCTGTCCTTGTGTAGTGTGGAAACCAGGTCGGCCCCGTCGTCCATGGTGATCTGCGGGGCGTGGTCTATGGCGGCGTGGATGTGCTTGTAATAGGTCTCGTTGTCCTCGCCTTTGATAGCAAAAACCGGAATGCCGTCGTATTTGACCAGTGCTGCTGCCACGTCGTCCTGGGTGGAGAGGGGGTTGGAAGCGGTGAGCGCCAGGTCGGCTCCGCCTGCCTTCAGTGTGCGCATCAGGTTGCCGGTCTCCGTGGTTACGTGGAGACAGGCTGAGATGTGGACGCCATCCAGCGGCTTCTCGGCCTCGAACCGCTTCCTGATCAGCCGGAGGACAGGCATCTCTTTCTCCGCCCATTCCATTCTCAACTGGCCTTCTTCGGCCAGTGCCAAGTCCTTCACGTCATACGAAATTCCCATGTTGTAGTTGTGCCTCCATAATCTGAAATCTTTCCCTGCGAGTCGCCATAAGCGATTGCACGCCGCATAACACCGAAAACTAAGAACTTACTGTCGGAAGTGCCCTCCTGGCTCCCTCTTCCCCCGACATCGTAGGAGGAGGGGAAGCAAAAAGAGGGTGTTTTGAGTGGCGGCGAAGCCGCCACTCAAAACACTCCTTCTCGAAATCTGCGAAAATCTGCGTTCTATTTTCGGAATAGCTCTTCTACCCTGGGGTCGTTGCCGAAGGTGCTGCAGTAACGTTCCAGAAATTCCTCGATGGTGTAGTGATGCTCCTGGGGGCCGGTATGCTCCAGCACATATACAGCTGCCAGGCTACCCAGGCGCCCGCACACTTCCCATGGCAGATTGTGGTGAAGCCCGGCCAGCAGGCCTGCCCTGTAGGCGTCCCCTACCCCCGTGGGCTCGACTATTTTCTCTGGCTTTGCCGCCGGAATTTGAATTCGTTCCTTTCCAACCATAATCTCGGAGCCGCCCTCACCTTCGGTCACGATCACAGCGCGGGCCATCTTGACCAAGTCCTCGTCGGAGAGACCGGTTTTGTTCTTGATCAGGGCGTACTCATAGTCGTTCACTATCAGTATCTCTGCGCCTTCAATTCCATGGATCAGATCCTCCTTGCTCAAGCGCACCACCTGCTGGCTTGGGTCGTATACGTAGGGAACGCCAATCTCTTTTGCTTCTTCGGCATGCTTTACCATGGCATCGGGGGCGTTGGGGGAGACCACGACTGTGTCCATCCGTTCCCGCGGGATATCTTTGAGGGAGAGATCCACAGCGTGGGCCATGGCTCCGATGTAGAACGTGGCAATTTGGTTGTTCTCTTCGTCGGTGTTGACGAAGAAAGAGGCTGTATACTCGTCCTTGATCTCCCTGACACCGGAAAGGTCCAGGCCTTGCTCGGCGAGCCATGCTTTGTACTCTCCGAAGTCCTTGCCGACGGTGCCGAAAATGAGTGGATCGCACCCAAGCAGTTTCATAGAGTAGGCGATGTTCGGTGCCACTCCGCCTCTCTGGCGGCGCATGGAGTCCACGAGGAAGCTGAGACTCACCCGGTCTATCTGATCCAAGAGGAAGTAGTCCCGGAAATGACCGGGGAAATGCATCAAGTAGTCGTAGGCTATAGAGCCTGAGATTACAATGCTCAAAGTTTTTTCCTCCGAAGAGATCGTTTCGCCCGCTGACAGCATCCCCGACACGGAGTGTTGGGTGCGGGCCCCATCCTTTCGACGGCGGACATGAAAAAAGCGCCCGTCAGGCGCCCTCAAAAGATGATATCTCATCTTCCAGGCCAATGCCTGCCGGAATTGGCACCGGGGAACCGCTGTTGGGCTCCTGGTTGCCGGAGGTTCACAGGGCCGGTCCCTCCCCTCCTCTGGATGAGTCTTGCGAAACTCAATTGTAAAAAAGCGTTGTGATGATAGCACATACCGGTAGTGTTGTCAAAACAGCGTGACCAAACTTTGGACATGAGTCCGGACGTCATCTTCCCGCCGGAGTGAATTGGCACGGGGGCAGCATGTGCCGGGTCTCATAAAGTCGTAGGTGGCGCTCAAAAGTAGTGGAATGAACTTGCCTTGCAAGGAAGCGAAGAGAGCCTTTTTGCCCTCACCTATCACCCCGGCCGCCTGCGG
>CAZDOZ010000055.1:0-13612 GCA_964507175.1 uncultured Anaerolineae bacterium
GTACAGCTTCCCGAACACTTCCCCGTTGACGCTTTGAGCGATGTGTGTCCGAGCAACGAGGGCCATTGGCCATTATCTGTTTCGATAGCATGTTCTTGCCGGAACGTGGTTCCCGAGCACAACTGTGGACAAAGATACAACATGTGGGCCGGTGGCGCAAGTTCGCGCCTGCGCAATACATGCGTGATCCATACACTGCATTACAAAGGTAGTCGTGAGAGAAAGACATGAGGGTGAAGGGAGAAGATGTGAGTCACTCCAAACTAAGTGTCCATCTCGAAGGATGCGAATCTCATCCGCGAAAGCTGAGGCAGGAACTTCGGAACGGGGGTTAACGCCTACGATGCCGCCACCAGCCGTGACGGCCTCGATCTGCTCGTTGGCTAGGTCGCGTGGATGGGCACCAAAGACATCGCCCTCGTCTACCCGCTGTTTGCTCCGTTTTCCTGATACAGAGATTCCAGGGCGGAGCGCTGATGACGCTGACGGGCGCAGATAGACGCCGGTTTTTTAGATTTTCCTCCCATCTGCGTTAATGTGCGGGTGTCCGTCCGTGTCATCCATATCCTGCTTCTATGGAAGGGGCGTGCCACAAGCTGAAACATAACGTACCACTAGCAAGAGACGAAACACGCACTGCGGATTTGGACTTTGGGAGATATGGCTGTATACTTTTGTGGCTATACAACGGCGTAGGGCGACAAAAGTGTCGCCCTTTTTGTTTTCCACAGGCTATTGTCATCGTCTTATCGGGATTTCGAAGCGAACCAAAAGCCCCAGGCTGTCCCAGGAGCCTTCTCGACACACCTGGGGCGATCACGATTCATCGTTGGGGTTGATGGAGGCCGACGACAGTTCAGGGGGGCTCCTGGGGGCCATACAGGCCCCGAGGATTTGCTTCGCAAATCCCCTTATCTACCGGAATTTTTGCAGCGTCTCCGATGCTCGAGCGGGGGCGTTTGCTTACCCAGGACCAACCGGTAGCCGACATTCGTTTCAATGCTGAGAAGGGAGGAAGAAAATGTTCAAGGTATTGGTGTCTGACCCTCTGCCCGAAGAGGGACTTACCGCTCTGAAGCGAGTAGCTGAGGTGGATATCAAGCCCAAGTTGCCGTCAAACGAACTCATCCGCATCATTCCCGAATACGAGGCCCTCATCGTCAGAAGCGGGACGAAAGTAACGGCCAAGGTTCTCGAAGCCGGCAAGCGCCTGAAAGTCGTGGGCCGCGCAGGCGTCGGCGTGGACAACATAGATATCCCCGCGGCAACCTCCTTGGGTATCGTCGTGGCAAACGCCCCGACTGGTAACATTGTGGCAGCAGCGGAGCACACCGTTGGTTTGATGTTCGCCCTGGCGAGGAACATCCCACAGGCGTATGATTCGCTCCGCAAAGGTGAGTGGAAGCGGAGTCATTTTATGGGCACGGACCTTCGCCGTAAAGTGCTGGGCACAGTGGGGCTGGGACGCGTCGCCACCGAGGTAGTCCGACGAGCACAGGGATTGGAGATGGAGGTCATAGCCTACGATCCTTACATCTCATCGGAGCAGGCGGAGAGGCTCGGCGTAGAACTCCTGTCCCTGGGCGAATTGCTTGCGCGGGCTGATTTCGTCACCGTTCACGTGCCACTGACGGACAGCACCAGGGGGCTGATCGGACGGGATGCATTCCGAAAGATGAAGCCCACGGCGTTCGTGTTGAACGTCGCCCGTGGTGGCGTCGTGGACGAGAAGGCTCTGATCGAAGCCCTGGATGAAGGGCTGATCTCTGGAGCGGCGCTGGACGTATTCTCGAAGGAACCCCCGCCGTCTGATAGCCCGCTGCTGAAGCACCCGAAGATCGTGGTAACGCCGCACCTGGGGGGCTCCACGGTGGAGGCACAGGAGCAGGTGGCGCGCGACATAGCAGAGCAGGTGCTCACGGTGCTTCAAGGGGGTCTGGCGAGGTACGCCGTCAACATGCCAATGGTGCCACCGGAGGAGATGGCGGTGCTGGGGCCGTACATTGAACTGGCAGAAAAGTTGGGCAAGCTCGCTGCGCAGATCGGGGAGCCGCGGGCCGAGATGATCGAAATCTCTGCGTGCGGGGAGATCGTCAAGTACGACCTGGAATACGTGGAGGCCGCGGCGCTGAAAGGCTTCCTGGATGGGGTCGTGGACGCCAGGGTGAACCTGGTGAACGCGAAAACCATCGCCAGCCAACGGCACATCTCGCTTCAGAGACGCAAGCGGGCGGAAGCGGACCGTTACGGCATCATGCTTTCTCTAAGAGTTGTTTCCAATGGGAAAGAGATAAGCCTTGGCGGTACGGTGATGGAGGACGGGCCGTACGTGGTAAGTATAGATGGTTTCTGGGTGTCGTTTCCGGCGCGCGGCAAAGTGCTCCTGGTGCGCCATCACGACAGGCCAGGAGTCATCGGCAAAGTGGGGACTCTCTTGGGTGCCCATGACATCAACATCTCGTTCATGTACGTGGGCAGGGTGGCGCCCCGGGGCGAGGCTGTGATGGTGATGGGCGTGGACGAGCATGTGCCGGACGATGTGTTGGACGAGATTCTCGCCATGCCCCAGACCTATTGGGTGAGGCAAGCAGTGCTGTAGGAAGGCAACGACAGGGAGCCTGCTGTGGAGCCTCGACGCGGGCCCGCCGGCAGGCTCCCCCTCCCCAGCGTTCAGCATTCCCTCACGTCCTCTATCTCCGCTCCGATACCCTGCAGCGTTTTCTCCAGGGTTTCCTGACCCACTCCCTGCACCTTGACCAGAATCCGGGCCACCCCTGGTATCTTCCCTGTTATGGTTCCCAGGCTAACAATGTTTCCGCCGGCGGTAGCTATCGCTCCCGTTACAGTCTGTAATTCACCTTTCACATCCGGCACCCGAATGGTTACCCTGATCCCAGGCTGGCGGGCGCCGAGCATCACAAGGAAGATTTTGAAGATATCGGTTTCCGTGATGATACCAACCACCTGATCACCTCGGGTGACCGGAAGGCCTCCTACTTTGTTGTCCACCATTATCCGGGATGCTTCTTCCAGGGTGCCATTCTCCCGCACCGTTATGACAGGCGAGGACATCACCTGTGACACTTTGAGCTTGGACAGAAGGTACCTGAGTTCGTAAATACTGAGGGATGTGGCGGGTGATGGGGATGCATAGAGCAGGTCTTTCTCCGAAACTATGCCCACGAGTTTCCCCTTTCTGTCCAGTACGGGGAGACGACGTATCTTGTTTTCTCTCATCAGATTGAGGGCTTCATAAACCCCCGTGTCCGTCGTGACTGTGATGGGCTCCTTGGTCATAAATTCTCCGATTAACATTTTGATCACCTCCTGTAATGGGATCCTACTTTCCAGGCAATCGCCGCGGGCGTGGTTACTTTCCCAGCAGCTTCAACAACAAATCCGGCCTGTCGGTAATGATGCCATCCACTTTCTCGCCTACGAATTTCTCCATTTCCGCCGGATCATCTACCGTCCAGACCTGGACTTTCATGCCCAATTTGTGTGCCGCTCGGATGAGTCCTGGCGTGACCACCTGATGCCCCTTCCACGTGTCCGGCAGCTGGAGGACGTCTGGGATCGGCCTGTACAGCCGCCATATGTGGAGTTCCTGCATTATCCAAAATGTTTCCATCTCCCATTTACTGGCCCCGGTGACCACATCCGGGTCTATGGTCCTTACTCTGTGCATCACGTTGCTGTCAAAGGATATGAGTAACACTCGCTCGTCAGCGTGATGCTTTTTCACCAGGGATACCACCTTGTCAGCAACAACGGGATTGCTTGGCTTTATTTCGATGCTCATCCTGGTGTTTGGAAAGGAGCTCAACACCTCCTCCAGGCTCGGGATGGTGATCCCTTTCCCCCGGTAAGGATAAGACATGCCGCCGTCGGGGGTAAATCGATACCCTGCATCCAGCTCTTCTAGCTTTCGAAAGGACATCTCGTTGACCTTTCCTGCTCCATCGGTCGTCCTATCCACGGTGCTGTCGTGGATCACGACAATGTGCCCATCTTTGGTCATGTGTACATCCATTTCCAGCATATCCACCCCCATGGCGACGGCTTTGCGGAACGCAGCCATGGTATTCTCCGGCGCGAGGCCTGCTCCGCCTCGATGGGCAATTACCCATGTCTGTCTGGCATCTCGGAAGAGAGGTTTGGCTTCCAGTGGTTTGATCGTCACCAGACGGTACAGAATCAATGCCAGCGCTATCAGGAATAGCGATAGCAGAGCCCTCACCCATATTTTCATGCAGCACCTCCGGTGGATTTGATACAGCTCTTTCTTGCGCTTTCTCCAAGCTTTCTGGCCAGCACCTGTACGATCACTATTGAAGTCAATGTGGCCAGGATGGCGAGAGAGAATGGGATAGTGTAACTACCCCACGTGTCGTAACCATAGCCTCCGAACCACGCTCCGGTGCCGGAGCCTATCGCGAACGCTGCGGACATAGTCCCGACGATGGTGCCAACTTCGGAGCCTTGGAACATATCTGCGGCTATGGCCGTTAGGAGCGATGTGCACGATCCCTCTCCTATGCCCCAGAAAAGAGCAAATGCGTAGAGGGGCAGGATCGCCGGGTAGAATTTCGTGAGCGATAGGAGGATGGTGGTGGCGGTTACGAGTGAGAGTCCTCCCATCAGGTAGGCTTTGTAGCGGCCTATCCGGTCAGATATGGTGCCCCAGAAAATGAACGATGCTGCGATTATCGCTCCAGTGACGCCAACTGCATCTGCCGCCTCACTTCTGGGATATCCTACATCCACCATGTGGGCCACCTGGTGTACCGAAATCATGCGTAGTGAGAAGAGGGCGAGGGCCGCCGCCAGGTACAGTGCCCAGAGCCGGAATGTTCTGGATGCTTCATGCCATCTCCATGTGTGAGATGGTGTGGAAACGGGGTCGTCTCCGTCGGCCGGAATTCCTGGTTCCGGCCTCCACCCATCTGGATGCAGTCCGATGCTTTCCGGATCGTCTCTCAGGAAGAGCCAGTTCATCGGCACGGCGATTAGGAACACCAATGTTGCCAGCGTAAGATATGCGTTCCTCCACCCCCATGCTCTGATAACCCGATCCGTGAGCGGGGTGAGCACCAGCACGCCCACGCCAGTCCCAGCCAGTGCCATTCCGATTGCCGTACCGCGCCGGCCCTGGGCCGAGAACCAGCGAGATATCATGGCCGAGTGCAGGCCGACGCTCAGTATCGCTATGCCAAGCGCCGTCAGTACCCCGTATGCAAAGTACAGCTGCCACAGGGAATTGATCTGGCTGCTTGCAAGGAGCGCTATTCCCATCGTGACCCCGCCCACCGTGAACAGCTTTCGAGCGCCCCATTTGTCCTGGATCCTCCCTACGAAAGGGAGTAAGATGGCAACGGCGACCATGTTGATGGAATATATCCCGGCTATCCCACTTCTGCTCCACCCGAAATCTTTGTTGAGTTCCACCAGGAAGACCGAAAAAGTGAGGCGGATGCCAAAGACCACTGCCAGGGATATGAAAGCCACGGCGACGATGACCCACCCATAAAAGAAGTGCGTGCGGATTGGGGATTTGCTGTCAGACATGCCACCTCGCATCAACGGACTCGATAACCGCTTTCCGGCGGACCGTGCTTTTGCAGGGGAAGTATACCATACCAATGCTGGTGAGTGGAAGGTTTGGTGATGATTGTCAGTTGTTCCATGCCAAAGCGGCTGCCATGAGTGGTTACACGCTGCGTAACGACGGAGCCGCTGGCCAGCCATGAGCCATCATCACTTTTGCGGAGAAAGCGCTTGCAACACGGGCTTCGCTGTAGGCCAACGATTGACAGCGCGGTGCCCTCACGACGGGAGGCGCCTTGCCCCTATCGGTGATTCAGAGTGTACTCCATCGCCCAGATGGCGCCGGGGCGCATGTACATGGAAGCGCGGAATCTCCCATCCCTGAGCCACGCCTCCGGAGTTCTGAACCAGAGGGCGTTTGCTTCGTAGGTCTGGTGATACACACCCCAGGCCGTCTTCCACGCCAGGTCATCCAGCCTGGCCTGGAGCATGTGCGCTGCCAGGGCGTAGGTTATGCCGGCCCAGACCTCCTGGGACTGATCGGAGCTGGTATCCACGCTTCCATCTGGACGAGTGCCGTTCACCGCTCCCATCTGCCCTCCGGCGAACCCAAGAACATTGGCGTCGTAAATCAGCTTCAGGATCTCCTTCTCCCGTTCCGGAGAAATCACGCCCGGAAGAGAGCACAGTTCAGCATACCATTGCCCTGCAAGCTGATCGGTCATCAGGCTGTCGTGATGGGAGCTTTCTGTGTCGAAGTCGTAATAACGGCCGTTCCATAGCTTTTCCTCGAAGCTCCTCCTGGCGTTCCGCAGCCACGAACCAAATTTTTCAGCAGCCGCCGCATCGTCTTCCAGATTAGCCATCTCAACGGCAGCTTCCAAAGCCGCTATCCACAGCCCGGAGCAGTAGGCGCTTGGGCCTTTCATCGCCCAGGTATCGTAGGTCTGGTCCGGAATGCCGTCGTTCTCAGGGAGCCCGTCGCCATCCCGGTCGAACCTCTTCAGATACTCCAAAGCCGACTTCGCCGCAGGCCAGCCGGAATCCACCAGGGATCTGTCGTCCGTTGTCCTGTAATCCCGGTAGAGCAGGAGGACGAACTTGCTGTTCAGATCTTTCCAAACGTTGATATTCTGGAAGTCGTAGGCGTTGACTTTCAGGAACGGGGATTCTGATGGCATCCCTAGGTCATGTGGCACTGCTCCGGCCGCTTTGCGAACTGCCTTCCTCCCCGAGCCGAGGATTTTCCTTAAAGTCGGGTCGGATTCGTCCACCGTGAGGATGTAATCCTCCATGACCTTTTTCTCCAGATCGGGCCAGAGCATGAGCAGAGGGAAAGAGCCGTAGAAGCGCACGTCCAGGGTCTCGTAAAACGGGTAGTCGTAGCATTCGAGCTGTGCAAAGTGCCCCAGGTCGCCTGGACCTGGCTCTCCCTGGCTCACCGGAGTCGTGACCCAAGCAGTCCCGCCGTCGGCGATGAAATACAGCTCGTTGAACAAAGCCCTCTTGTACCATAACGGGGTATCCTCCTGGAGGATCTTCGATTGCCACCCGACGATTTGGTCCCTCCACGACCGATATTGCTCCAGGGCATCCCTGGCTATCCTCCACGCGTTGTGGCCGGACGTGCCGTAAAATGCTGTGTACCGCCGATACCACTTTGCGCCATCGCCAAACTGGGCTATTGGAAGATCCCACGCCAGCACCATCGGCACCTGGCGGGACTCACCGGGCCTCAGGTCGACCGTGACAGCGACGCCCGAGCCAATGATTTCACCCATCTTGCTTGGCGTGGGGTTGTCTACATCCGAGAGAGCACCGTTGGCTGCGAAATCCGCCCATATTTTGGATCCATCGCCGTTAGCCCGGAACCGAGTCCTGTACGAGACCTGCACGCCCGGCGATTCCATCGCTGCGACGGCAAACGACCCCTGCCAGCCCTCCTCCGCCGGAGCATCGCCGAACTCCATCACCACGCCCCGCATCTTGCCGCTCTGCAGTTTCTCCTCCCGCGCTCGGTTGACATGTCCGCCAAGGAAGTCCCTGTCCCAGCCACGCCCCAGCATGTTCTGCCACGTGAACATGATACCAACTTTCACAGGCTTGTCGGTGGGATTCTCCATTGTCCAGAGAAAAACAGCCACCGGATAGCTGCTCTCCCGGTAGTTGTGGGGGATGACGGGGGAAAACTGCTCTACTGCGAGTCTCGCGGGAAACCGCTCCCAGTCGTATACGAACCAGGAGCGTGGGTAAAGGGCGTAATAGGTGCCTGCACCCACGGGGTATTTCCACTGCCAGCTATTCAGGAATGTTTTCGGCTTTTCCGTCCAGAGCGCCTGGGCGATTTTGTGCCCATCCTGCTCCATGTAAACGGAAAACATGTCCGCGGGCACCGGTTCGTACCGATGCCTTCCGATGTCCAGGTGCCATCGGGCGAAATCTCCCCTGAAAGTTCGGCCTATGGTCCCTGCCCCAATTCCTCCCAGGGGGGCACCCTGGTATGGGCCGTCGTCTATCATGGGGTAATCGACGGACGGTTTGGGGGAATGAGCCACTGGCAGTCCGATAGGCCGCGACCAGGCAGCCTCAGGAATGGAGATGTTCTTCGGAATCGTAACTGTCTTCGGCGTAGGCATGCTCCTCTCCTGTAATCGATGAGTTGTCGGCTGACATGCCGAGATTAGCAGCAAAAGTGCCAGAGTGGAAATCAGGAATTTTCTCATAGTTCCTTGCATAGCGGAGCTCAACCTGCGGAACAGGCGGCTTTCACAGACTCTTGACCGCGGATTGCGCAGCTCAGGTGTCGTTTGGTCAGCGTGCCTCTTCGTGCGAGGGCGCAAACCGGAGGATTTTTGTGGAAGGACCATGCTCACTCCTTCACCGCGCCCGCTGTCAGACCGCTGATCATCTGGCGCTGGAACAGGAAGAATGTAATCAACACGGGGATCGTAACCACGACAGATGCGGCACTCATCAGGTCGAACCGGTTTTGGTACTGCCCCACGTAGAGCCGTATTCCTACTGGGATCGTCTTGACGTTGAGGACCCAGGCAAACATCAGCTCATCCCATGCGGTCAGAAAGACATAGATCGCTGTCGCCACGATGCCGGGGGCCGCGAGCGGTACTGCCACATGCCAGAACGCCTGGAACTCGCTGCAACCATCTATCATCGCCGCCTCTTCCAGGTCTCGCGGGATGGACGCGAAAAAGCTGCGCAGGATCCAGAGGCTCAAAGGGAGGTAGAAAGCGATGTACAGAACGATCGCGCCCAGGTTCGAGCCGATCATAGGGATTCCGGTCTTCCGTTTGATTGTAACGAATACCTCGTATAGCGGGAGCAGGAACAGGATGCCTGGAATGAGTTGCGTCGCCAGCACCGCCAGGCCGAAAGTGTCGGCGCCGGGGAATCGATAGCGTGCCAGCGCGTACCCGGAGAACATCGCCAGCACGGTAACGATGACCATCACGAGGCTGCAAACGATAAGGCTGTTCTTGAAGTACATGCCAAAGTTCACCTGCTTCCACAGGTCGATATAATTTCTCCATTGCCAGTGCTTCGGCAGGATGTCGGTGTTGCTCACGATTTCCTGGTTGGTCTTGAGGGATGTGAGGAGCATCCACAGTATCGGGAACAGGATCATGGCCAAGAGAACGATCAGCAGGGCATATGTGCCCCACGTTGCCAGCTTCTTGCGGATTCTGTAGACGTTGACGGTCTGCATCACTCACTCCTGTATCAGGGAAACTTTGAACGCGCGGTACCAAAGCCAGACGAACACCATCATGCCGGCCATCATCAGCACCGACACAGCTGAGCCAAGGCCAAACATCCAGTAGCCGAAGGACTGTCGCTGGATTGCAGGCATGAGTAGATCTCCCCACTCACCGGGGTAGCCGCCGCCGTTGCCGAACATCATCACCACGATATTGTAGCCGAACATAGTGAAAATTGTACCCCATAGGATGACGATGGCGAGCACAGGCTTCATCACAGGGATTGTTACGTAAAGAAACCGCTTCCAGCCGGAAGCACCGTCTATGGAGGCTGCATCGTAAAGCTCCTGCGGCACCAGTTGCAGGCCGGAGAGGAGCATGATTGTGTTAAATGGAAGCTGCCGCCAGATGGTAGGCACTATGATGGCGATGAGAGTGTTTCTCCCAAGCAGCCAGAACGGCCTGGTATGGAAAAGGTGAAGCCAATCCACCAGGATAACGTTGATGATTCCCTGATCCCTCAGCCACATCATGCCCCAGAGCAGGCCGACCACGTAAGTCGGCACGACCCATGGCAGGAGCATCAGCGTTCGGGCAATGCCGCGCCCTTTGAACTCCCGATTCAGGAGCATCGCCAGCACAAGCCCGATGCCAATTGTGCCGATGTTAACCGCGATGGAGTAAAGGATGGTGTTGCGGGCAGCGTACTGGATGCCTGCCACCAGTGCGTTCCCCGCTGCACCACCGAAGATCGTCCGGTAGTTATGAAGTCCCACGAAGGGGGCACGCAGGAATTTCCCCAGCGTGAATTGATTGAGCTTCAGGAAGGACATGTAGATCGCCATCAGCGTTGGGACGAAGTGAATGAGCGTCATCGCTACCACTGTGGGTAGGATGAACAGGTAAGCCATTCTGTACTTCTTCCAGGTTTTGACCATGTCATCATTCCTATTGCCGTCCGCCGGCCTGTACGTGAAACCCCATCAGGGTGGGGCGTCGGAGGGCGTCCAGTGACCTCCGACGCCCAAAAGATGCAGATTTACTGCCCGCCGGCAGCGAGGATCGCATCGACTTCTTTCTTGGCTGCATTGAGCCGCTTCGGAATCACCGTGTTGGGATCGAACGTGCCGTTAACCCCGGCGACATCATCCCACAGGGAACCGAGATTCTTCACCATTGCTGACTCCAGAGGCCCCCAGGCAGCGATGGCGGGATAAGACTTGCCATGCTCCACGGCTTTCACGAAGACGCCGTAACCTGGGTCGTCCTTGAACTTGGGATCGGCCAGCGCCTCCTTGACTGCGGGCAGCATGCCGATGTTGAGGCCGTAGCGGATCTGGGACTCTTTGCCCGCCAGATACTTCACGAAGTCCACTGCCTCTTTCTGGTGCTTGCTTGAGCGCCATACGGTCAGGTCGGAGCCACCGACGAAAGTGAATCGACCGGCAGGCCCGGCGGGGATTTCGTGAACAGCCAGGTTGTTGGCGGCGATGCTTTCCGCCCAGCCGCCTTTGTCCTTTGGTGTGCGGGAGCCCTTGATCATCCAGGGCCCGGAGATGACGGAGCATATCTTGCCAGACGTGAACAGGCCTTCGACCTGGGCGCTGTTCAGCTCTAACACATCCTTAGGCGCGTAGCCTTTGGTGTAGAGACTGGCGTAGAACCCAAATCCCTTTATAGCTTTCGGGCTGTTGAACACAGCGGCTGTATTGCCTTTGTTGAGCATGTCGCCGCCAGCCCCCCAGACCCACGGAGCAAAGTTGTGCAAAACGTTCCAGTCGTTCTTGCCTGGGAACCCAATTGGATCACAGGACACATCACCGGCAGCATGTGCTTTCTTGATCTTGGCCAGGGCTGCATCGAATGAGTCCCAGGTGGCAAACGCTTTGTCCGGGTCCAGCCCCACCTTTTTCATCACGTCGCTTCGGTAGACGAGTGCCCTGTCGTCCACGAACCAGGGCACGGCAACGGTGTAGCCGCTCCCCACGGGGTTGCAGGTCTGCCAGGATGCGGCAACGAAATTGTCCTTCCCGCCCATCGCGGCGACCTCGTCGGTAGTGAACGGCCTCAGTGCTCCCATGGCGGCGATGGCTGCAACCCAGGTGGTTCCCAACTGGGAGATATCGGGCCCCTCGCCGCTGGTGGCTGCTGTTGTGATCTTACTCCATGCAGAGCCCCAGTCCAAAACTTCGGCCTTGATGTGGACGTTGGGATGCAGCTTCTCGTAGGCCTTGATCTCAGTATTGATGGCTGCCAATGGATCCGGGCCGTTCGGCATGATCCAAATCTTCAGGTTGACTGCTTCTGGCGGTTTTGGTGTGGGCGTGACCACGACTTTCTTCTCGACGACCTTGGTCTGGATGACCTTCTTCTCGACGAGTTTGGTCTCGACGACTTTCTTCTCGACGACCTGGGTTTGAACGACCTTCTTCTCGATCACCTGAGGCGTCGGCTTGGCGCACGATGTGACGATGAAGCTCAGGACGAGGAGCACACCAAGCAATGCATAAACCTTCTTGCGCCACATAGTTCTGTTCCTCCTTTTCTCAAGTGGAATTCACGCTGGTTTCAGCAACCTCTTTCAGCAAGCTGGCCAGGCTTTCCCCCTGCCCTCGGACCAAAGAGACGGTGAGCCTTCCTCTACCTCCGATGCATGAATACGCGGAGTCAAATCCCCCCGCAGGATTGGCGCACCACGAGCTCCGTAGGGAGCATGAGCCTCTGTGGTTCACCTGCTTTGCCTTGAATTATGTCTACCAACACCTCTGTTGCCATGTACCCAAGGCGTTCTATTGGCTGTCGGACGGTGGTCAGCGGAGGAACCGTCACGGAAGAGACCGGCAGATCGTCGAATCCAACCAGAGCCACATCCTCGGGGATGGAGAGCCCTGCATCCCGGATGGCCCTTGCAGCGCCGAAAGCCATGGTATCACTGGCTACGAAAACGGCGGTGGGTTTCTCCTGCAAGAGCTTTTTCATGGCAGCGTAGCCTCCCTGTTCGGTGAAATCCCCTTCGACCACGAGTGCTTCGTTCACCTCCAGCCCGCGGTTCTCGAGAGCTCTTTTGTACCCCTCGAAGCGGTCTTGTGAGGCTTTCATGTTCATCGGCCCTGTGATGGTGGCCACATTGCCGTGTCCCAACCTCAACAGGTGCTCCACCGCCATTTGTCCCCCATGTACGTTGTCCACGTCCACGTAGTTCACCCGGTCGTCGGGATAGCTCCCGACCATCACGAAGGGAACCTGGTCTTCCAGGAGCCTCGGTACAAGAGGGTCGTCGAGAGTCGTGGATGCGATAACCGCCCCGTCCAGAGTGCCGCTCTTGAGCACACGCAGGTACTGCTCCTCCTGCTCGTTCCTGCCGGTGAACAGGGAGAGCATGAGGTTATACCGGTGTTCATTACAGGCGTCGGCCATGCCCTTGATGAGAATTGGAAAGAAGGGATCGGTGAAAATCCTTGTCACCGGTTCCGGGATTATCAACGCGAGGATATTGGACCGGTTGGTAGCAAGGCTACGCGCCGCTGCGTGTGGCTGGTATCCCACCTCTCGGATGATTTTCCACACCCGCTCTCTTACATCATCGCTCACGTTCGGGTGGCCGTTGACGACACGGGACACCGTGGAGCGTGAGACATGGGCCATTTCCGCGATCTCTTCTAGAGTGTATCCCATGAAAGACCTCCTATGGTGTGGGAGCGCTCCCACATATATCTAAAAAATAAACGCTTCTCCCCGCCTTACAAGGTGCTTTCAGACCATCTCACCGCCGGGTACAGCCTTTCGACCGGGGTTCCTGGCGGCTATCCGCCCGGCATTCCGACGGCTATTGCCGAAGAAAAGCCCCTTTCCCAATGCATGTCCTCAGACAACGAAAGGGTCTTGGGAGCGCTCCCACCACTATTATACACAATCACCTGCTTCTTGTCAAGGAGGATTTTGCGGTGATTACCCATGTTTCACTTTGTGCGTCGTCCCGAGTGGCGGTCAGAAAGATGAGGCCATCGTCGTGGGTTCGTGTCTACACGATTGTGTTTCTCAAAGGCAGACCGGCGGCGTCCGAACTCATGTCCAAAGGCCAGTGCATGTTCTCGTAACAACCGTTCGATCCGCCCATCGTGGTGCCTCCAGCGAGGAATTATGCGGCGTTTTGATTAGGGGGGTAGGAGCGCACTTAAGCGTGGAGCAGGCCTGCTCCACGCTCCAACATCTGCTGATATTGTCAGAACAATTCGCTAACCTGCAACATCCAGTGGAGATCAGACATTGGTTTTCTATCGGATCAACCGGGCAATCTCACGGCTTCAAAGTCTGCAGCACCTCGCTCTGGGGAATGTCAAAAGTATCGT
>CAZDOZ010000056.1:0-13588 GCA_964507175.1 uncultured Anaerolineae bacterium
CCACAGTCAGTATGACCTGAACAGTTACATCAGAATAATCTGTTAACCTGCAACATCGGCCCTCCACCGCCGCGATGTTCTTGCTCTCACGCCCGTATCCTGCATTTCCGATAGAGTCTACCCTCTCGGTAGCATCTCCCTTAACCGTGGTAGTCAATCGGAAGTGCTTTTACCACCCGGGATGTAGGTCTGGAGTGCTCTCCCCTTACCAGATGTTGGGGCGTGAGGCAGGCCTGCGGCCTGCCCCACGCTTAGGTGCGCTCCTATCACCCTCTCGCATTCCTCAAAAACGATGGTATCCCAGCGCCCGTATTCCGATAGACATCTACATCCAGCCGAATCTCCGAGACAGCCATCTCCGGATCGGCCTTAGGGCTGTAGTCGACCTGAGACACGACACAGCGCATGTAGAGCCCGCTGGTTTCCAGGGCAAACGAAGATCCCGGCTTGATCTCCCGCATCTCTACCTCACCCTGATCGGAGGACTTTGTCAAGCTATTCCTCATATCCTCATTCTTCCAAGCGCCGGAGGTGACGAGGAAAACAGTCTTGGTGTTTATATCCAGCTTGTCGAACAACCAGACGGAGAAAGCCCATGGGAGTTCCTGCCTTTTGTCGAGCCACTCCTCCGGTGCAATGCCGTAGTTGCCGAAAAACTCTTTCCTGCCCTCGGAAACCAGATCTCTGGAATCAGTGTAGTCCACCTCATCTCCCACGTGGAACTCCAAGACAGTCCTATCCAGAAGTTGCCATCCGGGCTTGGGCGCATGCGGAGACGCGGTCTCAGTGGATGCGGGTGCCTCGGCCACGCGCGCAGGTGGAGGCGCGGTTTCAGGAGGTGCAGGTGCCTCGGCCACGCGCACAGGTGGAGATGCAGTTTCAGGAGGTGCGGGCGCCTCAGGCACACCCGTAGGCGGAGACGTGGGCATAGGTCCCCCACCCATGGCCTTCTGACTGGCCTCCTTTCTCTGCTCGATTGGAGCGCGGGCTTCTATTCTCCTCTTCACACGCCACACAACGTAAAGAACACCCACAAACAACAATGTCAAAAGCAGTACCTTGATCAACAGGAATATCCACTTCCAGAGAGCACTGCCTTTCTTTTGGACAGGATGGGACACCTCCGTTCCAAGAGCACCCATCATCATCCCCACCGCCCTGGCCTGCCCCACCTGCCCGTGTCTCTGATGATAAGTGATCAACTCCGGCAACGACTTGGCCAGATCAGCACTGGGCCAGCCCATGAGAAACGCTTCCAGGCGGCTTTTGTCCTGGTGTATGGCATAATCCTCCGCCACCAGATCGAGGTACGTAGCCCTGGCCGGTGGCCTCATCTCCCACGGATCGACATTGACCCAATGCACTGGGAAGAGAAGCCAGCCAAGCACGAGCCACCCCACTAACAGCCCTGCAACGAAAACTGCCACCAATACCAAACTTTTTCTGTCACTCATCGGACCACCCCCCAGAAACAGTTCCTGGGCTACACGAAATCTGACGCAGTGCCGCCAAGACGCAAAAAACTTCCTCTCACCATCTGTAAACCAGATTGCCAGCCAGCTCGACGGCAATGTCACTGCCGCACGCGCTGACACACTGCTGTACTATCAGGACCCATTCAAAGTGGCAGCCAGGTTCCGATCCCCCGCTCTTTCGCCAGCCTGTAGATCTCCGGAGCAACCGCCATGTCCTCCAGCGCAAGTCCGAGGTTCATGGAAATGGTGCGCTCCTCCGGCGTCTCACGCCCCGGCTTTTGCCCCGTGACGATCTCCCCCAGGTCAGCGTACGGGTCGGGCGATTGCAGAAAATACCCCACTGTCCGATAGTACAAATACTGAGACGTGTCGTCGGTGGCGTACTTGTCCGCCTCCGCCAGGGCCTCAGGCTTCCAGTATGAATCGAAATCCACAGGAGAGGCAAACCCGCCAGGCTTGAGCCATCCTTTCTCGATGACAGGCGTCGGGTGCTTCAAGATCGGTCCTGCAGTGACCACAATATCCGCATCCGCCACCGCATCTTTCGGCTCTTTTACCACCATGACTTCCACCCCAAGGGAGTCTCCCATCTCCTGCCGGTATTTCTCCGCGGCCTCCGGGCGAATGTCATAGGCATAAACGCGCTTGATAGGGAACAGCTGCGACATAGCGATCAAGTTCGTCCGGCCCTGCACTCCGCAACCCAGCACACCCATCACCTCCGAATCGGGGCGAGCCAGGTACTTGGCCGCCACAGCGCCAGCCGATCCGGTCCGCATAGCGGTAATCCAGGAACAATCCATGACGGAAACGGGCAGCCCGGTCTCGGGATCGTTGAGAATCAAGAGACCGCTGATGTACGGGAGCCCTTTCTTGTAATTCTCCGGATACCCACCGACCCATTTTATCCCGGCCGAGTTCATCGCAGGGATGTAAGCAGGCATCGCGTGGATGAAAGCGTCTTTCCGCGTGTGAATCCCCGGCTTCGGAGGCATCTCTACCTCTCCCAGCCCTTTCTCTCGGAACGCCGTTTCCACGAGGTCGATGACCCTGCTCATGGGCAAAGCGACCTTTTCCACATCCGCTCTGGACAGGTACAGCAACTGCGGGCTCATTCTTCATCCTCCTCTTCGAGATGGAATTCCCAGGCACACCAGTACTCCGGCGGGTGTTCGTCCGGGGGGCAGGCGATAACCCTGGTTTTGATGCGCGGGTCTATCGCCTGAGCGAAATAGGTGTACTCGACAATTCCTACCGGTTTGCACGGGAAATCGGGCATCCCTTTCCGCTTCCTGGCCTCCTGCACCCTGCAGGAGTTCATCCGTAGGATCAAGGTCTTGTCATCTGGCTGGATTATCTCCTGCTCATTGACACGGGCGTAAAGGCGAAATTGAAGCGCTTTCTTGAGGGCTGGGATGCCACCTCCCGGTTCCATCCCATGCCTGCGCATAATTCGATTCGCCTCGACGACGGTAAAATACCGCCATGCCTCCCTATCCAGCTCGATGGCGACGTCCATTCCAAACTTCCGCTCCGCCGCCTGAAACCAGAGGCCGTCGTGGGCCAGCCAGTTCTTGGCGGCGTCTTCCAACAGGTCTATCAATTCTTCTTTGGAGAACTGGCGTAGTACGGTTCTGTCGGGCATGGGTCCTCCTCAGGCAATGATTTTCCCAACAGGTCGGCGAGGGCGTCGACCATGCGGGATGTGTTCCTTCCGTTGTTCAGACTGAAAATATGAAGACCGGGCACTTCGTCCTCCAACAATTCCCTGGCCTGCTCGATAGCAAGATCCAGGCCTGCCAGGCGCTGCGCCTCCGATCCATCCTCGTATTGGAGCAGTGTTGTGGTGATGTGGGACGGTATTTTCGCCCCACAGAGGCTCGTGATCCGCTGTATCTGGGAGAATTTTATGATCGGCATGATGCCCGGCACTATGGGTACCGATATTCCTATTTTCGTCGCTTCGTCCCTGAAGCGGAAGAAATCGGCGTTATCGTAGAAAAGCTGGGTTAGCACCAGGGATGCTCCGGCGTCCACTTTCTCTTTCAGATGCTGCAGATCTTTGTGCCAGTCCTTGCACTCCGGATGTCCCTCCGGGTATCCGGCCACTGCTATCTCCAGATCGGTGGTCTCAGCAATATGGTGGACCAGATCGATGGCATGATTGCAACCTCGCTCATGTGGCACGAAATCAGGATCGTACTGGGGTCGATCACCCCGCAGTGCCACGATGTTCCTCGCACCGTCGGCGATAGCCCGGCCCAGATATTCCTCTATTACCTCCGGAGCGGTGCCGTAGCACGCCAGATGCGGTACCGTCTCGAATCCGAACCGCTGGCGGACGGTCTTGACCAGATCCAGGGTTTTATCCCGCGACGACCCGCCAGCGCCATAGGTAACCGACACGAACGCAGGATCATGTCGCACCAGACACTCCAACTCCTCCATGAGAATCCTTAGTCCCCGTTTGGTCCTCGGCGGGAAAAGCTCGACCGAGACCATGGGCTTCCCACTGTCTTTGTAAATTTCACTGAACTTCATAGCATCCCCCCCTTACCTGGACGAGCCAAACGAATCAGCGACCGGTAGGACCACTGAGGAGGTTTCGCTGATTCGTTGATTCGTTGATTCGCTCTTCCGTTGATTTCTGAACTTAATCTGCGCAATCCGTGAATTGGACTTTGGCCGAACAGGCTGATTTGCCAATCAGAGCCCTTTATCTTGAGGAAGGAAGAAAAAAAGAAAGAAAGAGAGAGCGCGTATCTTGTGTTCGAGCTCCGCTCGACCACAAGATATGCCACTTCCCTTCACCTGCCGTCCAAAGATGAGAGGCTCGGACAGCCGCATGTCGATTTTGTCAAAAGTCCAATGTGAAATCTGTGGATGATTTTCTTCCTCTGCACCAAATCTTTGCCCAGTGCACAAGAATTTCACTGGTAAGGTACTACTGTTCCCGTCTCCTGCGCCTGCGACCCCTACGCTCCGCCTTACCCGACGCCACTCCGGCAGGCTGCATTGCCCTGATCCAGCGCAAGCAGTTCTCGTCGTGTCCCATGAGCATATCAGCAGCCATGATCGCATGGCGGACGTCCTCTTTCAGCGGGTTGACAATGCCGCTGGTCATGCCCGCTCCGATGAGCATGCTGATGAAATGGGCGTTTATCACATCCCGTGCAGGCAAACCGAAAGAGACATTGGAAGCACCACAAGTGGTGTTGTGCTTCAGTTCCTGACACACCAGGCGAGTAGTCTCCAGAGTGATGGCTCCGGCACCTCGAACCGCCCCTGCCGGCATGACCAGGGTATCCACGATCACGTCCTCTGGCGGGATGCCATAGTCCGCCGCCCGTCCCACAATCTTCTTGGCGATAGCGAGCCGCGCCTCCGGATCGTAGGGTATGCCGGTCTCGTCGTAGGTAAGAGCAACGACGACAGCATTGTGCTTTCTGATCAAAGGCAGCACAGCTTCCAGTTTCTCATCCTCCCCTGTGACGGAGTTCACCAGTGCTTTTCCTTCGTAGGCATCAAGCGCGGCTTCCAGAGCATTCACATTCGAGGAGTCCATGGAGAGGGGTACATCCACCACCGCCTGAACTTCCCGGACGACCCTGGACAGTAGAGCAGGTTCGTCGGCCAGTGGGATACCGGCGTTCACATCCAACATATGGGCTCCTGCCTCCACCTGGGCCACAGCGTCGGCGACAACACGCTCGAATTTGCCTTCCATCATCTCTGCTGCCAGCTTTTTCCTTCCCGAGGGGTTGATTCGCTCGCCGATGATCACGAACGGCCTGTCGGGGCCAATGACCACTGTCCTGTTGCGAGATTGAAGAACGGTTTCCATGCAGGTGACACCTCCCTCTATTGCTTTTTGCTACAGTGTAGAAAATAATACACTACCATGCGAAGTTGAGCAAAATCTCCAGAAGCGGTTGTCGTGCGGTTAACGATGACCATCAGCCATGAGCCGATAGCCGCCAGATGGCTGTAGAGTGGCCTGGTAGCCCATTAGGTGAGAGCACCAGATGGTCGAGACAGATTGGTAGCGGTGGCGTTCGCTTTCTTGCCCTTACCCTTCCGCCCCATTCGCGTTGACTTTTACGCACTTTCGTGGGACAATTTGCCCCGGAATCAGCAAAGCTTACCAACTGGCAGACATATCACACGAGGAGGTCACTGTGCGGATAACGATAGTCGGTCTTGGCCCTTCCAGGGCCGATATCATCACACGCGAGGCATGGGAAGTACTTTCCTCCGCTGACGAAATCTACCTTCGCACGCGTCAGCACCCGGCGGTCGCTGAGTTCCCTTCATCCTGGAAGTTGCATTCTTTCGACTACCTGTACGAGAGCCACGAGAGTTTCTCCGCAGTTTACGATGCTATCGTCCACAAAGTTCTGGAGCTGGGGAGACGCACGCATGGGGTGGTCTATGCTGTACCCGGGAGTCCATACGTGGGTGAATCCACCACAGCGGAGATCGTAAGGCTTGCGAAGGACGCAGGCATACCAGTGCGGATCATAACCGGCGTGAGTTTCCTGGAACCCCTGTTCGGGCTGCTCGGAATTGATCCGGTGGACGGCGCACAGGTGTACGACGCCATGCTTCTGGCGCAGGACCGCTTTCCGGTTCTGCTGCCAGAGTATCCAGTGGTGGTAGCCCAATGCTATAGCAGAGCCCTCGCCGGAGATGTCAAGCTCACGTTGATGGCAATGTATCCAGACGACCATCTGGTATCCATAGTGCGCAACGTTGGAACGCCTGACGCGTCTGTGGAGACCGTTCCACTGTTCGAGCTAGATAGACATACTGGCTTCGACCATATGACCAGCCTTTACCTGCCGCCCTTGCCCCATGCAGGGGCATACGAGTCGCTGCAGAAGATCGCCGCACGCCTGCGGGCCCCCGACGGATGCCCGTGGGACAAAGAACAGACTCACCTTTCCCTGCGCCCCAACCTTCTGGAGGAAGCTTACGAGGTGTTGGACGCCCTGGATGCCGAGAATCCCACAAAATTGCAGGAGGAACTGGGAGATCTGCTGCTTCAGGTGGCGATGCACGTGCAGATTGCCAGCGAGGAAGGGGATTTCAAGCTGCCGGACGTGGTGGGCGGCATCGTAGAAAAGCTCATCCGGCGGCATCCCCACGTTTTCGGTGATATTGCCGTCTCTGGCGTGGAAGAGGTGCTGGAGAACTGGGAGAAAATAAAGCGAGCGGAGCGGGAGAAAGCTGGAGAGGCCAGGCGGTCATTCCTGGATGGCGTGCCAGGCGCGCTGCCCGCTTTGGCCCAAGCTCAGGCATACGTCACGCGGGCACGTCGGAGGAACCTGCCCGTGGGTGCCGTTTTGAGTGACGCCGATATTGCGGGACTGCTGGGGGACTCGTCGGCGGAACGGCTGGGGGAGGTGCTCTGGGCGATGGCGGCCTGGGCCGATGCCCGCGGCATAGACGCGGAATCTGCCCTGCGGGAGACGAACGCCCGCCACAAAGCCCGCCTCTCCGACCTGGATGCCGCAAGCTTGCATGTGGCGTGAAACCTCTTCGGAAAGGGATATCTCCCAGTCGTCAAACGACAACGGAACTTATACTGCTGGCCCCCTCTTAGCAAAAATGCTAACGGCTCACGGCTAGCGGCTGACGGCTTCGTCGCTATGTGGTGAGCGACTGCCCATAGCGATCGCCTCGACCCGATCCCCAAAATGCACTCGCCACTGGTCTTCGAAGACCGAAGGAGCGATGGGGTACAACTGGCGCAGCACCTCCAGGGCAATCTCGCGAATCTCCCACTGGGCTGCTGGATGCGCCCGCAGTGCGACGAAATGCCTCCAGCTTCGCAGGTTCATGGTGACCACCACCCGCGTCGGCGTGGCGTTGGGCAGGAGAAAGCGGGCGTCTTCCTTACGCAGCCCCGCAGCGCGAGCCGCCCGATAGCTCATCACTGCCCCCTTTAGGTTCTCCAGGAACGCCATCAAAGTCGGGTTGGATGGGTCGAAAGGCCGGAGTGCCGGGGGAATTACAAAAAAATCGTACAGCTCCTCCGCGGTAGGGTCGTCGCTGAGGGTCCCGTCTTTGTCCAGGTCCACATAGCGCTGGCTCTCCTGGGAATAACTGGCGAGGCGGTGGCGCACCAGTTGGTGGGTACAAGCCCTGCTGCACCCTTCGAACAGGAAAGTGGCCGACACATGTTCGATGATGTCCTCATGCCCTTCCTGCATCCGCTGGCGAATAAACGACGGGTTCGACCCCATCCGCCCCTGAGATCGGTAGCAGACGCGTGCCGCATATTCGATGAGGGCTTCCTGAGGGGTGCTCCCAGCGCAGGAGAGTTCCTCAGGCAATGGTTCTACCCCGTTCAGTTGGGTGTATGCCAGCAAGGCGACGCGGCTCATTTCGCCCCCAGATCCTGCAACTGTTTCTTCGCTTCACCCATCGCCCTGGGGTCCTGGCCTGGGCCGATCTTCAGGAAATGCTTGAATGCCTCGATCGCCTTGCCCCTCTCCCCTTTCAGCTTGTACGCCATCCCCAGGCCGTAATATGGCTCCGGCATGTTTGGATCGAGCGAATTAGCTTTCACAAACTGAGACAGAGCGGCATCAGTATTCCCCTCCTGAAGCAAAGTGACCCCCAGCAGGTAGTTCGCCGTAGCGTCGTTCGGCACTTTTCCGACCGCTTTCCGCAGCGTCTTCTCCGAATCACCCAGCCGCCCCGCAACGTAGTACGCCACCCCCAGGTTCGTCAGGTAATCCGGGTTGTCCGGAGATAACTCCAAGGCTTTCTTGTACGCCCCTATCGCTTTGGTGGGATTGCTCTTGTAGCAGGCATTCCCCAGCAGGAAAAATGCTTTGGCAGATTTCGGGTCCGCCTTTGTGGCCGCTTCCAGCTTGGTGATCGCCGTCTGGGTATCCCCAGCTTTCAGGGCATCTTTTCCCTCCTTGATGAGAGCCTGCACGTCTGCGGTTGGCGTGGTTTGTTCCACTCCGCCGCACCCCGCCAGGACAATCGAGAGCAAGACAATCGCCGCCAGGAATTTCCATGTCTCGAATCGCATTTGTTTCCTCTTATTGTTGCCAAACGGCAAAACCAAGACCACACGCTTGAGAAAGCGAATCGGCAAAACGAGACCGGCAAGCACCGGTCTCGTATTGCCCGGTTTTTTACCTGCCAAACGGTGTGTTGTAGAAAGCGCCGAGGCCGGCGTACTCAGCCATATCGCCAAGATCGCTCTCGATGCGGAGCAATTGGTTGTACTTGGCAACCCGTTCGCCACGCGCCGGAGCGCCGGTCTTGATCTGTCCTGTGCTCATTGCCACGACGAAATCGGCTATGGTCGTATCCTCCGTCTCGCCGGAGCGATGTGAAACCACAGAAGTCCATCCTGCCCGCTTTGCCATCTCCACGGCGTTGATGGTCTCGGTAAGGGTGCCGATCTGGTTCAGCTTGATGAGGACGGAGTTGGCGCAATTCTCCCGGATGCCCCTGGCGATCCGCTCGACGTTGGTGACGAAAATGTCGTCGCCTACAAGCTGAATCTTGCTACCCAGACGATCATTCAGCAATTTCCAGTTATCCCAGTCATCCTCCGCCAGACCGTCTTCCAGGGAGATGATAGGGTATTTCTCGGCCCATTCGGCATAGAAATCTACCATCTCGGGGCCGGTAAGCTCCTTACCCTCCTTTTTCAGGGTATAGAGCTTACGTTCTGCATCGTAGAACTCGCTTGCAGCAGGGTCGATGGCAATGAAGATGTCCTCGCCGGGCTTGTAGCCAGCAGCCTCGATTGCCTGGAGGATCACTTCTACTGCTTCGGCGTTGGAGCCAAGGGATGGGGCGAATCCGCCCTCATCGCCCACATTGGTAGCATAGCCTTTCTCTTTCAGTACGCTTTTCAGTGCGTGATATGTCTCGGAACCCCAGCGAAGGGCCTCGGCGAAAGTGGCAGCGCCGGCAGGCACGATCATGAACTCCTGCAGATCGGTGGAATCGACAGCATGCTTGCCGCCGTTGAGGATGTTCATCATCGGCACAGGGAGTATGTGAGCGTACACGCCACCGAGGTAACGGTAAAGAGGCAGGTTGAGCGTTGCGGATGCAGCATGTGCCACCGCCAGGGAAACACCCAAAATGGCATTTGCTCCCAGGTTCCCTTTGTTCTCGGTTCCATCCAAACCAACGAGAAAATTATCTATCTCTACCTGATTCAGAGCATCCCAACCGAGAAGCTCATCCTCTATGACGGTGTTGACATTCTCCACAGCCTTGAGGACGCCTTTGCCGCCAAACCTATCTTTGTCGCCATCACGGAGTTCCACCGCCTCATGGACGCCAGTGGACGCTCCGGAGGGCACGGCTGCCCTGCCCACAGCCCCACCGGATAGCAAAACTTCCACTTCCACAGTGGGGTTCCCGCGGGAATCCAGTATCTCACGAGCTTCAATCGATTCGATGATCGTCGACATTTCACCCTCCTACACAAAAATTTGGTTCAAACAAGGGGTTTAGGCTCCGGCAATTCGTCTACCGGGGTGTTACGCCATTTATCCCCTTCTTCGATCAACATGACAGGGATATCATCCCGAATCGGGTACTTGCGCCCACAATCACTACAGACCAACCACTTGCCATCCCGGACGAGCTCGAGTTTGCCTCCGTCGGGATTGTCATGAACACACACAGGACATCGAAGGATTTCCAGCAGTTTTTCGTCTATCATTGTTCGCTCCTCCAAACGGCGTATCGGGATTTCGCACCAGCGCCAGTATAGCACATAGGGTCACATTAGCCAAAGGATAAATAGCGCCCCTACCCCACGACGCGCCGAACCGGAGGTTGTCCTGGCCAAAATGACCTTCCGACAGAAGAACAACCTTGCTGGCAGGTCGCCCCAACCTGGCGACCCCCACCCCAGAAAAACACTTCTTCATTCCTCCCTTCCCTGGAGACTGCTTAGAAACCTGAAGGGTTTCTAAAACAGTTGTAATCATAAAGAAAATCCACGATTGGACTTTTGACTAACCCGATTTTGTCTACTACATGTAGTAGTGACCACACTTTGAATCACTAAATGCTGGGCCTCAAAGCCAGTTTGTCAAACGCCCAAACGAAATATAGTCGGTTTAAAAAGGTGCTCCGCACCTTTTTAAACATTTCTAAGCACTCTCCCCTGGGGAAGGGAGGATAGGAGAACAGTCGGAACCGTCCAAGACACGCCCTTCACAGCCTCGAGTTATCGTCAGGACAACTGGTTAATCTCCAAGAAGAATTGGTCAAGAGCCGCCACCCAGGGGGACGAGCACACTGTCGCCGAGGCGGGTGCCGTCGGGGTCATATGCTGGCAGTCGGACCAACCCATCGACCGAACGGCGGTACACGCCAACCTCGATGGCATGCACTTCAACTTTACCCGAAAGCGGCAATCGATACTCATCTTCTACCACTTCCCCGGGCAGCCACCCAGGCGTCGGGCGACCATCAGCCAGAAGCAGATGATCTTCCTGAGCCAGGAGGTGCCCACCGCCATCCAGTGCATGGACGAACCCAACCCACTCATTCGACATCGGACTCTCTGCCTGCCACTCCAGCGTGATCACAAGCTTATCGTTTTCGAGACGCCGGTCCATGCCCAGCAGTTTCAGCTTGCCGGAAAAATCCGCCGACACAGGATATGGCATCGGACGAGAGGCATAATTCCGTCGTGCCCCGGCTACTTTCAGATCGAACACGTGCAGGTCTGGCCCTGCCGGGCTGCCTGTGCTGTCCACCAGACCCAGTTCCAGCGGGTATTTTCCACCACCCACCGCCGCAGGAACGCGGTACAGCACCCTGGACCGCACCACATCGCCAGGAAGCCATCTGTCGGTGGGATACCCCTCGGCCAGCGGGAAAATGGTTACGGATTCTCCCAAAGTAATCCTGAGAGAATATCCCCGATCCGGACGCGCAACAGCCTTCCAGAAGAGATCGAGCGGAATCTTTTGCCCCTGGACCGCATCCGGCGGAGGCTTTGCCGCGTAGCCCAGCAACATTATCTCAGGAGCCAGGATCTTTTCCACATGGTGGGGCATCGATACGTTTCCACGAACCAGACCCTCAATTGATAACCTGATGCCACACGTGTAATCACCCTGCGGAGCACCCGCGCTATCCAGCACCGACAATACTTTTCCTTCCGGGGCGTACACCCGCAGGCAAAGCCTGTACTTTCCGGGCGGTGTCCCAGGCTCAGCGGGAACACGAAAGTGCCCAAATACGACATTTCCCGGCTCCCAGCGATCGGCGGGATAGGCATAGGCGGCAGGACGCCTGTCCTGCCCGCGACCCCAGACAGTCCCGTCCTCATCGGAAAGCCAGTAGGCGACTTTCACATCGGGCAATTGCCGGCTCGCCTGCCAGAACAACGACAGATCGCGGCCGCCGTCCCGGGCGGTGTAGCCCAGGAGCTTCAATCCACCTTGAAAATCCACATTCAGTCGGTGCGAGATCGGCGGTTCAGGGCTGAAACGGACGCCAGAGGGCAGGCGAAAATGGCGCACGCGCACATGCCAGAAATCGGCCTTTCCGGTCAAAGTGCCGTAGCGCTCCATGAAATCCAGGAGATACCCGTTGGGGTCAACCACGTCATCCTGCCACAGGACGATCCACACGCCTCTCTTTCCCGCCAGACTCTCGTTCAGCGTTTTCGCCAGGCCGTAACCCAAAGGATGACGTGCGTCCACCACCTCTCGATTCGGTATCCGAACCTGCGGCAGACCGGCACCGTAAACGTTCCACACGGGAAACATGTGGCCGGAGCAAAGGATCACTATCTCGTCAGGGCCGATGCGCTGACGAATGTACTCGGCTGCGCCGCGAAAATCTGGCTTGGTGAACGCAGGATCGAAATAGAGGCCACGGAGCGAGAATGCCATCGTCAGGAACAAGTACCCAATGACCACAAGTGAAATCACAGACCCGAGAACAGAATGCCTTTTTCTGCTGCTTCCCAGGCCAGAAGGAGCTACAGATGCGTAGGCAAGCCATGCCAGATACGCGGGCAGGATCGGCATCAAATACCGAGGGTTGAATTTCGGCATCCGGTAGGTAAGCACCAACACCAGGATCAGCGGCAACAACTGGTAAAGAAGCAGAAACCAAAACGGATAGAAGATAGGTGATTTCTTCCTTCGGATGAAGACTGCCAGAAAGAGTGCAAGCCCGAGGAACCAAATTGCAACATACCCCCACATAAGCTTGATGCCGATTGGCTCCAGCACGGTTTCTCCAAGGCTCAGGCTGATGATGACGTGACGGAGCGCTTCGTGGAGCTTGAGTGTGCCGGCCCAGTAACTGGTGTCAACCCGGAATCGATTGGTCAAATAGGGCACCCAGGGGGAGTAAAGAAAAACCGTGACGAAAATGGTCATCAAAGCTTCCAGGAGGTAAACCATCTTGCGTCCAGTTTTCCACCAGACGAGAGCAAAATACACCCATACCGCTGCCAGGAAAAAGGCGGCAAAGTAATGGGTGTACATTGCCGCGGCCATGATCACAGCCAGAAGAAGCCATGATTTCTGCCGCTGCCGCAGGGTGAGCGGGGTGTGCAGGATCGAGAGCATCCTATCAGCGGCGAGCAGGATCAAGAACGTGAGCATAGTGTACATCCGCCCTTCCTGGGCGTAGTACACTTCCATAGGCGATACGACGATAAGCAGCGCTGCGACGAAAGCAATGCCTGGACCAAGAAGTCGCTTCGTCACACGGTAGAGGAGCGGCACGGTCAACACAGCCCACGCCAGGGAGAAAAATCGGAGCCAAAAAGCGGCCCTGTCCGCAGACAACGCCCCACCCAGGTGCATCCAGCCAGAAAGGAGCAGGTAGTAAAGCGGGGGCTGGATATCGTTGGCTGTCCAGTGGATCATTTTTGCCAGGGGCATTCCGGCCACCCAGATGGAAACACCTTCGTCGTACCAGAGGCTTTGAGCTGTGAGGTGGTAAACGCCAAGGGCAAACGCCAGCGCCACCAGGAAAAGGATGACCAGCACTCCTCTGCGGCGTATGGACCGCGCCGAAACGTCTAACCCCTTCGATTTGGGAGATCGTCTTTTCTTCTTACCCACAGGCCTCACAGATTCTCCGTC
>CAZDOZ010000057.1:0-10651 GCA_964507175.1 uncultured Anaerolineae bacterium
GAAAAACGGTTGATTATTGCATAGTTGCTATTCAGCCTTCCCACCAGTAGAACGCTGATGACGCTGATTTTCGCTGATCTTTCCCGATTTATTTCCCTTAATCTGCGTCAACCTGCGGCATCTGCGTCCGATTTGTCCAAGGCTGAGGCTGCCCGGTCGCCGGGTCCGCTTACTCGCTGACCCATCATGCCGTCCCCTTGGTGCCGCCGGAGAATATGCTCAACAGGTATTCTTGCGTGAACAAGAAGAAGATGATCACCGGTATCATCTGAAAAAGCCCTACGGCCGCCACCTGACCGTAGCTCACGAAAGTGGAATCCCCAATCAGGCTCTGCAGGAAGACCGCTATAGTAGCGTGGGAGTCGGTTGTGGTGAAAGTGTAGGGGATGAGAAATTCCCCCCATCCTGTTATGAACGCGAAGATGGAAAGTGCCGCTATCCCAGGGCGGATGTTGGGCATGACTATCCTCCACCACGCGCACAGCCTTGTGCAGCCATCTATGAGCGCCGAACGCTCCATATCCCAGGAGACGTTGTCGAAGAAGCCTTTCATCAGCCATGTTCCCAACGGCAATTGCAGCGATACCATCACCAAAAGCACGCCCAATAAGGTATCGTACAGATGCAGCAGGCGTAGAACGAAGAAAATCGCTATCAGCAGGGTGACGCTGGGGAAAGCATGAAGTATGAGTGTGAACGACAGCATCTCTCGTCTTCCTGGGAATTTGACCCGGGAGAGAGCATACCCTGCCATGGAGGAAATCAACACATCAAGCACTGTGAGCCCCACAGCCAGGATTAATGTGTTGAGCGTGACAACCCAAATGCTCGGACGCTGTGGCAACTTGTGTGTCAGAAAATCCCAGTATTTCAGTGTGAAACCACCATGTGGTATCAGGCCATACGTTATCGGCGTGAAACTGGAGATGATGAGCCAAACATATCCAACGATAATTGGCAGAGTAATCACGAGCAGGAAGGCGTAAATTACATACCTTTCTGTCTTGCTGGTATACTGCGAAACATCCATAAATTTCCCTTCCTTTCGGACTAAAGCGTCTCGACACGCGGTTCAACGACCAGCTCGTTGAATTTGAAAACGCGCAGGTAAACGTAGGACATGATTATGCCTATTACCACGAGCACAGCGGCCAGCATGGCCCCGTAACCAAACTGGATGTTCCCCCAATAGTTTGCAAGGGCTCGATGGTAAGCGTTCAGTGCCCAGACTTCCGTGCCATATCTGCCTGGGCCGCCGTCCGTCAAAAGCAATATCTGCTCGAAGGAAGTGAGCAACGAAAGCGTCTGATATGTGGTCACGAAGAGCAGTGGCCATCTGATCATCGGCAGGATCACATACCTTATCCTCTGCCATGTCGTGGCGCCATCTACCAGCGAAGCGTAGATGAAATCTTTCGGTATGGATTCTATGGCAGACGTAAAAATTATCATGCCGAACGAAGCCCCGATGTAGCCGTTAACCAGGATCACCAGAACCCAGGGAGCTGCCATTACCCAGTTTTTCGTCGGCAGCCCCAGAGGGGCAAAAATGTGCTCATTGACGATACCGTAAGGCGCATCGGCAGCAATCCACTTCCACATCATGACGTACACCACGGAAGGGGTAATCCTGGGAAATAACCACAGGGCTCTTGCAACCATCCCTTGCTTCTTCGGAATCAGGGTGGTGATGATGCCGAGCACCAAGGCCATGCCAACA
The DNA here is from genome assembly GCA_964507175.1 of uncultured Anaerolineae bacterium. GTDB lineage: Bacteria > Chloroflexota > Anaerolineae > S016-19 > S016-19 > S016-19. The sequence continues at coordinate 1,721 of CAZDOZ010000057.1, forward strand.
TTGAACAGAGCTAGCGTGGTTGCAACGTAGAAAACAGTGTTCTCGAGCAATATTTTTGTCCAGCGGAACTTTAGCAGCTTGCCGTAATTCTTCAGCCCGATGAAATGCCAGTGTGTCAAAGATGCCGTGCTCATGTCCGTCATACTGATGAAGATAGTGAGCACCACAGGAATGAAGAAAAAGAGAAATACCAGTATGGTGAGCGGCGACATGAAAATGAAAGGCGGCAGAAGGTTCTTGAGCCGGTTTTTGAGAGATACAGAGTAACGGTCGGGAGATGCCTCCATAATATTTTATTCAACCTCCTGACAAGTGCCCCCATGGGATTTGCTCCCACGGGGGCAGTGATACAATTACTTGACGATTACCTTGTCCCCAAGCTCAGTCTGAACGTCGCTGGCTACGTTCTTCACAGCGTCTTCAGGCGTCCATTGACCAGTCTCCACAGCGGAGATGCCGCCGTAGATAATCTCGTCCATTGAACCAAAGTTCGGGTTGTTGGGGAGGAATGTGGTGTAGTCGAGCATGTAGGCCACTTCTTTGGCGAACCTGTCTTTGGCGTAGGTCGGGTCGCTGAGTTCGGCCTTCCTGATCGCCAGATGCCCACTGGTGACAGCGTGTTTTGCATTCAGATCAGGCGCGCTGGCCTCGGTCAGGAGGCGGAATGCCAGGTCAGGATGCTTGGACGCCTTGGTGATCATGTAAACCAACGGGTGGGACAGGGTTACGGGCTTTCCACCTTTCTTTGCAGCGGGGATCAGCGCAAAGCCCATGTTCTGCCACAGGTACTTGTCTGGATCGGAAACGTCAGAGAGGTACTTCTGTGTCCACTCAGCCCTGTTCCAGGTGCCTCCAAAATAGAACAGAACTCTGCCGTGCGCCACATTGTCGTGGATGATCTTCCACTCGGTCCCAAGGAGATCAGTCTTGGTCACTTTGTAGGTATGGGTGGCATCGTAGAGGAACTTGTACATGCCGAGCAGCGCTTTCTTGTCGAGTACCAGCTTGCCGGACTGAGGATCCTGAAGCGTGCCGCCGAAGTCATAGTAGATTTCGTAGAAGTCGCCGCCTTTCTTTGGCCTGTGCCAGAACCCAAAGCCAGGCTTTACGATGCCCTTGTCCTGAGCCTCTTTGGCTGTTTTCAGCATGTCTTCGAGAGTGAACTCGCCTTTCTTCACCTTGTCTGGGAACGCCTTGATCTCGCTATCGGACCAACCAAGCTTCTTCAGGAGATCGATGCGGTAGTACATCGGGCGAGCCTCGGCATCCTGTGGGATGCCCCATTTCTTCCCCTTGTAGCTCACGGCATTCCAGAGGGGAGCGAAGAAATCATTGTAAGTATCCGGATACTTGGAGATGTAGTCATCCAGCGGGAGGATGTATCCGGCGGCGGCCCAAGGAGCGATATCCTCGTGCCCGGAAAGGACAATGTCCGGAGCTTTGCCCCCCTCGAACGCGAGGAGGACGCGCTTCTTGTAGTCTCCCCAGGTTGTGGTGTCGAAAGAAGCTTTGACGGAAATCCGATACTTGGAACCTTCAGCTGCCAGCTTCTTGTTCACCCTGTCAACGGCGAGTTCGAGGTTCTTGGCTCTGTAGTAGGAAGGATCATCAGGCCCGACCGTCCAGGCGGTGATCTCTACCGTCTCCGTCTTGGGTGCTGCGGGGGCTTTCGTTGGAGCTGGAGCCTTAGTCGGTGCGGGCGTCGCTTTGGCACACCCCGCGAGTCCGACTACCATTACAACGATCAACAGAACATACATCGACTTCTTCATGCTGACTACCTCCTTGTTGTAGTATATTATTAAATCCGGGGCTCTCCACCCAGAGCCCTAAACCACTGGTTAGTAAGGTGTAAGATTGAAAATCATTATACCAAACAAACGGCTTCTCTACACAAGATGGCCCTACTTAGCGGAATACATTAGTTCTAGCCCTGCGATGAATGCACACGTGTGCACATGTATTAAATCATAAAACGAACAAGATGTCAAGCGGTGAAAGTTGAGGGATTGGGGGACCCCAGGAGCCCTCGGGGCCGTTACCGCTCTTCACAACCCCATTCGCGGATGAGGGTTCTTCCCTTAGCGCTCCGTGCCTTGGAATGCCAGGGGCGTTGTGAGACTTCAAATCGATCTGGGACACGCCTTTTCGTTTCCCAGCTTATCATGAATTGCGCGCCCTGGAAGGGAGTGTTAAGATTACTGCCGGGTATCTGGCGGAGGCTTTCTACGCATGAAAGTACTGCTACTACACATTAAGAAACGCTTGTACCTGTACGTCGCTGTCGATTTCGTACTGGCTTTGCTGGCAGGGGTGTATTTTAATGTCCGGCAGGTGAACATCAAGGCTATCAGCATTCTGGCGATCTTCCTGATGCTGTACCCCATGCTCACGGGTATGGTCGTGGAAAGGGTGAAGAGGGCCGGGCGAAATTACAGGCTGATCGCCATAACGCTGACGTTTGCGTTCTTTGTGGCCTCTGGCACCGCTTACATGATATCCCGAACCATCCTGGCGGGCTATCCGGAGCTGGCGCTTGGGATTATACTTGTCGGAGCGATACCGTGCTCTAACATGCTGATCGGCTGGAGCGGCATAGCGGATGCCAGCGTGGAGGACGCCCTGGTCATTGCTGTGGTGGGGCTGTTGCTCACCCCGATACTTTCGCCAATCATCATTCGCCTTAGTGGGGGCCCGCTGCTCCCCATTGATACGAAACAGCTGGCCCTGAATTTGCTGGCGTACATCACCATACCATTGGTGTTTGGCTACTTCACCCGACGCGAGATCATTCGCAAGAAAGGGATGCCGTATTTCATGGAGATCAAGCAGTACTTTCCTGGGATCTCCGCCATCGGCATCCTTCTGATCGTATTTTTCTCGGTGGCTAAGGTTGCCTCCAGGGTAATACGGCACCCGATAGTGTTCCTGCTGGTGGCTGTGGGGCTGTTTGTTTACTACGTCGTGCAGACGACCCTGTCGCTGCTGGCGGCGAAGCTGTTCGGGGTGGGTTACTCGCAGGGTATGATACTTATTTTGGGAGCTACTGCCAGCTCGCAGGCGATCTCCCTGGCGCTGGCGGCAACTATGTTTGGGAGCATGACGGTATTTGCGCTTTCGTTCAAGCCTATGCTCCAGGTATTGTACATCTTGTTCCTGATCTATGCCCTGGGCCCTCACATCCGGAGGTTCCTCGGCGAACGGGAGATGGATTAAAAAGCCAGGATCGAGCTTGTCTCTCAGGAACCGGCGCTGTACCCGACTCTGTCGGGACGGGACGACTCGAACTTTTTCGGGCGCATCTGCGGGCTGAAGGGCTCGCGGCTCTGGGAGAAGCAGGATGGTCCGGCTTGATGACCGCGGCACTGGCAGGTCACATCCCTCCTCCACGCTCAAGCGCGCTCTCACCTTCGTAGACGGCAGGAGGCTTTCGAAGCAAATCAAGGCCCGAAAACGCTCCAGAAGGCTTCCAAGCTCAGTACAAGGCGAAGAATTAACCTGTTTTCCCGGCAGGCTCTCATTTTTGACATATGCGCTCAATTGTGATATAGATAATAGGGTTTTTTAAATCACTCGGTTTTGCATCGCTTAATCCGGTGCTCTCGCAAATACTAAGCCATCCTATCTCCCTCCGGAGGTCTTATGGTCAAACCAATCGTACAGTTCGAAAGCGTAAACAAGTGGTTCGGCTCTCTCCACGTCCTCAAGGATATTAACCTCACCGTAGAAGAAGGAGAAGTGGTCGTCGTAGCCGGGCCCAGCGGATCCGGCAAAAGCACCATGATCCGCTGTATTAACCAGCTAGAAGAGATCGATAACGGGAGGCTCGTCGTAGATGGTATCGATCTCAGCGATGGACGTATCCATTACGACTTGCTCCAGCGCATCGGCATGGTATTTCAGCATTTCAACCTCTTTCCACACATGACTGCACTCGAAAATGTCACCCTCGCCCCTATCAAAGTAAAAGGTATGAAAAAAGAGGAAGCCGAGAAAATTGCTATGGAGCTCCTTGAGAGGGTCGGCATACCGGAGAAAGCTCATGCCTACCCAGGGCAGCTTTCCGGTGGACAAAAGCAACGTGTTGCCATCGCACGAGGACTGGCCATGAACCCGAAGCTGATGCTCTTCGACGAGCCTACTTCCGCCCTGGACCCGGAGATGATCCGGGAAGTGCTGGACGTCATGCGTGACCTGGCGCGCCAGGGGATGACCATGATCGTGGTCACCCACGAGATGGGGTTCGCCAGAGAGGTGGGCGACAGACTGGTCTTCGTAGATGCCGGGGAGATCATAGAAGTGGCGACGCCAGAAGAATTCTTCCAGCACCCCAAGCATGAAAGAGCCAAGCTCTTCCTCAGCCAGATCCTGCACCATTGATCCCAAGCGAACCAGTATACAACAGAAAGGGGGTGATGAAGCCCAGGAACACGCTTTCTCAGCGTAGTAAGGATGGTTGCCGATAGTCTCAAAAGACCCAATTTTAAAGGAGGAGGTTTCAACCGATGAAGAAAAGAAGCTGGATGTTGATTTCTCTGTTGTTGGTGCTTGTTATGGTTCTCAGTGCCTGTGGGCAGAAAGCGACGCCTACTAAAGCACCCGCGCCCACCAAGGCACCTGTTGTTCAGCCGACCAAAGCTCCGGCTCCCACGAAGGCCCCTGCGGCCAAGCCCGCCGCCGGTGAGTCCACCGTAGCTAAGATTTTGAAGCGTGGCAAGATCGTAGCAGGTGTGAAGTACGACTTCCCGCCGTTTGGGTACGTGGACAAGAACGGCAAGAACCAGGGCTTCGACATCGACATCATGCGCGAGTTTGCCAAGCGCTGGCTGGGCGACCCCAACGCTGTGGAACTGGTTCAGGTGACATCCAAGACCCGAATCCCGATGCTGGCGGATGGCAAGATCGACCTGGCGGCTGCGTCCATGACCCACACAAAGCCACGTGATGACACCATAGACTTTTCCATCACGTACTTCATGGACGGCCAGATGATCCTGGTGAAGAAGGGGTCTGGCATCAATGCCGTCAAGGATCTGGATGGCAAGGTGGTGACGGCGATTCAGGGTTCCACGTCGATTGACAACATCAAGCACGAGGCGGAGAAGCTTGGCATCAAGGTCAAGATTCTACCGTTGCAGGAGTATCCGCAGGGCATCCAGGCGCTGAAAGATGGGCGTGCGGATGCACTGACTACTGACTCCAGCATGCTGTACTGGTATGCGCAGCAGAACCCTGAGCTGGAAGTCGTGGGCAAGCGGTTCAGCATCGAGCCGTACGGCATCGGCGTGCCGAAGGACGACTCCTACTTCCGCGATCTTGTAAACTTCACTCTGCAGGACATCAAGATGGACGGAACGTATGACAAGATCTACCACAAGTGGTTTGGAGCGAAGGCTGAACCGTGGAATCTGGACATCTGGCCCGGCAAGAATCCCGGAATCCAGAAGATCGGCAAGGAATTCAATCCGGTCAAAGTCTCCACCGTCGACAAGATCCTGAAGCGTGGCAAGATCGTAGCAGGTGTGAAGTACGACTTCCCGCCGTTTGGGTACGTGGACAAGAACGGCAAGAACCAGGGCTTCGACATCGACATCATGCGCGAGTTTGCCAAGCGCTGGCTGGGCGACCCCAACGCTGTGGAACTGGTTCAGGTGACATCCAAGACCCGAATCCCGATGCTGGCGGATGGCAAGATCGACCTGGCGGCTGCGTCCATGACCCACACAAAGCCACGTGATGACACCATAGACTTTTCCATCACGTACTTCATGGACGGCCAGATGATCCTGGTGAAGAAGGGGTCTGGCATCAATGCCGTCAAGGATCTGGATGGCAAGGTGGTGACGGCGATTCAGGGTTCCACGTCGATTGACAACATCAAGCACGAGGCGGAGAAGCTTGGCATCAAGGTCAAGATTCTACCGTTGCAGGAGTATCCGCAGGGCATCCAGGCGCTGAAAGATGGGCGTGCGGATGCACTGACTACTGACTCCAGCATGCTGTACTGGTATGCGCAGCAGAACCCTGAGCTGGAAGTCGTGGGCAAGCGGTTCAGCATCGAGCCTTATGGCATCGGTGTGCCCCGGTTCGACTCCAAGTTCCGCGATCTTGTCAACTTCACTCTGCAGGACATGAAGCAGGATGGAACCTACGACAAGATCTACCACAAGTGGTTTGGAGCGAAGGCCGAACCGTGGAATGTGGAGATCTGGCCTGGCAAGAGCTATATCAAGCTCGGCAAGTAACCGAAGACCGAGGTGGCCGGGGGAGGTCTCCTGTATCCCGTAGGGGCGCAGCATACTGCGCCCCTACCACGGCAGGCCCGGCCACTTACTTCGGATCGGCAAACGGGGAGTAGCACATGAAGAAAACTGCACCGTGGCAACTCAAGCTTACCACTTACCTCGCTAGTTTAGTAACCGCTTCGCTGGGGGTTTCCCTCTGGCTTCCTTTCGTCAGCAGCCGTATACCGTTGTGGGGCAAACTTGCAGGCTCACTGACGCTCCATCAGCAATATCTCGTATCGCTTCCCTTCGTCCTCGTGGGGCCGGTGATAGATTACATCCTCCAGAAGAGCGACAACAAGTATGTGCGTAAAGTTGGAGAGGTCAACCTGACCATCTCCATGATGATTCTGGTGTTTGCACTCATAGCACGTCCTTTCTACATGACTTTTGTCGCTTCCGGGCGGTACAGATGGGGGATGGTGAAGGAATTCTGGGCGCCGAAAGATCCCCTCATGCCATCCCTCCGAAAGGGCCTCTGGATCACCATCAAGGTGGTGCTGATCTCTTTCGTGCTTGCTCTGGCGCTGGGGACTATCTCGGCCGTCGGGCGGACCACGAAGAACAAAGTGATTTATTCCATCTCCACGGTCTACGTGGAGTTCTTCCGGAACACCCCGCTGATGGTTCAGTTGTTCCTCTGGTTCTTCGGTCTGACAGTATTCCTGTCGGCGTTCAACCTGGGGCTGGCGTTCCGGCTGACACCGCCAGCTGCGGGCATCATGGGGCTTTCGTTCTACACCGGTGCCTACATGTCCGAGGCAATCCGGGCAGGCATCCTCTCCATCGACAAGGGGCAGTGGGAAGCGGCCCACTCCCTGGCGCTGACCCCCCTCCAGACGCTCCAGTACATCATCCTGCCACAGGCGTTTCGGATCGTGATCCCGCCCCTGGCGAGCCAGTTCATCAACCTGTACAAGAACTCCACGGTAATCATGACCATCGGGGTCACCGACTTGCTTTTCATGGCAAACGAGGTGGAAGCTCAGACATTCCGTGGTTTCGAGGTGTTCACCGCAGCCACGCTTATCTATCTGGCCGGTACTTTGACCCTCTCGGCCATCATGAACGGGATCAACTACGTGATCTCCGGCGAGAAGCGTTCCAGAACCGGCGCCCACATCGAGAAGGACTGGATCAGCGTTACCACGGAGAAAATCGGGGAGGTAACCGGCGCGGTCATGAGCTTTTTATGGAATCTGCTCAACCCCCTGTTCTTCACAGCAGGCCAGAAAATCATCGGCATTGGCGCCGTGGTCATGCTCCTGGGATTCAGCTCCTCTTCCTGGTTCGACAGAGTCTTCAGCAAGATCGTCGGACTTCCTCACGGCAGCACCGGCTGGTACCTCCTTTTGGATGGACACGGCAGGTTCCGGATACTGCTCGCGTTGATACCCCTCGCCGCCATTGTGACGCTGATAGGGCTCGTGCTCGAGCGATATTCCAGGAAAATCGCGGGGGCTGGGAGCGAGGTCGTTTACCTGGCTCTTACCATCGGCTCATTGGCTCCCCTGGTCTGGCTGATCTGGCTCATCGGCTATAACAACTCTCGCGACGTTTATTTCACTGGGCTGGGCGACGGGATATGGTGGGCGCTCCTGGGCGGCATCATCGTTCTTGCAGGGATCAACATCCACCTTGTGGAGGTGGAGACAGGAGCCATGGCCGCCAAACGGCAGAAGATCGGTTGGATGGTGGGGCTTGTGTTGCTGGTCCTCGGCGTGGCCGTGGCCGGGAAGCCCTATATGATCACCAACATCGAGAAAGGGATGGCTTCCCCCACGCACATAGCCTGGGGGAGCATCATCCGCAACTTCCCGTACCTGATCGGCGGGTCGCCCCTGGCCGAGAGCGGTGTCGGAGTATGGGGGGCGCTTTGGAGTTTCGTGGTGTTCATCGCGGAACTCTCCCTCTTGCTTGCTGCGATCGCCCTCCCGCTGATCCTGCTATGGATTACCTTCAACCGATCCCTCAAGCTCGGCATCGGCTACGTGGTGCTCCTGGTGGTGGCGGTCTGGTTTGCCAGGCGCGCCGGAGTTCACATACCTCTCAAGCGGTTCGACAGCGTCCAGGGGCTGAAGCTCACGTTCTTCCTGGCAAGCATCTCGATCATGGCCAGCTTTATCCTTGGGGTCATTGCGGGCATGGCGAGGCTTTCCAAGTACCCATTCATCAGCGTGCCTGCCATTGCTTACATCGAGCTGATCCGCGGCGTGCCTCTGTTCATGTTCATCATCTACATGTTCATCACAATTCCGCAGGTGGTCAAGGGGATGGAACACATCAGCAACTGGGAATCGGCTCTGATAGCGTTCATCCTCTTCACCTCCACCTACATTGCCGAGATCGTTCGAGCGGGTATCCAGTCGATAGACAAAGGCCAGTGGGAGGCAGCACACTCCCTGGGAATGAGCTACTGGGTGACCATGACCCAGATCATCCTACCTCAGGCAATCAAGCGAATGATCCCTCCGACGGTGAGCCAGTTCATCGCTTTGTTCAAGGATACGTCGCTGGCGTACTACATCGGCGTGATCGAGTTCTTCCGAACCATTACCATCACCTACAACCGGGAGTACAACGCCACTTTCTCCCTACTTCTCTTCGGAGCGCTCGTGTACTTCATCTTTTCCTATGCCATGAGCAT
>CAZDOZ010000057.1:10751-12098 GCA_964507175.1 uncultured Anaerolineae bacterium
GCTATGCTATCGTCGATCTGAACGATCCAACGTCGCCGCTTACTCCACGCGCATCAGAGGCAGGTACAGGCGAGGCCTCTCCGGCGAGAACAGGAATGTGAAGTAGATATCCGGCCTGGTGGAGGCGTTGCGGTAGTCACGCCACACCACGTAGGCATTGCCGTTGGCATCCGTCGCTATCGTCGGCTGATCCTGCCTGGCGTTGCCCGGATCGTCGTTCAGCCTGGTGTTTACGTTCCAGTTTTTGCCTGGCCTTAGGGATGAGAAGTAGATATCCGGGTTACCCCTCCGCTCGTCCACCCACACGGCGTAAGTGCTGCCGTGCCGTGTGGTTGCAATGGCCGGATACCTTTGCGCGGCATGCCCTGCGTCGTCGTTGACTTTTTTGCTGTGGTGCCAGGAGGAGCTACCCGCTGGAAGCAGAGATGAGTAAATGTCCGGATCGCTCAGACCGTTGCGGTAGTCCTCCCACACCGCGTGGACAGAGCCAAGCCCATCCACCGCCACATCCGGATTCGTCTGTTGAGCCGCAGTGACGTCGTTCACTCGCACGCTGCCGCTCCACGCCAGCCCTCCAGGAATCCGTCTGGCGGCGCGGATGTCGAGATTGCCACCGCGATCGTCGGCCCACACGGCGTAGAGAGTCCCGTCGGAGCTCACTGCCAGGGCGGGGCGCACCTGCCGAGCTGCCGGATCGTCGTTGACCATCTGGCCGACGCTCCAGTGGAAAGACCCGGCAGGCAGGATCGCCGAGTAGATGTCCGCGTTGCCTCCGCTTCGGTGGTCCTCCCAGACTACGAAGGCATCTCCCGACCGATTGAAGACGAGGTCCGGAGCTACCTGATCGCCGACAGTCACGTAGTTGACACGCCCATGCGGCGTCCAGGAACCGGCGCCGGCCGGCCTCTCGGCCCAGTAGAGGTCCCGATCTCCGCCGCGATCGTCCACCCAGACCACTATCGCCCGCCCGTGAGGACCTATGGCCATGACCGCCTTCCGCTGGAGCGTGCCTGCAGGGCCGTCATCGGCACGCAGGTCGTTGCTCCAGTCATGGGTGCGGAAACGGTGCACGGCGGAGAAGATGTCGTCCGAACCGTTTCGGTTGTCCGTCCACACGGACATGGCGTTCCCGAGGGGATCGACGGCGATGTCAGGCTGCCCCTGGGTGGCTCCGCTCACGTGGTCGTTCACCGGTATGTTGCCGATGGGACTTTGAGGCGTCGGGGTGGGCGTTGGCGATATCGCCAGTGTGGGGGTGGGCGTAGCAGTCGGGCCTGTGGTGGGCGTCGGGGATGGTGTGCTTGTGGGCCCTGTGGTAGGCGTCGGGGATGGTGTGCTTGTGGGCCC
>CAZDOZ010000057.1:12198-13553 GCA_964507175.1 uncultured Anaerolineae bacterium
GTGCTTGTGGGCCCAGAGGTAGGCATGGGGGTGGCAGATTGGGCAGCGGCCAATGCTGCCGCCATATCTATCCGCCCGTACCCGAAAGTATCGTCCCTCCCCGATGGGCCAAGATCCGCGGCTGTGTTCTCTATGATCTGCTCTACCTCGTCGTTGGTCAGGGATCCATTGACGGAGAGGATGAGAGCAGCCAGCCCCGCCACGTGGGGCGCCGCCTGGGACGTGCCGACCATCTGGACGTAGGAATAGCCGCTGCCCCGCCAGTAGGTGCTCAGGATCCAGTGATCCGGGTCCGTGTCGTAGCTGTTGGAGGCATTTCCCCCGGGAGCCACCACGTCCACGTATGAGCCGGTGTTGGAATAGTAAGCGTGATCGTCCTCGTCCCCGGTGGCTCCTACGGCCAACACGTGGCTGTAAGCCGCGGGATACACGGTAGGGTTGCCCGATTCGTACTCGTTGCCCGCCGCCGCCACCAGCAAAGCGCCCTTGCCGTAAGCATAGTTGATAGCGTCTTCCAGGGTCGAGGAGGAAGCCGTGCCTCCCAGACTCATGTTGATGATCTGGGCACCGTGGTCTGCCGCCCAGATGATGCCGTCAGCGACATCACTCGTGCTCCCGCTGCCAGTGCTATCCATGACTTTGACCGGCATGATCTTTGCTCCCCATGATATCCCGGCAACGCCTTCGCTGTTGTTGCCGGTGGCAGCGGCGATGCCTGCCACGTGCGTGCCGTGTCCCTGGTCGTCCAACGGAAGCCTGTCTCCATTGACGAAATCGTAGCCGGAGACGACCTTAGACGACAGGTCGGGGTGGCTGACGTCTACGCCGGTGTCCACGATGGCGATAGTGACGCTGGACGAGCCAGTGGTGATATCCCAGCCGCTCTCGGCGTTGATCTTGGGCATATTCCACTGGTAAGTGGCGTAGTACGTGTCATTCGGTACCGTCAGGACATGGTAGATGTAGTCCGGCTCGGCGTAGGCGATGCGGGGGTCCGCTGCCAGACGCCTGGCGATGGATGCTTCCTCGCCCACGGGTGTTTTCAGAATCCGCACGTCTATCCCGGCGACATGCCCGATGGTGGTCAGGCCGTATCTCTCCAGGATGTCCCCGGCTTCGTCGGCCGTCACGCCGGGTTCGAACCGAACCAGCACGCGTCCCGGAGCGTACTCGGCTGCCGTGGCCGCTCTGCCCGGCAGGATGGAGGGTATCGCGCCCGTCCCCGAAGCTTGAGGCGCTCTGGCAAAGGCAAACATGGGAAAGGCGCTCAGCACGATCAGCAGAGCGACGATCAAGATACATCTCGTATGTTTTCCGACAGTTTTGGTCATTGGTATTCCTCCTGGAATTGAATT
>CAZDOZ010000058.1:0-7442 GCA_964507175.1 uncultured Anaerolineae bacterium
CGCAGATAAGGCAAATAAACCAGAAAAGATCAGCGAGAATCAGCGTCATCAGCGTTCTACTGCTGAGGAGGCTGAACAGTAACGATAATTGATGGTTTGCACAGTAATCGGACACTCGATTTTGGCGGAGGTAAGAGCTATGCCGATCTACGAATACGTATGCCTGGATTGCAAACGACGATTCTCACTATTTTTCCAGACTTTCAGTGCCGCTGAGGAAGCAACACCTGTGTGCCCTCGGTGCGGCAGCTCCAATGTGCGGAAGCTGATATCCAGGGTCTCCGTGATGCAGTCGGAGGAGAGCCGCCTGGAGAATCTGGCAGACCCGAGCAATTTTGCCGGGCTGGATGAGAATGACCCGAAATCATTGGCTCGGTGGATGAAGAAAATGACCCAGGAGATGGGCGAGGACGCGGGCGACCTGGGGGATGATTTTCATGAGGCGTTGGATAGGCTAGAGGCCGGTCAGAGCCCCGAGGAAATCGAAAAAGAAATGCCGGAGCTGGCGGGCGGGGGAGAGGATGTCGGCGCTGGAGACATTGGGTTGGATTGACGTACAGATAGAGGAATTTCGTGAGCGGCAGGGGTGCACCGTCATTGCGCCCCTGCCCGACCGCCGAGCCGGACGTGGTCGCTACCTGTGAAACAACTTCTCCGACACCACCTTTTCTATTTCATCTCGCAGCGCATCTGCAGGCTTTGTCCCATCCAGCACCCGCCACCGGGCCGGATCGGACTCCGCTAGCGCCAGATATCCATTTCTCACGCGTCGATGGAACTCTACATCTGCCATGTCCAGGCGGTTGAGTTCCCCTTCACCCCGGCTGTTCGCCTTTCTCTTGCGGCGCAACCCTTCCTCTACCGGCACATCCAGGTAAATCGTGAGGTCGGGCCAGAGCCCGCCTGTGGCGAACTCCGAGATCCGCCGGAGCATGCCCAGATCCATGCCATGGCCATACCCCTGGTACGCCAGTGTGGAATCCGCGTAGCGGTCCGAGACAACCACACCGCCGCTTTCCAGAAAAGGGCGGATGACCTCATCCACCAGTTGGGCGCGGGCCGCGGAGAAAAGAAAAACTTCCGTCCGGGGGCGCATCCCTGTATGCCGGATATCCAGGAGCACCTGCCGCACAGCATTGCCGATGGCTGTGCCCCCTGGCTCGCGCGTCGACAACACTGAAAAACCACGCTCCTTGAGCCATTCCACAAGGAACCGAACCTGGGTGCTTTTGCCACTGCCCTCCGGGCCCTCGAATGTGATGAAGAGTGACATGATCACTCTCTGAAAATCCGGACCCGTCGGTGTGGCTCACGTCCATAGCTATGGGAAACCAGATGCGCTGCACGCGCCATCTCGTGCTGTTGCTTCCTGATGTATGCTGCCTGGGGCGATAAATCCACCGCAGGCTCGCCAGCCAGCACCTGCCGGATTGCTTTCTGGGTTTCTTCCATTGCCTGTGCCAGTCGCGTTTCCGAAGTCTCTGGAGTCAGATCGAATACGTCTGCCAGACATTGCTTCATCTGGGTGATTGTGTTAGAGCGAAGCACGTAGACCGGTATGCTTCGTTCCTCCGCCTCGACTATGGGGCGGGTTTGTTTCCGATAGTAATTCTTCAATGTGACCACTATATCCGCAGCACCCAAATCATTTACCAGGGAAACAGGCAGGCTCATGTTTTGGGCCGCTTTGCGCAGTCGATTCTGGCCAATGCCGTAGGGGTATACCCGCACTGGTTTCGGATGGTGGGGCTCCTCGCTACCTTCCCAGACATTCTCCCTCTGGACGATGTGGTCTCTGAGTCCACGTTCTGCCTCAGCGAAACCCTGGGCTGAGGGCATACGCCGGCGAGGGGCGACCCGAGGCGGCATCGTCTTCTCAATATGGATCTTGTCGTTTCCGTCCCGATACCGCCTTTCCGCCACTAGCGCTTGTCCTCGCAGGCGGGCGTCTACCGCCTCCGCCACGCTGTGATGGACTATCAGGTGCTGGCGATCCTGCATTTCGACCAGCACGTCGAAAGTAGGAGGTGCTTTGCGCTCCAGCACCGTCTTCTGGGTACCGCGGCGGCGGGCTTCCTCGTCGCTTAGGGTGACGGTCTGAATTCCGCCTACCAGGTCGGAGAGAGTTGGGTTCAGCAACAGGTTATCCAGGGTGTTGCCATGAGCAGTACCGATAAGCTGAACACCCCGCTCAGCGATGGTCCTGGCCGCGACTGCTTCTTGCTCTCTCCCGATCTCGTCTATGATGATCACCTCGGGCATGTGGTTCTCTACTGCCTCGATCATGACCTCGTGCTGGAGTTCAGGGCTCGGAACCTGCATCCGTCGCGCCTTTCCAATGGCAGGATGGGGGATATCGCCATCGCCTCCGATTTCGTTAGATGTGTCCACGATTACCACACGCTTCTTCTCGGCCAGGACACGGGCAGCCTCTCGGAGCAACGTAGTCTTCCCCACGCCGGGCCTGCCTAGCAGCAGGATGTTCTTTCCGGACTCCACGATATCTTGAATGATATTGATGGTGCCATACACCGCCCTCCCGACCCTGCATGTCAGGCCGACGATTTTCCCCTTCCGATTGCGTATTGCGGAGATGCGGTGAAGCGTCCTCTCGATTCCCGCCCGGTTGTCACTGGTGAACTGTCCGATCCGAGATGTCACGTAGTCCAGGTCTTTCCCGGTTACCTCCCGCTCCTTGAGAACGATATCTCCATCCAGATATCTGGCCTCTGGCTGTCGGCCCAGGTCCATCACGACCTCAAGCAAATCATCGTTTCTGTCTGCTTGCCTGACAGCCTCCGCTATATCCTCAGGTAGGACGGAGAAAAGTGCTTCGAGTTCGTCTGTTATCTGTTGTTCTACCATATACCTTCACTTCACGCCCGCCTTCTGGCGGTGAATTTCTCCTGCTGGGACACGTTCCCCATGTTTGCCCTCTACCATGTGCATGTGAGATGGGCTCAGGCCTGCAATGACCCTCTCACTTCCCTCGACCGTCTGTGCAACCCGCTCAGGCACTGTCTGCCAGACGGCGATTTGCTTTACTGCTGAGATGAACTCTCCAATCGGCTCGAATCCGATGCCCTCTAAAGCCCTGCGCAGACAAGGCTGATAACTCCTCACAGAGACATATACCGGCTTGCTGCATGGTACACCCAGCACTTCGAGCCCTTGACGGAGGAATGCATCGCTCTCCTCAGGCGGTGGCTCACGCAATAGCACGTACAGCAAGCAGCCCTTCCGGCAGGGAGAAATTTGCATAGCTCCCAGAAGGGTACCTTTTTCGTTCCATGAGATTGCCTGCCCTCGCAGGCAATCCCATCCATAGGGTGCTTCTCCGGAGGTAGCCCCATCCGCCCACTGGACTATGGGTGGCGTGATGTCGACGTACAGCTTCCAGAGGTGCCAGTTGCTACACCCGTAAGTCATCTCCAGGGGAACGGCCTTCCCTTGATTTATCCTCTTTCCTGGCTTGAGTTCCAGAATCGTCTCCCTGGCATAGAGTGAGAATCCGGCCTCTCTGAATAGATGTGCCTCTGGCCCCTCGGCCGGCGGCCTGGCATAGAGTCGTATTATCCCTTCTGACTGCATCTGTCGAGAGGCATGTCCAAGGAGGGACATCCAGACGCCTTTGGCAGCCTCTCTTTCCAGACGCGGTGCCATGAACAGCAGGTCAGCCTCACCTCGATTGCCCCGATGACGCAATTGAGCGATACCGCGGCCGGAATTTTTCTCTTCCGGGTTTGCCACAAATGTGGACGTGCCGATTCCCACGCCGGAGAGAAGCGACAGCGCTGCTAACCCCACGGGTGAGAAAGCATGGGTTTTGGCAAAAAGAGGGTCTTGTAAACCTCCCTGTTTGATTACGTGGTATACCCAGGGCATATCCCTGAGTTTTAACGTCCGGACATCCGCCATGCCATGCACCTCTCGCAGCATCGAGCTGTATGGCTCGGGCTACGCCGTTAGCGATAGATCAGCGCCGATAGGGCATGAAGCCCTATTTCTTCTTACAGCTTATTTTAGCACGCCAGGGTGGGCGATGCAAGGGGACTTTCCCTGGGGTTCAGGCATGAGTTCGGACGTGGTGAGTAGCAGTGCATCGTGAGCAAGGCGACATTCGGCCGTGCCGATTCACTCCAGCGGAGAGATGATGTCCGAACTCATGTCCAAAGTCCAGTGTTGTACGTTGACAGCTTCTTTGATGATAGGGTATACTGTCCTCAAGACTCCCAATGTGGGGGGTGACTCTTGGGCTATTAAGGCCCTTTTGTTTTGTCCGAAGCAGTCCTGCAAAGGACTGGAAATTTTAGCTAGGAGGTCACACGATGAAAGACCCGCAGAACCGCCATGTCTTGTATGAGTACAGATATGAGCTACGCCCTGTGGAAAGGGGATATGCCAACAGGATCCTCTACGTGAATCTCTCGGATGGAACTTTCAAAGAAAAGCCCGTAACCCAGGAGATGAAAGATACTTTCACTGGTGGGCGTGGCTTTGGCCTCTGGCTCCTATGGCAGGCCACTAAGCCGGATACCAAATGGAATGATCCTGAAAACGAGTTCATTATCGCCAACGGGCCTCTGTGCGGTACCCTTTCTTATCCCGGTACCGGCAAGAGCACAGTTGTTACCATCTCTCCCGCCACAAACCTGGCGTTTGACAGCAACGGCGGCGGCATGTTTGGCCCGCTCCTGAAATCTGCAGGCTGGGACGCTATCGAAATCCAGGGGAAAGCCGACCGGGATGTAATCGTCGTGGTCGATGGCAAGAGCGGCCGCGTTACTGTGGAAAAATATCCGCTGGAGGATGTGGATTCTTACGAAGCCGCCCACAAGCTCACCGACATGCTCGCCAGCACGCCCAAGGAAAAGCAGACAGTCTCTGTTGCCACCACCGGTCGGGCTGCGGATCATTCGTATATTGCGGGGATAAACCTCTCCTGGTACGACTTGCGCCGGAAGGAAGTACGGTACAAACAGGCGGCACGGGGGGGCACGGGGCGTGTCTTCCGGGATAAAGGCTTGAAAGCCATCGTCGTGACAGCTCCGAAATATGGCATCAGGACCAACAATCCTGCCAGGCCTGAACTCATTCGGAAGGCCAGCGCCAGGATCAACAAAGAGATATCCGAGCTGGACGACAAGGAGAACCAGATGCGGAGGGTTGGTACTGCCAACCTCGTGACCGTCATGAACGACTACGACTTGCTGCCGACTCACAACTACCGCTATGGCTCCCATCCAGAGGCCTACAAAATCAACACCGCCGTGTGGAAGAAGCTCTTCACCCAGGGGATGGTGGATGGCTGCCATTACGGCTGCACACTCTCCTGCTCCCATGCGGTGGATGGGTATCAGCTTCGCACCGGCCCTTACAAGGGGAAGGTCGTGGTGGTGGACGGGCCAGAATATGAGACTGCGGCAGGCTTCAGCTCTAACATCGGCAATTTCGACCCATACGAGGTGCTGGAGCTGAATTTCTACGCCGATACCTACGGGGTGGATACCATCTCTTTTGCCACCACGATGGCTTTTGTCATCGAGTGTTTTGAGGAAGGCATCATAGACGAGAAAGTCACCGGTGGGCTGAAGCTCACCTGGGGCAACACCAGTGCGGTGATCGAGGTGCTCCACCAGCTTGCCCGCGGCGAGGGCTTCGGCGCAGAGGTAGGGAAAGGCTCTCGCCATCTGAAGAAACTCTTCGCGGAGCAGTACGGTGCCGACCCCGGGTTTCTCAATGATATCGCCATGGAAGTGAAAGGGCTGGAGTTCTCCGAATACGTCACCAAGGAATCGCTGGCGCAGCAGGGTGGCTACGGTATGGCGAACAAAGGCCCACAGCACGACGAGGCGTGGCTCATCTTCATGGACATGGTAAACAAGCAGATACCGACTTTCGAGGACAAAGCAGAGGCGCTTCACTATTTCCCCATGTGGCGCACGTGGTTCAGCCTTCACGGAATGTGCAAACTCCCATGGAATGATATCGAGCCTGCAGACAACGCCATGACCGACGAGCCCGCCAAAGTCCCAGAGCATGTGGAGAACTATACATGGCTCTACGAGGGAATGACTGGCAAGAAAGTCACCGGTGCTGACCTGGTACTGCAATCGGAGAAAGTGTACAATTTCCAGCGTGTGTTCAACCTGCGCCGCGGTTCCGGTACCAGGGAGGATGACTACATCCCGTACCGCGCTGCTGGTCCTGTTACCGTGGATGAATATGAATCCCGCTCCGAGCGGTACGACAGGCAGCTCAAGGAAGAAGTCGGCATTGATCCCGCCGGCATGAGCACCGAGGAGAAAGTGGCGGCGCTCCGCAAGTACCGCGAGCAACGGTATGAAAGCCTGATGGATGCGGTCTACGAACGCCGCGGCTGGACCAGGAACGGCGTTCCCAAACTGGAGACACTAAAGCGGCTTGGCATAGACTTCCCGGATGTGGTGGAACTCGTCAAAGCTCAGTTGGAGAAAGATGGCGATATGTAGTTGGACTGTTACCATTCAGCCTCTCCAGCAGTAGAACGCTGACGACGCTGATTCTCGCTGATCTTTTTGATTTATTTGCCTGCGGGTATCTGCGTGAAATCTGCGGCGTCTGCGTTCGATTTGTCCAAGACTGAACAGTCCGACGGATGGATTGGTTGCAGCCAGAACAGCGCGATGCCAGGCCGGCTGGTTCAGGCCGACATCGCGCCGGTTCTGATCGTTATCTCATTTTTCCAAGGAGCGGATCACAGCGACTACTTTGCCGCTTATCTTGACGTCTCGTCCTGGTTTGATCAGTGACTGGTAAGCAGGATTTGCTGGGCGCAGCTCTATCTCTTGACCGCCGCTCCTTGGATAGAAATACTTCAAAGTGGTGGTTCCATCGTCCTCCAGCCACACGGCAACCATGTCCCCAGACTCGGCGTCGGCCTGCTGCCGAACGATTACGAAATCCCCATCGCCCACAAGAGCGTCTACCATGGAATCCCCCTTCACCTTTAGGGCAAACAGGCCGTCTGTCCTGCCTATGATATCCAACGGTATGGTGACCGCTTCGTCGGGGAAAGGATTCTCGTCCACCATACCGCTGCCTGGAGCTGGTATTGGCGCACCTGCCTGGATGTACCCCATGAGCGGGATTCTTACCACGCTCGCTTCCTCGGGAATGAAATCCCCCTCCACGCTGCCGAAAAGACTGGCGTGACTCAATGCCCGGATCCCTTTCATGGAGAGCTTGAGGTTTCTGGCACCGCCGCCTACCCTTTCCAGGTACCCGGCATTTATCAGCTTGTCGACCTGGTAGGACGTGGCACCGGGCGAATGGAGTTCCACTGCCTCGTTTATCTCTCGCACTGTTGGAGGACGCTGATTGGCTCGGGTGTAATCATGAATTGCCTTGAGGATTTCCAACCTGCGCTCGGTCAGATCCTTTGCCATTTGAATCCCTCCTGG
>CAZDOZ010000058.1:7542-9023 GCA_964507175.1 uncultured Anaerolineae bacterium
GCAGCTTCACACCTTATCTTGTCGCCAGGGAGGCGTCCGGAGGTTTGTAGATTCCCAGGATTTTCTCCGCCTTGCGGATGTATCGCTTCGGATCGGTGTACTTCTCCTTGAACGCCCACCATGCCCGCTTAACGCGGTTCTTGAAGAGCCGTTTCTGGGATTCATCCCTGGCCCATTTCAGGAACTCGTAGTCCACCCCCTTGATTTTCGGCTCGGTTGGGTTACGGCGGAAGCTGGCGTAGTCGTCCACCAGAATCAGATCATGCTCCACGCAGTAGTCATACAGATCCGTGCCGGGGTGAGGCGTGAAGAAAGATGGACTGTAGTAGTCAGGGTCTATTTCCTTGATCATCCGGACGGTGTCCATCACTTCCTCTTTCGTCTCCGTCGGGATGCCCATCATGTAATTGGCCCAGATCTTCAGGCCATAATGTTTGCAGACCTGCGCTGCTTTTAGATTCCGCTCTGGCGTGGTGCCTTTCCGAAGCAGATTGAGGATCCGCCGGTTGCCACTCTCGAAGCCGATGAAGTAACCTTTCAGCCCGGCTTTCACCATTTTTTCCACCATGTCTGGGTGTCGGGCGATGATATCGGCCCTGCTTTGGCAGAAGTAAGGCATGTCGAACCCCTCGGCGATGTATTTCTCCGAGAACTCCGAGACCCATTTCCTGTCCTCCGTAAGGCAGTCATCGTGGAACATGAAGCTGGCTATATCGTACCTCTCCTTCAGGAGCCTGAGTTCCTCGATGACATTGTCCACGCTCCGCCTGCGGACGCCTTTTCCGAAGATAAGGTCCTCGCCCGGCTTGCAGAAGGAGCAATTGTAGACGCAACCGCGCCCGGCAATGATGGTGACGAATGGGGCGGGCAGTTCTCTGGCAAAAGGCACCTCCGGCGAGTTGAGGGTGTAGCCCCATTTCCGCCATTCGTTCAGGAAGAGATCACGGTCGGCAAAGGGGATCTTGTCCAGGTTGGGACGCTCGCCAAAGAGGACTTTCTGACGCGGCGGATGGCCCTCGGCGATTGCTTTTAGCAGCTTCGGGAAAGTGATCTCCCCTTCCTTGATCACAAGGTAATCTGCATGGGGCATCCGCAGGCTATCCTCCAGCGCGATGGTCACGTGGGGCCCGCCGACAATCGTGATCACCTCCGGCTTCATTTCCTTGACAATCCGCAACGTCTCACGCACCGGGCCATAATCTACACTCATCATCGTGAGCGCGACCACATCTGGATCGCGCTCGGCGAAGACCTCCCGAAAGTGATCCCAACTCTTCAATGCGCGCAGGTCTATCAGGTCAACATAGAACCCCTGGGCCTTGGCGCTTGCGCTGAGGGACGCCAGCCCGTGTGACACCCATCCGGCGTCCATCCCCTGACTCAGAGACTCGAACCCGATGCCCGCGATGCCAGCATATATCATAGTCGTCTTGATCTCTTTCATGTCCTGCTCCAAACGATATCAGCCGTTAGCCGATGGC
>CAZDOZ010000058.1:9123-13496 GCA_964507175.1 uncultured Anaerolineae bacterium
GCTGCCTGCTACCGGCTGCCGGCTGTTCTTTATGGTTCTTCTTCCTTGCTCACCTGGTAGTTCCGCTCGCCGTTATCACTCTTTTCACCGTCGGGGTTCACCAGCTTGTTCCCCTGCGAGGAGAAGAGCGTCGGTTTCCACCATGCCCACTCGGTGCACTTGTTGCAGGGTGAAACATCATCCAGGCGTCCTTCGATGTGTCTCCTGCGAAGCTCCTGCATTCTGGGACCGTTCCAAGCTTTCATCACCCCATCTTTTACATTCCCCAGTGGAAAGTCCAGGTTGAAATCCCGGTCGCACATGGCCAGGGAACCGTCCCAGTAGATGTGAACATGATACCACAGGTTCGGGCAAGGGTACCTCTCGACCTGCGGGGCCGATTCCCCTGCTTTCAGCTCGTTGATGCTCTCAACCTGTCCACCCCAAGAATCGAATGCCTTGACGTTTATCCAGTCTACCCCAGGGATCCTCCACTGCCTGACGAATTCTTCAATTTCATCCAGAGTCTGTTTCATCTGAATTATCTGTATCTTGACGAATGGCCGATGGAACCCCAATTTCTCCTTGACCTGCAGGAACTGCCTGATGTTGTTGTTTGTGCGCTCGAAATCGGCATTGACGCGCACCGATTCGTAAGTTTCTGGCCGGAGCCCATCCATCGCCAGGTAGATCACATCCAGGCCAGACTCGATCAACTTGTATGCTTTTTCCTCATCCAGCAGGGTGGCGTTGCTGGAGATCTCTGTCTGCAACCCTTTGCTGTGAGCGTAGGCGATCATTTCGGGCATCCGCTTGTGCAAGAGCGGTTCCCCCCAGATGTGCAGCGTCGTACGGCGCACGTGCGGGGCCATCTCGTCCACGATTCTCTTGAACAAGTCGAAATCCATGAACCCCTTTGGACGGGTTATCAGCTTCTGCCCGGTGGGGCACATGATGCACGAGAGGTTGCACAGGTTGGTGGACTCGATGTACATGTGATCGGGCGGCGGCACCAGCCTGGTCTGATGGGTGGTGTAAGCCAGCCATTTGATCGGTTCCATCGCTTTCTGCCGGTAATAGCGTAGCCTGAACCTGATTTTCTGCGGGATCGTGCGTTTGTACGGATTCTTCACGTCTCTCGTTACGCCCATTGTTTTGCCTCTCCAGATTGTTTGAGTTCGTGGAAGCGCCCAAACAAGCCCATGCGCTCCAGCGCCCGCCCAAGCTTGCGAATGGAATCGTTTCTCGATATCTTCCACAGAATGTCCCCCCACGTCTCACCGAAAGACTGGCGGTAGAGACGGTGGGTTTTGCTCTCAAGGAAATGCCTGCGCGCTTCGATGGCCAACGCGCTAAGTCGTCTGTCGTCCACCTCGGAAACGTTCATGAAAGGAGCGATCTCCGCTGTGTAGCTGTTGTAGTAGTATGCCTTCGTGAAATCGGCATTGTACACAGTGTCGGGACGTTTCTGCACCAGTTCGTCCCAGAGGCGTGTGCCAGGGAATGGCGTGGCTATGCTGAACATTGCCTCGTCCAGAGGAAGACTGGCGGCGAACTCGATGGTCTCCTGCACCGTTTCCTCCGTGTCCCCTGGGAGTCCCAGGATGAAATATCCCTTCGTGGCAATGCCTGCATCTGCAGTCCACTGAACCGCCTGCCGCACTTGCTCCAGGGTGATGTGCTTGGCGGTGCGCTTCAGCACCTCCGGGTTGCCGGATTCGATGCCGTAGTGGATCTGGCGGCACCCGGCTTTCCGCATTTTCTCCAGGATCTCCGGCGTCACCCTGTCCACACGTGCCAGACAACGGAACCGGATGCCCAGGTCGGACTCGATGAAACGGTCCATTATCGCGCCGAGCCGCTTCACGTTGATAGTGAAGAGATCGTCTATGAAGTAGAAATGGCGGACGTGGTAGTCGTCCATCACTTTTCGTATCTCGGCGATGATGTTTTCAGGACTTCGCTGGCGATACGTCCTGCCAAATATCCCTTTGAAGCAGAAACTGCAGTTGTACGGGCACCCGCGGCTGGAGAGTATGGTGATCATTCTCTCCCCCGTCGGCGCGTAGAGAGGGTATTTTTCTATCTCAAAAAGGTGCCTGGACGGGAACGGCAGCGCGTCCAGGTTTTTTATCGGCTTCCGCCCGGGGTTTGCCACGATCTTGCCGTCTCGCTTGAACCACAGCCCTTGTATCCGCTCAAGGCGGTCGTCACCCGCGGACAGAGCATGGAGCAATTCGCGCCATGTTTCCTCTCCTTCACCGTAAATCAGGTAGTCGATGTTTGGATTTTCCAGGGTCTGCTTCGGTAGGGTGGTGGCGTGGGGCCCGCCGATGATGATGGGTACCCCCAGGCATTCTTTCAGCATCGCTGCCGATATCTCCACGCTGTGGTGAGACGTGGTCATGGACGTGAAGGAGACCAGGTCCGGCTTGAAAGCGCAGACATCCTTCACTTCCTCATCCAGCGGGCGGTCGGGACGCAGGCCGAAATCGAAAATGGCGACTTCGTGTCCCTCCTGCTCTGCCACGGCAGCTATGTAGCCCAGGCCCAGGGACGGGTAGCTATTCACCAAGGCGTTCCACTTGGGCCCGATTAGCGCTATTCTCATTCCGACAATCCTCCGCAGAGCGAATGTATATTCAACACCATTGCTCAGGCTGGAGCGCTGTTCGGCTCCAGCAAAAGGCAAGTATGGCTCAACATACAGTAAAGGCGACGCGAGCGTCGCCCAAGGACACCAGCAGATCTCTTTCCATTGGATGCCTGGGACAGGGTGATAGTCCTGTTCCGCAGCAGCCAGCAAAAACAATTATAAGTCGGAGGCATCTCTGATGTCAAAGTTTCTACAATCGCTATGATAAAAATCCCGGCGCTGGCGCCTCGTGCTATCCTTTGACCACGGCTATTGGCCTGAGGCGGGCGACTTTTCTGGCTATGCCTGCCTGTTCCACCACCCGTACCACTCTGTCCACGTCTTTGTAGGCGATGGGGGCTTCCTCGGCCAGGCCACGCATGGATCCGGCCCTGACCTGAATCCCCTGGGATTCCAGCCTGGCCCGGAGCTCCTGGCCCCGGACTTTCTTCTTGGCCGCGTGGCGGCTCATCATGCGCCCGGCGCCATGGCAGGTGGACCCGAAAGTTTTCTCCATTGCTCCGGCGGCGCCAACCAGGACGTAGGAAGCGGTACCCATGGAACCTGGCACCAGTACTGGCTGGCCCACTTCGCGATAGTCCTCCGGCACGTCGGGGTGGTGCGGGCCGAAAGCCCTGGTGGCACCTTTCCGGTGGATGCATAGTTTCATCTTCTCGCCGTCCACCACGTGCTCCTCGATTTTCGCCATGTTGTGAGCAACGTCGTACACCAGCCGGAGGTCATAGCTCCTGGTCTTACCCGCCAGCACTTCGGCGAAAGCCTCGCGGGCCTGGTGGGTGAGAAGTTGGCGGTTGGCCCAGGCGTAGTTGGCCGCGGCAGCCATCGCTTTCAGGTAATCCTGCCCCTCCGGCGAGTCCAGTGGCGCGCACACCAGCTGGCGATCCGGCAGCTCGAAGCCGTACCTCCGCACCGCCCCCTGGAAGATGTCCACGTAGTCGCTACATACCTGGTGCCCCAGGCCACGGGAACCACAGTGGATCATCACCGTGACCTGTCCCTGGAAGATGCCGAGCACGTTCGCCGCTTCTTCGTCGTATACCTCCTCGACCTCCTGTATCTCAGCGAAATGGTTGCCTGCCCCAAGGGTGCCGACCTGCGGCCTGCCCCTCTCTTTTGCCCGCTTGCTCACCTTGCCAGCGTCAGCCTGGGCCATACAGCCACGCTCCTCGGTGTGGTTCAAGTCTTCCTCGCGGGCGTATCCTTGTTTTTTCGCCCAGCAGGAACCCTCATCCAACACTTTGTTCAGCTCTTTCTCGGAAAGGCGCAGGAAGCCTTTCACGCCGACGCCGCTGGGCACGTAGTGGTAGAGGGCCGTCGCCAGATCGGAGATGTACGGCATCACTTCCCCTTTGCGCAGATCCGAGGCCAGCAAGCGGACGCCGCAATTGATGTCGAATCCGACGCCCCCGGGGGAGATGACGCCGTCCGGGTATCTGGTCGCCACCACGCCGCCAATTGGGAATCCGTAACCCTGATGGATGTCCGGCATAGCAAGGGCGTAACCGACGATCCCCGGCAGCGTGGCGGTGTTCACGAGCTGGTCCAGGGATCGATCCTCCAGAGCGTGGTCCAGGATGTCTGCGTCGGCGTAGAACCGGGCAGGAACACGCATATCTCTCCGGTAGTCCCTTGGTATCTCGTACAAGTATGGCGTAATCTTTCGTATCGATTTCCTTTCCATTTTGCCCTCCTGGGGCAGACCGCGGCTTGCGCAGGCCCTTGGCACCAAACCGGTGAA
>CAZDOZ010000059.1:0-13351 GCA_964507175.1 uncultured Anaerolineae bacterium
ACATCTTGCTTTCCTACGTCATTCCGGGCAACTCCACAGCGCGCGGCACCAGCTCAAACGGAAAAAGGACCGGCGAGTCTGGCCGGAAGAAAGCGCAAGGCCTTTTAGAATTTCTTTGCGGCTTGGCGTTGAGCAAATGGCACCCTTGCCAGGGTGTTTCTTAGCAGCTGAGCTTTTGCGAGGCGGGGTCACTGCCTTGCCTCCGCCTACCCTTGCCATTTCATTTTCACTGCTATACGGTGTTCAGCCCCTCAATGGCGACTGCCTCCAGGCGCGCCGTCAGTCCCTAGCACCCCCGGGATCCCGGACATCCCTCGCGACCTGGTAGAGAAATAATGAGCCGGATATGGCGGCATTCAGCGATGCCACGTTTCCCCACATAGGAATGTACGTCAGCCAGTCGCACTTCTCCCGCACGAGCCTGCTGATCCCTTTCCCCTCGCTACCCACAATTACCGCCAGCGGCAGTTCCCACCGCCGAGAATCGTACCTGATTGCCTCCGGGACTTTCTCCAATCCCACGAGCCAAGCCCCAGCATCCTGTAGCAAGTTCAGCGCACGGGCAAGGTTGGCTATTCGGGCTACACGAAGATACTCTACAGCGCCTGCCGACGCTTTGGCCACGGCGGGCGTGATCCCCGCGGACCGCCTGCTCGGGATGATCACCCCTGTCACGCCCACAGCCTCTGCCGTCCGGAGCAACGTGCCAAGGTTCTGGGGGTCCTGCAGGTGATCTAGCGCCAGAAAGAGACCGTTGGGAGAGGCGCGCTCGGCCAGGTCTTCGAGGTACACGTAGGGATACCCGGAGGCCTCCAATGCTACCCCCTGGTGGTGGGACGATCCAACGATACTGTCCAGTTCGGTTCGGTGCGCATAGCTGATGGGTATCCCGTAGCTGGTTGCCAAAACGAGAATCTCCATAGTTTCCGGCGTTTTCTCGATGCTGCGAGAGATTCGCAGGGCTAAAAAACGGCGTCGAGCTGCCCGCAATGCCTCACGAACCGGCTGACGCCCGTACAGCCACTCTTTTGACATCCTTACCTGGTCTCCCAGCTTGTCCCTTCAGGGCCGTCTTTCAAGGTGATGCCGAGTTCCTTCAGCCCGTCCCGTATCCGATCCGCCAGTGCCCACTGTTTCGCGCTCCGGAGATCAGAGCGGGTCTGTATCAGTAGTTCGATGAAGGGACTTATCTCGCGCCCTTCGGCTTCGCGCCGGGTGGGACGTAGCCTTAGTCCCAACAGCTTACCCAGGCCGCGCAGGGTCTCTCTGGCGTTGCTGAAAGCAGGCCCTGCCAGATCGGCATCGCGGGCCTGGTTCAGCGCCCTCGCCAGGTCGAACAGGTACCCCAGAGCTGCGGCGGTGTTGAAATCGTCGTCCATGGCTGCCTCGAATTTCTCCACGGTAGATTTCGTCTGCTCCCGCAGGGCATCGGCCGCTGGGCCATTGTAGGTCCTCCCCATGCTCGGCTGGAGAGCACCCAGCAGCCGCCGCCACGCCCGCTCGGCGTTCGCCACCACCTCGTCGTTAAAAGTCAACGGGTTCCGATAGTGGGTCGAGAGGATGACCATCCTCAGCACGTCGGGATCGTATTCCCGAAGGAAATCGTCTATGGTGATCACGTTCCCCAGGGATTTGGACATTTTCTCGCCGCTCCACTGGAGCATCCCGTTGTGCATCCAGAAGCGAGCGAAGGGGACTTTGCCGGTGTAGCTTTCTGCCTGGGCGATCTCATTCTCGTGGTGGGGGAAGATCAGGTCGTTCCCGCCGCCGTGGATGTCTATCTGTTCCCCCAGGTGGTGGATGTTCATGGCGGTGCATTCGATGTGCCAGCCAGGCCTACCGGGGCCCCACGGGCTGGGCCATGAAGGCTCGCCGGGCTTGGCTGCTTTCCACAGGGCGAAATCCATCGGGTCCTCTTTTCGGGAATCCACCTCGATGCGAGCACCGGCACGCATCTCGTCCAGGCTGCGCCCGGAGAGCTTCCCGTAATCCTCATCCTTCCGCACGCGGAAATAGACATCCCCATCCACCACGTAGGCGTAGCTTTTCTCCACCAGCCCCTGGACGATCTGAAGCATCGCTGGGATCTCCTCTGTGGCCCGTGGGTAGTGGGCCGCGGGGAGCACGTTGAGGGCATCCAGATGGTCGAAGTATTCCTGGATGTAATGCTCCGCCAGCACCAGAGGATCCAGGCCGAGCTCTTTTGCCCTGTCGATGATCTTGTCGTCCACGTCAGTGTAATTCGTCATGTACTCTACGCGGTATCCTTTGTGGATCAGGTAGCGGTACACGACGTCGAACACGATAGCAGGGCGGGCATGGCCGATGTGAGCTTTGTTGTACACCGTCGGCCCGCAGACGTACATTTTCACCTTGCCCGGTTCGAGAGTTACGAAAGCTTCTTTTTTCCTTGTCAATGTGTTGTAGATTTGAAGTCCCATAAGCAACCCCGGAATCAGTGGCTTAGCGAACCGGCGAACCAGAGGCAGCATGCCTGAGGAAAGCCAGTTTGCCGATTACGAATCACATGACCTGAGCCAGCGTGAGGTATGTCAGCGCCTTTGTGCTGGGCGCCCCTGCATCTGTGCAAAAATCATCTTGCCAGCCGATGTCTGGAGGACTTTGGTCACGGTGACTGTCACCGTGTGCCCGATCAGTCGCTTGCCGTTCTCCACTACGACCATCGTGCCATCGTCCAGGAATCCGACTCCCTGCCCGATTTCCTTCCCTTCCTGGATTATCTGGATGTCCAGGGGTTCGCCGGGCAACACCACAGTCTTCACGGCGTTAGCCAGGTCATTGACGTTCAGCACTTTCACGCCCTGGAGAGCAGCTACGCGGTTCAGGTTGTAGTCATTGGTCATTATGGCCGCGCCCATCCTACGGGCAAGCTGCACCAGCTTATCGTCCACCTGGCGTGCCTCCGGCACGTCAGCATCGATTATGGAGACCTGAGTCTTGCTGTCCTCCTGAAGTCGCCTTAACACCTCCAGCCCGCGCCTTCCCCTGTTTCTTCGAAGAGCATCAGAGGAGTCGGCAACGAACTGGAGCTCGTTCAACACGAACCGAGGTATAATCATCTCATAGGCCAGGAAGCCGGTCTTGCTGACGTCGGCGATCCTGCCATCTATGATCACGCTGGTGTCCAAGAGTACCTTTTTCAGCGACTCTGACGTGGCGGTCTTGCGGCGTATGGGGTGTTTTCGCCAAAGATCAAGAAAATCCTCGTGGCGGGTTACAGCCGCAACGACGCCGATATAGGCCATAACCAGACTCACGAGCACCGGCAGGACTTTATTGAAAGGGCTGGGCAAAGTAGAGAGGGGAATCGTGAAAAGAGCTGACAGAACAAGTCCTACTCCCATCCCAGCAGCAGCTGAGATGAGCTCCACGACCGAAGCCCTTTTTATGACGCGGTTGATATACCTGGCGGGTTTTATCGTAAGCCAAGGGGATATAACAGCCCCTACCAATCCGCTGACTACGGTTACAGGAAGCAACCAACGGAGTGTACTCAAATCCGTGAAATCAGAAACTTTGCCTACCGCTATTCCGCCTTCGAACCCAGCGACAAGAAAAATGATAAATCCAACAATTTTGATAATTGCATCAGTCAAGGTAATCCCTCCTTTTTGGAAAAAAACAAAGGGTTAATATTCCCACAGAACGAACTTTCACAAGCGACCCTGATTCATGAGAGCCGCTGGCTTGACAGAAACCTTTCCCCTTGTTAAGGTACAATACAGAGTCAAGCTTAGAGCAGTACAACCAATTCTCCAGACCTCCGGCATTCATAGTAAGCTACCTTTATTGTAACGCATAATCCCGTTAAAAGCAAGGAAGGCCCGCCAGAGCCATGGCCCATCGTGTCACTGTTTCGAGGTAAACCAAGTGAGGGAGAAAACGAGCTCGCGGCGACCCAACGGGTCGCCCTGCAAGTACCTTGGAGAGCGAGATGGGGTCCATGGCGAGGGCATCCGCTTGCCCTCATCTACCCCCAAGGGCGCAGCGGTGCTGCGTCCTTACTCCGTGGAATGGGAGAAGGAAGGGGCATCGCCTACTGTCAAAAGCAGCTTAGAAAGAAGAGAAAAACGAAGCAATTCCCGGGGCCCGTAGGGCCCCCAGGAATTTACTGCCCTTCCGAAGATCTCCGTCAACCCCAGGAAAGTCACAACACAAGCCCTGTGGAATACTATTCCACGGGGCAAGCCCTGTATCGATCGTGAGGGCTTCCAGGAGCGCTTCTGGGCTTCTATTTGCTTCGAAATCCCAGGAAGGCAAGCGATCCTGACGCATTCTTTCGTTCACATTGTTTTTCGAGCGTTACCAATCTTTTTGGCTCTGGCTTGTCTGAGCTGGGGCACACCCTATTGGACATCGGTCAGCGTAACATCTCTATCACGCTTCCTCCACCGGAACGAAATAAACATCCGTTGGCTTGAACTTGCTCAAGCGGCGGAATTTTGCCTTCACTTTCATGCCGATCCAATCCAGCGTGGCTTCGTAAGGGTCTACCCCCAGCAGCCTGCCCAGGAGCAGAGTATTCGCTCCCTCGAACTCCACCAACACGAGGATGAAAGGGGTTTCTTTCAAGAACGACTCCGATCCGAAATGGCAAACGGTGAATGTGTGTATCTTCCCCTCCTGGGGTAGCACCACCCATTCCGTCTCCTTCCCGGTGAACATGTCGTGCCCACGAGGAGTGGCATAGGTGTATCCAGTCTCAGGGTCTCTGGTGCCTAGAAGCACTTTGTTCGCCACTCCGGCGAACCATGGGGAATCCTGTCCGTAGGAATGTAAGTAAGTGATGGAGTAAGGGTCCCTCACGATGATCGGCCCCATCTGCTTTAGCCCTGCCAGTGCTTCCGGCGTCAGATTGGTGGGAAACGGCACGTTGAAAAGGACATTCCCATCCTCAGTCTCTTCCACTTTCTTTTTAATTGGTTTGTCACTCATGGCTTCAACCTCCGCTCATCCTTCCCTTTCCAGGATACTCACCGTCACGTAAGTGCCGGTGCCAGCGTGAGAGTGAATCGCCCCGCGCTTAGCATCCGGCACCTGAAGCGTATCGCTGCCGAAATGGTCCTTGACCCGGTGCTGTAGCTGCCAGATGGCAAAGACCGCCTGCATCAGGCCGGTAGCGCCCACCGGATGACCGCACGCTATCAAACCGCCGGATGGGTTCACAGGAACTTTCGACGGCTCTGGCAGATCGAGGCCGTAATCCACAGTTGGCATGAATGCTTTGCCAGATGCCGCGAAAGGTCCACCCTCTCCGTAGCGGCAAAGCCCCATGTCCTCGTAGGTCTGGATCTCGGAACTGGTGTATGCATCATGGAGTTCCACGAAATCGATCTCCTCCGGCGGGTTCGTTATGCCAGCGCGCTCGTACGCTTGCTTCGATGCCATCCTGCCTGCGCGGAACGAGTGAACGCCGGGATACCGGAAGCCCCTGTCCCACAGCGCTTTGTAATAGGCTTTGGAATCATCGTCCATCTCGCTGGGGAGGGCGTTGTAGCGATAGAAATCTTCATAGGACTGGTGAGGGCGGTCGGACATGCGCATGGCGTCGGTGCCCCGGCCGATGGCAGCGACTTTCACACGTGGGAGACGCTTGCCGGACGCTTTCTCCAGCTTTGCCAGGCCCTCCTCGCTGGCAAGAAGCACCACCGCAGCGCCATCACTCATCACACAGATATCCAGCCGCGTCAGTGGCCATGCCACCATCGGGGCATTCCGCACGTCCTGGATAGTGAGCTTCTGCCGTTTCTGAGAATAGGGGTTGTAGTAGGCGTTCATGTGATTCTTGACGGAGACATGGGCCAGCTGCTCCACCGTGGTGCCGAACTCTTTCATGTGTCGGGTCACCATCATGGCGTAGTAGCCGGAGTAGAACCCTCCCACTGGATAATCGAAACTGGTGTCCGATGCCAATGCGATGAACTCGTTCCCTTTCCATGTGTTCACATGGGACATGTTCTCGAATCCCATCGCCAGGACCACATCCATGTCGCCAGATGCTACAGACTTGTATGCTTCCTGGAAGCAAAGGCCGCCAGTGGCGCCACCGCCTTCGACCCGGTGAGATGGTTTCGGCAGGAGGCCCAGGTAATCCTGTACCATAATCCCCGCCATGAGCTGGCGGGCAAAGTGGTCGGAGAAATAAGAAACCACCGACCCATCCACGATTTCGTAGAACTGTGGGTGTTCCAGGCCGATGTCGGAAAGCATGTAGTCATATGCCTCTTTCACCAACGCCGGGAACGTTTTGTCCGGCCGGGCTTTGGCGAATTTGCTGACCCCGCCGGAAACTGCATAGACTGTTCGCATTTTTTCTAACCTCCTCGTTAGCGCTTCTCCGATCGGTGTATTTCATCTCGAACGAATTTGTGGGGCAAGGGTGACCCACGAGTCACCTTTTCTCACGTGGATAACCCCATGCTGGAGAGATCCAACTGCGGTGGAGCACGCATGTCTTTTCTCACGTGTGAGGTTTCTGCTGGAAGGCTCTTTGAAGGCATTTCTCCCCCTCGAGTACGGCCTCCAAAACGGTTGCTGCATCACAATCCACTCGAATTATACTACCACATCTCTGCGGGAGCGGACAAGAGAAGCTCGGCTTTGTGAACTTTTCGCTTCCCATACGGCTGGTGGGGGCCAGCTGAGGCAACCTACTATGTCCGGACATCGGGGGCCCTAGGGTTCGCTTCGCACTTCCGGCACTCCGAAAGTGACAAAATCCGCAGGATTATTGTAGAATAGGGCGGATGAAATCTTGTTTTAGGAGGCGGAGATGTCTGACATCAGACCTTTCAAAGGGCTCAGGCCAAAGCCAGCGCTTGTGGCAGAGACCGTCAGTCTTCCCTACGACGTCATGAACACCGAAGAGGCAAGGGAGATGGCCAAAGGCAATCCTCACTCTTTCCTCCACGTCATCCGTGCGGAAATAGATTTCGACTTCGAAATAGACCCGCACAGCGACGACGTCTATCGGAAAGGCGCCGAAAACTTGAGAAAACTGCTCGAAGAAGGTGTCTTCCTCCGGGACGGAGACCCCTGTTTTTATGTGTACCAGCTCGCCATGGGGAATCACTCCCAGCGAGGGATCGTTGCCGGTGCCAGCGTCGAGGAATACAGAAAAGGTCTCATCAAGAAACATGAGCTCACCAAGCCGGACAAGGAAAACGATCGCACGCGGCACATCAACACTCTGAATGCCCACACGGGCCCCGTGATGCTGGCGTACCGGGCCCGGCGGGAGATTGACGATTTCGTCGATTATGTCTGCGAAAGCCGCAGGCCGGAATACAATTTCGTCGGTCCTGGCGGTGTGAGGCATGCACTGTGGCCTGTGTGCAGGGGGGAATCTGTGGCAAAGCTACAGGAGCTTTTCTCCCACGTGGACGCTCTCTACATCACCGACGGCCATCATCGGAGTGCGGCTGCGGCGCGGGTAGCGCAAGAAAGACGCTCCAGAAATCCGCACCACACTGGCGACGAGCCGTACAATTTCTTCCTGGCTGTCATCTTCCCCCACGACCAGCTCCAGATTCTCGGCTACCATAGGGTCGTGAAAGATCTGAACGGCCTTACACCTGAGGAGTTCACGGCAAAAGTGGCGGAGAAATTCGACGTGAAGCCCACCGATTCTCCGGAGCCAGAAGCGCCCCATCGGTTCGGGATGTACCTTGACGGCAAATGGTACCGCCTGAGGGCCAAGCCCGGCACGTTCCCGGATGGAGACCCGGTCAAGAGCCTGGACGTGGCGATCTTGCAGGACAATCTCCTCGCGCCAATCCTCGGGATCGCCAACCCGCGCACTGACAAGCGGATAGATTTCGTCGGTGGCATCAGGGGGATCGGGGAACTGGAGAGACGCTGCCGCGAAGGCATGCGGCTGGCGTTTGCGCTTTATCCCACCACCATCGATCAGCTCATGGCAATTGCCGACGCGGGCGCCGTCATGCCGCCCAAGTCCACCTGGTTCGAGCCGAAGCTCCTCTCTGGTCTGGTGGTTCATGTTTTGGAGAGGTAGGGGCGCAGCGTGCTGCGCCCGCATGCTCTACCAACATTTCACAAGGAGGTGAAAAATGCTGATACTGATTTCTGACGCTCTGGACGAGTCGCTCCCGAAAAAGCTGGCACGTTTCGGGGAGGTGACGGACAACAAGAGCCGTCTTCCGGAAGCAGATGTGGTGATTGTCCGGAGCAAGACCAAATGCACGAAGGAATGGATCGATCAGGCCGGGAACCTGAAGCTGATCATCCGAGGCGGCGTAGGGCTGGACAACGTAGATTTGGAATATGCAAGGGAAAAGGGTATTATTGTCCGGAACACGCCAAAAGCGTCCGGCATTGCCGTGGCAGAGCTTGCTTTCGGGCTTATGCTCTCCGCAGCAAGCCTCATCATTCCCGCGCACGAAGGGATGAAAGAGGGCAACTGGCTCAAGAAGCAGCTCAAACGCTCCGAGCTTTACGGGAAGACCCTCTGCCTGGTGGGGATGGGGAACATCGCCACGGAAATGGCGAAGCGAGCAGGAGCTTTTGGGATGAACGTGGTGGCCTACCGACGCTCCGGCAGGCCCAGCGAATACGCCGACGTGAAGCCAACGCTGGAAGAAGCGGTCAAAGACGCCGACTACGTCTCCCTCCACCTGCCCCTGACCGACGAAACGAAAGGGATGATCGATGCGTCGGTCATTGAGGAAATGAAGGATGGCGCTACGCTCATCAATACCGGGCGCGCTGGGACCGTCGACGCCGATGCGGTCAAAGCAGCGCTGGAAAACGGAAAGCTTCGAGCCTATGCCACCGATGTCTGGCCGAAAGATCCTCCGGCGGTGGATTATCCGTTGCTCCATGCGCCCAATGTCATCATGACGCCACACATCGGTGCGAGCACGAAGGAAAATCAACTGAGGATTGGCGACGAGATCGTCAGCATAATCGATGAATACGTAAATGGAGGTGTTCTATGAGCAGGAAAACCAATTTCGGAGCAGGACCCGCCACGCTCCCGCTGCCTGTGCTGGAGCAGATCCAGGAAGATTTCGTTGACTACAAAGGCATGGGGCTTTCCATCGTTGAGATGAGCCACCGCAGCAAGACGTACGACGAAATCCACCACGAGGCGATGGCGCTGGTCTCGGAGCTATTGGGCCTGCCGGACAACTACAAAGTGCTTTTTCTCCAGGGCGGAGCGACCCTTCAATTCGCTACGATCCCGATGAACCTGCTCCAGGGGAAGAAGAGCTGTGATTTCACCATCACCGGGCGCTGGGCCAGCAAGGCCTATGACGATGCAATCAAACTCGGCAAGGTCAACGTCCTGTACGACGGCAAAGAGAACGGCTACACGGAGATCCCAGACCCCAAAACGCTCAAAGTGAGCCCCGGCACCGAGTACCTGCATATCACATCCAACGAGACCATTGGAGGAATCCAGTGGCACGACTGGCCCGACACTGGCGATGTGCCTATCGTGGCAGATATGTCCAGCGACATCATGAGCCGGAGGTTTCCGGTGGAAAAATTTGGGCTGATTTACGCCGGCGCTCAGAAAAACCTGGGACCCGCAGGTGCGACATTGGTCATCATCCGGGACGACTTGCTGGAGAAGTGCGACGAGAGCTTGCCGGCATACCTCAACTTCAAGATCCAGGCGAACAAAGATTCCCTGTACAACACCCCGGCCGTCTTTGCCGTATATGCCATCAAGCTTGTACTGGAGTGGATGAAGAACGAGGGGGGTGTGGAGGAGTTCGAGCAGCGCGCCGAGCGGCGCTCCGGAGCGGTCTACGGCGTCATTGATGCATATCCGGAGTTCTACCGAAGCCCGGTGGCGAAGAAAGACCGCTCCAAGATGAACGTGGTCTTCCGGCTGCCTACCGAAGATCTGGAGAAGAAATTCCTGGCAGAGGCGGAAGCAAAAGGGATGATCGGCCTGAAAGGGCACAGGAGCGTCGGCGGGTGCAGGGCATCCCTCTACAACTCCATGC
Source organism: uncultured Anaerolineae bacterium (assembly GCA_964507175.1). Taxonomy (GTDB): domain Bacteria; phylum Chloroflexota; class Anaerolineae; order S016-19; family S016-19; genus S016-19. The sequence goes on from CAZDOZ010000059.1 coordinate 9,999, forward strand.
CGGTGGAAGGGGCGCTGGATCTGGCAGAGTTCATGAAAGAATTTGTCGAAAAGAATGGATGATTGAGGGATTGGACTTTTGACAGAGCGGAAACGGAGCCTTTTGGGGCTCCACGCTTGGTAGATGACTGGGAAGAAAGGTACATCTTGTGGTCGGGCGAAGCCCGACTACAAGATGTACCATCCCTTCTTTCCTGCCTTCAAGGCGAAAAACTCAGCCCGGCAGGGGCAGCCCGATTGTCAAAAGTCCAATGAGGGAGAAGCACGTCGCGTTCCGTGCGCCGGATTCGCTGGCGCACGAGATGTATCTCTCGGCTGGTTCGTACGAGGGCGGGCATTACCCCGGTGGGGATGCTCCGCCAGTCGCAGTCCAACAGGAGGTAGTTCGTGGTGGCTCATAACAAGGAGGGCGCACTACGGGATGCTGTGGACGATCTGACAGGCCGTTTGGGCATTTCATCCGACAAGATCGTGCTGAAGTCAGTCGAAGAGGTGACCTGGCCGGACACGAGCCTGGGATGCCCTGAGGAAGGAATGATGTACGCCCAGGTTCTCACACCTGGATTCCGCATCGAGATTGAGGCGCTGGGCAAACGCTATGTCTACCATTCTGGAGGTGGCAGAACGATTCTGTGTCGAAAGGCAGTTTGAGCTCGAGCGTTGGGCATGATGACTGGCAGGGCCCCCAGGAATTAACCTGCCCTTCGGAAGGCTTTCGGGAATTCGATTTGCTTCGAAAGCCCCCTGATCGGCAGAAGACGTTAGCCGACAGCCGAATCCACATCGCAGGTGCCCCCTTTGCAGAAGTGCTCGCAGCTCGCAGCTAATGGCTTGCCGGCCAGCGCTTCACCCGTAATCTATGGGTTGTTTCGAGGGGAAGCATTGCTTCCCTGCGACGGTATAGTTTCCACAGCGTTTCGTGCAAGTCCTCCGGGGATTTGAACGAAGCAACCGTATGAAGGAAAAAGGCCAGGGAAGGGCTTAGTGCCCGCAGGCGGTGCAGCTCTGGCCCGAGGGGGCTCATGGCAGATGGCCCCGCTGCATAGCTGCCGTGGAACGCAAAATACGCCTGGTTCAGCTTCCGTATGGCGTAGCCGTGTGCCACGAATACCTTGCGGCGTTTCTCCATGTACGCTTCAGCTTCGTCGATTTTTCCCTCCTTCAACAACTTCACTGTGTGAAGGTAGGTTTTTCGCATCTCGGCGGCGAAATCGAAACTCGGCCTGGGCGGCGGCGGCACCCAGGGAGGCGATGGATGCGGCACAAGCTCCGGATAGTACCTGCGGAGAGTCTTCATCCCGATCTCATTCCCGACGATATCCGCTACGGTCTCGTTTATCGTGTGCATCTCCTGGCTGGAAGAATAATGCCACCCTAACGGATGGAACGCCAGGTAGGTATGCGTCCACTCGTGGGCGATAGTGCTCAGGATCCATGGGAGATCCGCCTGATCGGTTACCATCGTCGGATAAGTGGAAAACCCGCCAAGCGCATCTACCAGTGCGCTTTCGTCCAACTCTCGGAATATGCGATCCTCGATTTTCTCCTGCTCGGCTACGGGTATGTCCGGCTTCAATGTGATTCCGTCTATCATCGCTATCCGGTTGCGCGGCGAGATGATCAGGTACTTTGGCGTGGTGGTAAAGTGGAAAGAAATGGGTGGCAAAGCCTTTCCGAAGAGTCCAAGCCGCTCGGCTTTCATGACAGATGCCACCTGCCATTGCAATATTCGCTCGACTGCGGGCCTGCGGGACCTCTGCACCCGCCGGAGTGCGTCCAGCTCAGCCTGAAGGGATTTGGCTTTTTGCAGATCTCCCGGCGTCCTGCGGGCGTACAGACGAACGATGGCGCTCTCTATCTGGCCGACCCGAACTGCATCAGACATATATTTGGCCACCAAATCGTGGGCCTGACGCTCGTTCAAGCTGGCATCTGGGCGTGTGAACATAGCTTCGCTCTTCTCGACGATGGTATCAATTTCCCAGCGCGTCAGGCTGAAGCGTTCTCCTGCTATTATGCCATCCAGCAGAAGCGGCCTTTGTTGCCTGGCTGTGACGATGGTGTCCCCGGGGATGCCAAAGGCGATGAGCACCAATAGCAGCGCCAGCAGCATCCACAGATCTAGCCTTTTCTTCGTTTTGCCCATCCTTTTTTCCGTCACTCAGCCACCCTGATCTGCGGTCTTCTGAGGTGTAGACACTGACATAACTCGCCCGGCGGGGCGCGTCCTTGGGCGCATGAGAATCACGCTGGCAATGATCAATGCCCCCCCCACCATCTGCAGGGGTTTCAGGGATTCGGAGAAGAAAAGCGTGGCCCAGATTGTGGCCAGAACTGGTTCCAGGGTAGCTATGATGCTGGCTTTGCTCACCTCTATCCACTTTACCCCCGCTGCGTAGGCTACACCCCCGCCGAGCGACGGCACTACACCCAGGAATATCACCCAGGGGAGGGCGGCTCTGATCTCCGCTGGCCTGAACCAAACATGCGCAGGCTGTGCAACCATCATAGCTATAACGCCTATGAGAAATCCATAAAGCTGGACTGTCCAGGGAGAATATTCGTAGCGGTTCACAGCAACGCGGTTTGCCACGCTCCAGAGTGCGTAATTCAGGCCGGCACCGAGCCCCCAGATCACCCCCACCAGGTTTAGACCCTCGTTCCACGGAGCATACACACCTGAGACAAGCGCTGCGCCGGTGAACGAAAGGAACACGGCAATGAGGATCGTGGCATTCATCTCCTCATGCAGGAAGACCCATGAGATGATCGCCACCCACGCGGGTGCGGTGTAGAGGAGCACAGCCCCTACCGATATTCCCACCTCCTGAATTGCTTTCAGGTAAACGATGAAAAACACACCAACCCCGACAACTCCAAAGAGCAGAAAGAAGAGTATGTGCCCGCGTTCTATCCGCATCCATTCTCTGTGGCAGCAAAGGGCGATAAGGAGGATGATCGTCCCGGCGATGAACGCTCTCAGGATGACTATCGACAACAGGGGCAGGGAATACCACGAAAATAAAATTGTGTACGTGGGTCCCAGGAAAGACCACATCGCCGCTGCAGAGATCACGAGCAGGTAGCCAATGAGTTTCTTGTCCAATGCCATGTTTGGAGATCTCCAGGCAGCCAGAACGGGTCAGAATCAATCGTCGAAAGAATTGGCGGCGCTCAAAAGTAGTGGGATGAGCTTGCCTTGCAAGGAAGCGAAGAAAGCCTTTTTGCCCTCTCCTATCACCTCGGCCGCCTGCGGCGGCACCACAGGCAAAGCTGCACCGTGGGCAATCCGCGAGTCACGTCGGGATGGCACCCTTGAGTCGTTCCCGATGCCTGGAGGAAATGAAAACCGCC
>CAZDOZ010000060.1:0-13189 GCA_964507175.1 uncultured Anaerolineae bacterium
TTTCTCTGCGTTCTCAGCGATCTCTGCGGTGGGGAATCCCCCTGAACAGTTACCGCGAATCTACAAATTAACCCGACAAAAGGACGACGCCGGAGAGATCGCCAGTCTGTAGAGCGGACTGAGAGTCCACACCAGCGAATAAGCGAATCAACGGATCTCGCCCATTCGCTCCATTCCGCTAATTTCGACTTGGCAACCTCTTCCTGGATCTCTGACCGCAAAATCGATCCCGCGTAAGGCGGGCTGACAGCACCTACAAAAATGCGCCCCGGGGTTGCGCTGTAGGTCGAGCCGTTTCGGGCTTCCGATTTGCTCCGGAAGCCCCACATAAATTGTGAAAAAACGCAAAAACAGGCAAAAAACCCCTTGACACGAGGGTGTCTTTGTGCTATCTTGGAAAGAGCCAGAAACACACCACAGGGAAAGATCACCCTGCGTTACCTTTCCAGGAGCGATCATGCTTAGAGAAAGAGTATCCGAGGATATTTACGTATTTACCAGTGAACTGTACGCCCAGGTAACCGCCGGACTTGTGTTGACTGAAGAAGGAAGCATAGTCGTGGACACGCTTCCATTTCCACAAGAATCCAGACAATTACGGGATTTTGCACGCCGCATCAGCAGACCCAACAGCATCAGGTATGTGATCAATACCCATTTCCACGCGGACCACGTTTACGGGAACTATCTCTTCCCAGAAGCGGAGATTGTTGCACAGAGAAGGACACGCCATCTGCTGGAACGGTGGGGGAAACCAGCTCTGGAAGAAGCCAAGATGCATACTCCCGAACTGGCCGAGGTGGAAATACGCCTGCCGGGTCTTCTGGTAGAGAATGAATTGACGATACGCCTTGGCGAGAAAACTTTCATCTTAACCCACTATCCCGGGAACAGCGCCGATGGCCTCGGGGTTTATGTAGTGGAAAGGAAAGTGCTCTTCGCCGGCGATGTCATGATGAGTGTACCCTACATCGTAAACGGGGATCCAAGGCAGTTGATCCACTCGCTTCAGAGAATCCGCACGCTCCAGCTAGATGCGTTGGTCCAGGGACACGGCCCCGTGCTGCTCAAGGGCGAGATACCAGATAAAATTGCACTCAGCATCACATACTTGAGGACCATCGAGCGTCTGGCGGAGCAGACGGTAGCCAGAAATCGCCCCCGTAGTGCACTGCGCCAGATTGGGGTAGAGGCATGCGGAATACCCAACATCACATTGGGCGGTCTAGCACAAAGCCTGCACGAGGCCAACCTGATGTGGCTATATGACAAGAAACTCCAGGAACGCAAAGAGAGAGAAAGTGCAAAAGCCAGTAAACGAGCTAAAAATGTCGATACAGGGGCTGTCTCTAGAGGAAAGGAAGAGCCTGCTCCAATGGCTACATGACCTGGTGACATCCGAAGAGGCCGAAAAACACAGTCTGAAGATAGTTTTCGATGGCGGCAGCAAAGGAAATCCAGGTCCTGCCTACGGCAGCTTCCAGATAACCGGCACCGGCATCCCCACAGTGCTGAAGCGGGTGGATTTCCCATCGCCCATGACGAACAACGAGGCCGAGTACAGCACGTTGATAGAGGCGCTGAGAAGCGCATTGGCAATCCTGAGGGAAAGGGGCGAAGATCCCACAGTCTGGACACTGGAAGTGTACGGTGACAGCAAGCTCGTGATAAACCAGGTAAATGGCACATGGGCTGCCAGAGCGTCCAGGCTTCTGCACCTCAGGGAGGAAGCGAAAAAACTGCTGAAAAAGTTCGGCGAATCCCGCTTGCTGTATCACCCACGCTCAGTAAGTGTAGAAATCCTGGGACACTGAGGGCAACACATCCGTCATTCCTTCCCTGCGGCTCAGCGTACCAGCCAACATCCGCGGAAAATCAAATCTGCTACTCAAATGGGCCGCTAATCCTGGTCTCTTCCATCACTTCTTCTTCCTCAAACAGTCCATTGAGGTAATCCACACAGTCGGGAGTGCTCAGGGCAATGATTGTATCCCCCGGACGCAAGGTGACGTCTCCGTGGATTAACAAGCGCTCACTGCCCCTGATCAACGCGGTCAGCAGACAACCCTCCGGCAAATGCAAATCTTTCACTTGCTTTCCGCTGACAGGCGATTTCTCACCCACTTCCAGGCGCAACGGCACCATACGAGACAGATGCGCGACCTGAAGCACTTCCATCTGTTCCTCGTTTTCCTGCTCTTTCTGTATCGCCTTCCTGTAAGCTTTTACGATATCCTGACGCCGCACCACACCCAGAAGCCTGCAAGGATCATCTTTGTCAACCACTGGAATGCGACCTATATCATGGACGCCCATCAATTTCAGAGCTTTCCATGCCGGATCGTCTGGATAGACCACTATGGGGTCTTTCGTGGCAATATCTATCACACGTAGCCGCCCCAGCGATCCCTGGTGCCTCACTGCTTTCATCATATCAGTCAGCGTGACGATCCCCTTCAAGCGCCCGCCTCCATCGACCACAGGAACTCCGTGGTGCTTGGTGCGGTTCAGATAGTACTCCAGCTCCGTAGCAGGCATATCCGGAGGTACCACATCTTTCGCGGGAGACATAATCTCTTCTACAGTAACTCCTTGCATCACGTCGACCTTGTCTCTGCGACCAAGCCAAACTCCCCGTTTTCTCAGCTCCAGAGTGTAAATAGAATGCGGCGATACCGCTTCGGAGATTACCAAGCTGATCACCGTCGCGAACATCAAGGGGAGAATGATGCGATAATCCCTGGTCATCTCGAAGAGCAGAAGAGTCGCAGTGATTGGAGAATGCACAGACCCGGCCAGCACCGCAGCCATCCCTACCATTGCATACGCTGGAGGCGGAGCTACTAGTGTCGGGAAAGCAAGCCTCAGCGCTTCCCCATAGGCACCCCCAAGCGCCGCACCCAGAAAAAGCGATGGGGCGAAGACGCCGCCTACGCCTCCGGACCCCAATGTGATCCCCGTGGCGAGCATTTTGAAAGCAACTATAGCAAGCAGCAACATGACGGGCCACCCGTGCTTCCACAAGAGGATGTCCTCGACCGTGCCATAACCCACGCTGTAGATCTGAGGGAGTTTGAAACCTATAAGTCCAACGACAAGCCCGCCGACCGCGGGTTTCAGCCACAGAGGAAAGCTCCACTTCTCCAGGTATTCCTCTGATAAAGTCAGGGTTTTGATATAAAGGATGGACACAATGGCGGATGCCAGACCAAGGCCAAGGTAAAACAAGAACTCCCAATAGCTCTTGAAGGAATATGGGGATACCTGGAAAGTAGGGTGGCTTCCGACTATTGCCTGGGTCAGTATCGCCGAAGTAACAGAAGATATCACCACCATGCCAAACGACGCAGTGGTGAACTCACCCAAGATGATCTCCAGAGCAAAGAAAGCGCCTGCTATTGGAGCATTGAACGCCGAGGTTATCCCTGCTGCTGCGCCGCATGCTATCAGCGTGACCGTCCTCTTGCCGGACAGGCGGAATAACTTCCCTACCCCCACCCCAGCAGCCACGCCTACCTGCACACTCGGATCCTCAGGCCCAGCAGAACCACCGCTCCCCAGAGTCACAGACGCAGCAAGCACCCTCGTGAGAGAGCGCACCACGCTGATATTCCCACCTCCAAGGCCGACAGCCTCCATGACCCCAGCCACGCCAGAGCCCTTATTCCCTTTCATCGCAAACTTCACGATGAGCCCTACTATGAGGCCACCTACGGCAGGCGTCAGAACGAACCACCATGGCTGTAAAAGTACAGGAAATTCGTGAGCCGCTCCTATCAGCAGGTACTGGAAAAGCTCCACCAACTTGTGGAACAGTATTGCACCACCTCCACCCAGTATCCCAACGATCATAGCTACAACGATCATCATGATTCTGGGATATAGGCGCCCAAAAGATACTATCCGGCGTCTATGCCTGTTCCACAAAGCTGCCTTTGCCATGGTGCCCACGGCTCACACCCCCTCATCGCTCATTCGTCGTGATGATCTTGTACGTCCAGTGAGAAATTGCTCATCCTTGCCTGATCCCACTCCTCTCGAATGCCCAAAGTGTCCACCATTTTATCCAGCACTTCTTCGGACCACTTCACTATCGTCCAGGCAAGCCGCGTCCACGCATCAGCAAGCCATGCCTGATGCACCGCCTCCCGCGCCAGACGAAACGCAGTCGGTGGATCGATCGGTTCCTCATGGCCTTCCACCACAGCTGCCAGGAAGCCAATAGTGCTGAACATGCCACTCAGCGTCCTTGCAAGCTCGCCGAACCACACCATGTCTTTATCCTCGGCAAAAGGCCTGACCTCCGTCTCCACCTTTTTGATTGCCTCGTTCATCCCCGCCCCCAGGATCAGAAGATCCTCCAGGCGGCCCTCGTCCTCCAGATAGCGAGAAACCCCAACGATCTCCCGCAATGTCTCCACCACGTACCGAGGTTCCATCTGAAGGCTCAGGGAAAGAGCAAATGCCAGGGGTGAAATAGCAGCCTCGATGCCCTCACTCCTCAAGAGCATCAACCCCTGGGCACGTTTGGTCATAAGAAGGCCTGGAGCATCTCCAGCAGCCAAAAAGAGGTTTGCGGCCTGCTCGTTCAAAGCGACCGCCTCACCGGTTTTTCCCTCGGCTTCGGTCAGGAGGCTCAACTGACCCATAGCAGCAGCAGCCATCCTGCCATCACCGACTTCCTCAGCTAAGTCGTATGCTTGCTGGTAAAGAGACCTGGCCCCGGCATTGTCCCCTTCCTGTTCCTTACCACGCCCTTTCTCCAGAAGAGAAAGTACCTCGTCCTCCGGTTCCCCACCACCATTATGCTTTGCTATTGCCATTGTTCTCACCTTGTTGATTTCTATAACCCCGCATGAACGCGTAGCTTTCAGATTATACTCCTGCTGGCACAACTCCTCAATTCTCCTGATCGATCTTCAATATCACACCCCTGCGTGCATGTACAGCCTGTCCAACCTGAACCCACGTCCCCTGTAGTACTCCCTGGTACCAATTGCGGAGATGACTGACACCCTCCGGTAGCCGTTTCGCCGTGTAATCCCTTTCGCCACAGCGATCAACCTGGTGCCGATGCCAATATGCTGAGCCTCACCGCGACTATCGCTCCCTATGCCAAGAGCAGGGCCATAAACGTGGACTTCTCGAATGACTGCGCTACCATGGAGTTCGTCCACAGGAGAGGCATCGGGGTCGTTTGGCACGGAAAGACGGAGAAATCCCGCCAGATGGTCGTCCGGAGTAACGTAGCTCAGGAAATATTCCCTTGTGACATCTGTTTCGTATGGAATCACCTCCAGCCGCAGAGAGTCAGGCTCTACAGACTGGCCGCGCACCTCGCGGCAGCGGATACACTGGCACCTCAGTCCCCGCTTCTTCATCTCCCTTTGGACTATCTGACGCAGGTTGGTGTGTTTGTACCCAGCGGCGATATCTGTAGAAGGAATATCACGCATCAGGCGGTTCAGCCTGCAGTACCTTGGAATAAGAAGCTTGAGCTGGATCATCAGGTCCACCAGCACATCATCCTCGTAAGGGTGATAGAGCCCCTGTTCCCACAACTCGTACAGTTCCGTGCCAGCCAGAAGGGCAGTCGGATAGATCTTCAGTTCGTCCGGCCTGAGGGCAGGGTCATCCCACAGGCGCTTGAAATCCTCCAGGTCGGACTGGGGCGTAGCGCCGTACAGGTTAGGCATCCAATGGAGAACGATCTTGAATCCGCCAAGCCGAAGCAGGCGCACAGCACGCCTGGTAGCTTCCACATCGTGCCCCCGCTTGTTCATTCGGAGTATCTCGTCATTCAAGCTCTGGGCACCAAGCTGCACTTTGGTCACCCCAAGCCACCGGAGACGTTCTACCTCTTTCGGCGTGATCCAATCCGGGCGGGTCTCCACAACCATCCCAACATTCCGGTGATCCGATCTCTCGTTCAGACGCTGAGCCTCTTCCAGCCCGCGGGCGTCCACGCCGTTCATGGCATCCAGACAACGCTTCACGAACCATTCCTGGTATTTCTTCGGATACACAGACCAGGTTCCTCCCAGGATGAGCAGTTCTACCTTGGCGGCACTGTGGCCTATAGTCTCGAATGCTTTGATCCTGTTGGCAGTCTGGAGATACGGATCGAACTGATTCATGGCTGCGCGCATTGCCCCGGGCTCGTCCGGCAGGTAGCTCTTGGGCATGCGGACGTCGTCCGGGCAGAAAATACACTGCCCTGGGCATGGATATGGTTTGGTGAGCACCGTCACAGGGGCCACACCGGAGATAGTCCGGACCGGCTTCAGCTGAAGACGGCGCATCATCTCCCGCTCATCCGGCAAGCGCCCCATCCGCACCAGAGCCCTGTACGCCTGGATCAGCACGCTCTTGCCAGGGCGTGGGTGGCCTTCCTGCGCCCAGGCGCTAAGCAGGCGATCCAGCAAAGCAGGCGTCACCTCTGACACATCCCTGACGCGTTGCAAAAGAGGAAGGTACTCCAGCGCTTCCTCATCCGTGATCTTCGCATATTTCCTCACCTTCACTGCGCCCACTTGTCCCCCCAGAACCCCCAGGCTATAATTCATGTGATTCGTGAATTCGTGCGATTCGTGCAACGTGGTTGCACAATTCGTGGTTGCAAAGCCGTGGTTGCAAATGAAAACCGAAACCGCATCCCGCCTGCTACGACTCAATCGAAAATTCTACCTGGATTTCGCCGGTCAGTTCTCCGAAACGCGAACCCCCGGCCAGCCCGGGCTCGAACGTATTCTACCCTACATTCCGCATTTTTGCAGACTCCTGGATGTCGGATGCGGGAACGGGCGTCTGGCCTTGTGGCTCGACGCAAAAGGCATACGGGCGAAGTATGTCGGGGTCGATTCCAGCGAGGAGCTTCTGGCGCATGCACGCGATATGACGTCCGGCCTGAAGGACGTATCCGTAGAGTTCGCGCAGGCCGACACCTCCGAGCCCAACTGGACAAACGCGTTGCCGCACCGAGAGTACGATGTGGTGTTTTCCATCTCGCTACTGCACCACATCCCATCTTCCGAGCTACGCGGCCGGCTGTTCCGGGACTTCGCCGAACTGCTGAGGCCAGGTGGGCTGCTGATAGTCGCCACATGGCAGTTTCTCGCCAGCCCCAGGATGCGGCGAAAAATCGTGCCGTGGGACAGAATCGGGCTTCCCGACGATGACCTGGAGCAAGGCGACTACCTGTTGGACTGGAAACGAGGCGGGGTGGGATACCGCTACTGTCACCTGGTGGACGAGGGAGAGCTCCGACTGCTGGCGGAAAGAGCAGGCCTGGAGATGATAGAGACTTTCCGCTCCGATGGGAAAGAGGGAAACCTGAACCTCTACGGCGTGATGAAAAGCGCTTCCTGATTTGCCGATCCAACCACGCGGAACCCGCTACCTGCCCACGTAAATCGGGTTGCTGAAAATCCATCCGCGAGGCTTGCCCCACCGCCTGCGCCAGACCTCGACCCTGTAAACCCCTGGTTCCTCCACTTCTTTCGACAACTCCCTGCCAAAAGTTTGCGCCACCACCTGCCCATTGCGCAGAATACGAACATCACCATCGTCCGGAACGGCAACGTGAAGGGCCACAGGCAGCGCGGCCACGCTGTCACCCATGATGACCTCCCTACCCCCGGAAACGGCCCAGAACCGAAAACCGTCAGTAGGGCCGAGCCGTTCGTACCCAACCCATGCATGGCCGGAGCGCAAAGCATTCAACAACGCACGCTCATCTGAGGCTGCATCGCTGCCGGAAAGAGCCTCATCCAACAGCACGTGGGTCGTCACCGAACGGAATGTCAGATCATAAGGCATGAACTTGCGCTTTATCGGCCCCAGGCCGTAAACCTGGGCGTGAGCGTCCGCGCCGCCTATGGCGACGATGGGACGGCCCTGCTCGTCCACGAGCCGGTCCCACAGCGCCAGCACCTCCGGCCAGGGTCCCTGGGTGAACCAATGTGGGAAGAAAGCTATCGCCAGCACTTTCGGTATGCTTGTGGTGTACCCTCGAAACTCCGATAGATGGTTCCAGAGCTCGATCCCTGTGTACCCACGGACGCTCCAGTCCCGCCAGCTATAGGTGTCGGGCATGTATTTCGAGTTCCGTTCCAGGGGATGCGCAAGAAACGACACACCGCCAACCTCATTTATGCGGTCAATCAGGCGCTGGAAATCATGCCGCAGGTGGGTCACATCCTCCCTCATGCCCAGCGCCAGTAGATGCCCTCCCTTGACCTCTTTCCCTTCATCGTCGTCCACTTCCTCGCCCATCATGACCAACACGCCATCCCGCCATCCCGCTTCCTCGGGGTGGAACGCGTTGTGGTCGGTGATCGCCAGGTACGTCAATCCGGCGGCTTTTGCCGCACGCACCAGGTCTGCGACCGTCCCCGTTCCATCAGAATAAAGTGTGTGAGCATGGATCACGCCCTTATACTCACGCATTTTCCTCACCCTCGCCTTTTCCAAGATATTTGTCGCGGTGCATCCTGCGGATCGGGCTGAACCAGCGCCGTGCCTCGTCGCTTGTCTCCACGCGGCGTGCGAAGATCAAATACCCGCTGTGGGCGACCATCCTGTCGGTGGGGCGCAGCCGTTCCGCAACCGGCTTGTACGGTCTCAAAAGCAACTCCTCTACCGAGATGTCCATGAAGTTATGCTGCGAAAGCCCGTCCAAAAGCGCCGAGACCTGGTTCGTGGTGGGGAGCAAACTGCCAAAGAACCCGCCCGGCCTAAGCACCTCCTCGACATAACCCAAGTGCTGCCACGGCTCTTTCATGTCCAGAAAGACAGCGTCTATATCCTCCACATCGCATCCCTCGGAAAGGTCCCTGTTGAACAGCGTCACGTACGGCAGCAAGCCAAGCTTCTCCAGATTCCGCGCAGCCAGCCTGTGGATATCCTCACGCACCTCACACGATACAACATGGCCTCCCGGCATCACAGCCTTCGCCAGAGCAATTGTGAGGCCGCCGCTGCCAGTGCCCGCCTCCAGAACGCGCTTCCCGGCGCTCAGATTGAGGCGCATGACGATATACGCAGCGTCCTTCGGGTATACGATCTGGGTAATCCGCTTTATGTTCTGAATCAGATCGGCAACGCCCGGTTCCAAAACCAGGTACGGATACCCGAGTTGGGTGGATACCACTCTGCCAGGCGGCTTTCCAATCAGTTCGCTGTGAGAAATAGTACCTCTGTGGGTGTGATACGCCTGATTCTCCTGAAGCGTTATCAGCCTGCGCCGGCCATCCACGCCCACCATCAACACTATGTCCCCAGGCTTCAACAGCTCCATGTCACTCTCCCAAAACGCCCCCCACGAATCCACGCTGCCCCCGCAAGAAGCTCTCGATATCTACCGGCTTCTTCCCCGCGAGCTGCACCCGTCGAAGCAAGAGGACCCCATCTCCGGTTGCCACGCCGACCCCACGATCGGCCTCCAGAACTGTTCCTGGCTGCGCCTGCGGAGCGCCGTCATGATCGACCGCCGCCTCCAGCACCTTCAGGCGTCTTCCCTGCCATGTGGTGAAACTGCCAGGCCAGGGCTGATACGCCCTCACCTCCCGCTCCAACAGCTCTGCGGGCTTCTCCCAGACAATCCGCCCTTGCTCTTTCTTGATCCTTGGAGCATATGTGGCTGCGGCGTCGTCCTGGGGCTCAGGCTCGATCCCCCCGGCAATCCAACGTGGAAGCGTATCCAGCAACAAACGAGCACCCAGACCAGCCAGCCGGGTGCTCAGGCTGCCGGCCGTGTCGGTCGGGAGTATCGGCTCTTCTACCTGCGCCAGCAGAGGACCGGTGTCCATCCCCTCGTCCATCAGCATTATGGTGATCCCGGTGACCTCATCGCCAGCCAGAATGGCTGCGGCTACGGGTGCTGCCCCACGCCATCGAGGGAGCAAGGACGCATGCACATTGATACAGCCGTATGGGGGTATCTCCAGCACCGACTTTGGGAGGATCAGGCCATACGCAGCGACGACGATCACATCCGGCCCAGTCTCTGCCAGCGCCAGAACCGCATCCGGGTCTTTGCGCAGGCTCCGCGGCTGGAAGACCGGAATGCCGTCGGCCTGTGCCACCTCTTTCACCGGCGAAGGACGTAGCTTCCTGCCACGACCGGCAGGCTTGTCCACCCGCGTCGCCACAGCCACCACATCGTATTCCGGCGATTCGATCAGCGCCTGCAGGATGGGGACGGCGAAGTCCGGCGTCCCCATGAAAAGCACCTTGTGAGCCACGCTCCCGTCCTTCCTGCTCACACGGCGACCCTGATCACAGCATTCCCTTTGATTTGCCCATGCTTGACCCTGATCATTGCCTCCTGCGTTTCCTCGAACGGGAAGACCTCGATGTTCAACTTGATGTCGTGTTCGTCGGCTATGGCAATGAATTCTTCAGCGTCCCTCCGGGTAACATGAGCAAGGCTGATGATAGAGCGCTCCTGCCAGACAAGGTTGAAGTCGTTGATGACGATAGGTGTCATTGTCACAGGCCCCAGAACAAGCCTGCCATTGCTGTCGAGCTGCGAGAGAGCAAAAGGAACAAGCTCCCCCACTGGCGGGAAGATGATGGAGCCGTCGAGCTTCACCGGCATCTCGTCGTCATAACCCCCGACCCACTCCGCCCCCAATTCCCTGGCGGCGGCTTTGTTTTTCTCGCTCCTGGTGACCACATACACAGACATCCCTTTGGCATGGGCGACCTGGAGCACGTAGGTGGCAGTGGGGCCGAAGCCATAGAGCCCCAGCTTGCCCCCTTTCCCCAGCTCTGTCAGGCGCAGGGCACGGTACCCGGCGGTGCCGGGGCACATCCACGGTGCCATTTCCTCGAAAGACCTGTGCTCCGGCAAATGATGAGCAAACCTGGCGTCGACGACGGTGTACTCGGCGAAACCACCGTCGGCGTCCCAACCAGTGAAGCGAGCTTCCGGACAGAGATTTTCCTTCCCCATCTTACAAAATTTGCACTCGCCGCACGCGTAATTCAGCCATGTCACGCCCGCGCGCTGACCCGTGGAGAATTTCGTCACGCCAGGTCCGACCTCATCCACCACGCCGACAATCTCATGCCCCAGGATCAGCGGAGACTTGTGCAAAGGCAAGTCCCCCTCCGCGACGTGGACATCGGTGCGGCAGACGCCGCACGCAATCACCTTTATCCGAACTCGCCCCTCCCCTGCATGGGGCTCGGGGACGTCCCTCATCTTCAGCGGGCGCTCCTCGATAGGCGCCTGTTTCTCCAGAATCCACGCTTTCATGGCATTCCTCCTGCGCTAGCTTCTCACACCGTAACTGTTCAGCCTTGAACAAATCGAACGCAGATACCCGCAGATAAGGCAATAAACCAGAAAAGATCAGCGAGGATCAGCGTCATCAGCGTTCTATTGCTGGGGAGGCTGAGCAGTAACCTCACACCACAGAAATTTTCCCGTAGTACGTATCCACGATGTCCTGCCAGTACTTCCGGAAGTGGTTCAGGGCCTCCGGCAGGTAATCCAGGATATCGCCCGCCACGAGGCCATCCTCCCCGACGTCGCCACTTGCCAGGTCACCTGCAAGGCCGTGCATGAACACGCCCATCCTGGTGGCTTCGGGCAGGTCGAATTTGTGAGCGCTGAACATGGCGGCGATGGTGCCCGTGAGGACATCCCCGCTTCCGGCGGTGGCCATTCCAGGGTTGCCGCTCAGGTTGACGAACACCCTCCCGTCGGGGTAGCCGATGAGGGAGTGAGCGCCCTTCAGGACGATGACGGCATTCCATGCCTCAGCCGCATCCTGAAGCACGTCGACACGGTTCGCCAGTATCTCGCCAATGGAAAGGCCCGTAAGGCGCGACATCTCGCCTGGATGGGGCGTGAGAACCGTGGGGGCTTTCCTCCGACTAACAGAATCCTGCTGTGATGCAACCGCCGTCAGCCCATCGCCGTCTATGAGCAAAGGCTTGTCCAGCCATGTGGCGAGGTCTTGAACAAGTTTCTGGGTCTCTTCGTCCAGCGAGACGCCGGGGCCCAGTACAACCATGTCCATCTCCGATGCAATGCCCAGCAGACGATCCAGGTTGCTTTTTGCCAGGCTGCCGGATGGGGTCTCCTCCTGTGGCAGGAAGACGATCTCACTCCCTTTGTTGGCGATGAATGGCGCAACAGAGCGAGGCGTCGCCAGGTAGGAAAGCCCACCGCCCGCTTTCAGGAAAGACATGGCCGAGAAATAAGGAGCACCCTGATATCGCGCTGCGCCGGCTATGAAAAGCACTTTGCCATAGTACCCTTTGTGGCTATCCCTGGGGCGCTCCGGAAGGGGCAACGGGGTGTTCACAGCGATCTTCAGGTCCTCGTTCTCGTAAAGCTCCGGCGGGAAAGAAATATGGGTTACATTAAGCTTTCCACCAAGTTCGAAACCAGGGTAAAGAAGGCTGCCGATTTTCGGCAGGCCGTAGGTGATGGTGTAGTCAGCTTTCACGGCAACCCCCATCACCTGCCCGGTATCGCCGTTCACGCCAGATGGGATATCTATGCTGAAGACAGGCTTGCCGCTTTCGTTGATGAGCTGGATCACCTCACGATACCTGCCCCCCACATCGCGGGTCAGGCCAGTGCCAAAAACGGCATCCACGATAGCGTCCGCCTTCTCCAGCGCCACCCGTGCCTCGTCCAAATTGTCATCCGTAAGACGGAGGAAGTCCACGGGCATGTTTTCCAGCATCGCGTAGTGGAAGTGAACTGTATCGTCGAACTTCTGCGGATCGCCCAGAGAGAACACGCTCACATCCCCGCCAGTGGAATGGAGTTTCCGTGCGACCACCAGACCGTCACCACCGTTGTGCCCTGACCCGCAGAACACCACGAACTTCCTGTTTTTGACGCCAAATTCCCTAAGGATCACAAAATATGCAGCTTCGCCGGCGTTCTCCATTAGAATCCTGCCGGGAATGGAATATCGCTCAGTAGCTAGCCTATCGAGGTTGCGCATTTCAGACACACGAGAGACTTTCATCTTTGCTTCCTCCTTGTCACGTGGTAACCGCCTCCGGCACGTCACCGGAGCGGCCATGCTACGCAAGACAACCGTCTATACTCATGCAATGATATCCCCATGACCAATGTATTGTCAACTGGACATCTTCTCAAGAGATTTCGAAGCAAATCGTCGGCGTAACTCAGAAGCGCCCCCAAGGCCCATTTTCT
>CAZDOZ010000061.1:0-13144 GCA_964507175.1 uncultured Anaerolineae bacterium
CCCCGAGTAGATTCCAGCCTTGCTGAGGATGCCTTTCGTCGGAGTTACCACTCAGTCTCCCCAGCAATAGAACGCTGATGGCGCTGATAGGCGGTGATTCCCGCTGATCTTTTCTGGTCTATTTGCTCTATCTGCGGATATCTGCGCCCGATTTGTTTAAGGCTGAACAGTTACTCGCTGCAAACGTATCGTCCATCGCAGGACGTGCTGCAGGGCACTGTCGTTATCTCACCCGTACCCTCCCTGGCCACAGGGGTCTTGCTTTGTCGAATTCCAGACGCAGGCGGTACACTCCGGGGTGCAGGCCGGCGGGCAGTGCCAGGTCGTGCTCACCCTTGACGATATCGCCTGGCTTCCAGCAGCTGGTGGGGAACCCATCGCCGCCGATCTTTCCCTCTGTAACCGCCACCGCCTTGTTATGGCCGTCCACCAGGGAAAGCTGGAATCTCATATTTTCCCGGGTGTCGCCGCAGGCCTGCCAGTAAAGTTCTACGTGCAGCAGGTCCCCAGCATGAATTGGCATGTCAGGAGCATGACTGTAGCCCCTTTTGTAGAAGTCGAACCCAAGCAGACGCACGCCATCGGCGCGGACGGACTTCCTGTGCCGGATTGGCAGCAAGTCCACGGGCAGAGGGGACGAAGGCCTCGTGATTTGCACCTCCCCGATGAAAATCATGTTCCCCTGTCCTGACGGCACAGCCAGACGCTTCCCAGTGTCCGCCCGGTAGACCGCCACCCCCACCCGGTAGTTGCCCGGAGGCACACCGAAAGGTATCAACACGCCGTGAAGGTCATCCACGACCTGTCCCGCCGACCATTTGTCCGTGGGCATGCTCCCTCCAGCCGGCTCTCCATCCTGCTGCGCCACCACCTGCTGGCGATCGTCCAGCACCTGCACAGTGACTTTGTACCTGGCGTCCGGTTTCTTCAAAGCCTGCCAGCGCAAGAGCACCTGTAACACGTCCCCTGCCCGCAGCGACCGAGGCGCCATCCCCGCTTCCGTGAGTGCGAGCTGACCGCCGAAGAGGTTCCCTGTGGGTTCTACAGGCAGGTCGGCATGAGGCACTGAGTAAATCGCAAACCGCACATTCCCCTGCCACGAATCAGCGGCTTTGAACGTGTGCAGGCCAAGCCACCCCTCGACTATTCCGGCTGGGTCGCTCTCCTCGGTGGCCCAGTAGAGGACAAACAGCCGGTTGCTATCGGCGGCTATCTGGGCGAGGCGTGCTTCTGTCGCTGTTTTGTCCGGTGGGCGTTGCTCTGGCAATGGGTATATCGGGGTGGTGCCATGATAATAATATCGGAAAACCTCGACCTGCCCCGGTGCGTCCAGGATCACGGCGTCATTTGGGCCCGCTACCGCAGTAATGTACCTGGCGATCCCGCGGTAGTTGTCCCTGGCGTATTTGGGATCCCCGAAATATGCCGCGTCTCCCATCACGAGAAGGATGCCCACCAGCACTAACCCGAAGGCCGAAAGAGCTGCTCCAGCCTTTCCACGCCGGAGGATCGCATCGACCCCGGCCGCGGTCAACAGCGCCCACGGGAGAACTGCTACTACCAGGAATTTCAGGTACGCGGGTTTGTACAGCCCCGGCACCAGTATGACGGCCAGCGGCACCGCCAGCCACACCACGACCAGCGTCCTCCCCAGCGAGACATTGGATTCCCGAACCATGCCTGCAGCCGCCGCCAGCGCCAGCAACGCCCAGACCCACGGCGACTGGACCAAATTGGCCATAGGACCCATGACTAACCATCCCCATGCCGAGGGAAGCGCGTGAAGGAGCGACACGTGGGCCTGGCTCCGAGGCCATGTGGTTACCTGACGCCACGCTGTCGGAAACCATGGCAGGAACAGGATCAGCGCCAGCAGGTGGGTGCCGAACCACTCGGCGACCCTTTCACGCTTTTTCGATGCCTTTGCAAGCAGTACCAGGGCAATCGGAATCCACACAATTGGGAAAGTATAGTGAGTGTAGAGTCCTGCGGCCACGAACACCCCTGTGAGGGCAGCATTCGGCCATCCTGAACCCAGGGCAAACCACACAGCAGCGGCTGTGATTGCAGCGAGCAGGGCATACATCCTGGCTTCCTGAGAGTAGTACACCGCAAGAGGGCTTAACGCCGTCAGAGCAGCGGCCAGCAACCCTATCCGACGGCCGTACAGCCGCTTGCCGAGGAGGTATGCCAGCCACACGAGCACGATTCCTGCCAGTGCCGACAGGCTCCTGAGGGCGGCTTCGCTCTGTCCGAAAGCAGATCTCCAGAAATGAAGCAGCCAGTAATAGAAAGGGGGATGGATGTCATGGGATGTGTCCAGGGCTATTCTGGCGAGGGAACGTGTTGCCATTGCAGCGCTGTTTCCCTCGTCGCTCCAGAGACTCTGTGTTCCCAGGCGGTAGAAGCGAAGCAAGGCCGCTGCCAGGATGATTCCCGCAGCGGCCATGTCTTCGTCCGCAAAGCGTACGGTCTTTTCTTTCACCACTTGACCCTCAGCCCGCCTCCTGTGTCGTGCCAGCCTTCCATGTCATTTCTTGGCGGTGCGACTTTGATATGGCAGGTTAGGTTGCCGGCGGAGAGGTCATTCAGTTGCTCTGCGAAGACCAGGGGGTACGTTTCCCCAGGTTCGACTGTGTCCGGCAGCCGGAAATGCACCCAAACGCGCGCCAAGCCGCGCTTTCTAATGGAAAGGTTCCTGAGCACGACTTTCTTCTCGAGCGCTTCCACCCATGCTGACCGGAGCCTGTTCTTCCTGTGCACTACCCCACCGGACACGTCGGCCTCATCGATGATGGCAACGGGAAGCCGGAACCTGAGTGCAGAATCATCGGGGAGAGCGCCTCTATCAACGCTCATATCCGGCGTTATGGGGTGCTGACGCATTCCTAAAATGGAAAACCGGAAGCTCGCCTCCCCTCCAGGGGGCATCTCGATGGTGACAGCGTTTTTCTGGGCTATGTTGTTGTCCCACTTGACCTCCCAGTCGTGCTGTATCCGATCGTTGTCGGATTCCACCTTCACCAAAAAACTGTACATGACGTTAGCCCTTGGTTCCCAGGGTATGAATCCAACAAAAGGCTGGTCTGGAGTGATCTCCTCGGCGATTATCTTTCCCACTTTCTTCCAGTGCTCCGGCCAGATCGCAGGCGAGGCGAGTGCCACGTAGACGTGAGCGCGAACATTGTAAGCAACTGCGGGACCTTTGTTGAATACCCTCACGTGGATATAGTTCTTCTCCCCCACAGCAGGGAGCACATGTTCGTCTGTCCCATCTGGCTCGTGTCGTAACCAGATGTCCGGGCTGTTCCGATAGACTCCTTTCACAGGCACGGTGCCGTCGTCGTTTGGATTGTCCCGAACGTATACGTCCGACTCCGAGTAGCGGTCAGCGCTGAATGCCGCCTGTCCGTACTGTTCGATATATTTGTATGGGATGCTGCCGTAGCCAGAGCCCCATACGCTGCCGTATCCCCAGTCCTTCCAACTGTTCCTGATGATGAAATAGCCACCGCCCGGGGATTTTTCGTCGTCCACATATCCTACCATCGCCATAGCGTGGCCGCCTGCTGGTGTCTCCCCGGGAAACGGCAAGGTTATCTTGCCGTACCGGGTCACAGCGGCGCTTTGGTACCAGCTGTTGAACACAGGGATGGAAAATGCTACTACCTTGCCGTCTGCCAGACACGTCTTGATGTCACTCACATTGGTTGGATTGAGCTTGATGGTTCGGATCGTTCTGTACATCCGGGCTTTCTCGGGTGCACTGGGAGGGGGCGGGCCCTGAGGATCGGGGCCAAACCTGCCGGATTCGTCCACGTGGGCCGGCTTAGGATTGTACGGCCATATCTTGTCCTCCGGGATGCCGGATTTCTCCAGTCCGTCAAATCCGACCCTGAGGAAAGTGCCGCCATATGGCGTCTGATCCGGTGGTATCCCATCGTGCTCTTTGCACCACCAGTACAGGTACTGCTCGGAAAGGTCTGTTTTCTCTCGTTCTGCTCCGACCTGTATCTCCAGGTGCTCGCGCACTGCCGTGCTGGCGAAAGCGACACATGTCCCTCTTGCCCCCTGGTCTCTCACCGGAGGCATTTCCGAGCGATGATCGACTGACGGAGGCAGCGCGACCGGATGTGCTATGGTCACGTAGGGGGAAAGCCCGGTGGCGGCAATGAATTCCGCTTTCGGAGGAGGCAGGGCACCGGTCATGAACGGCCCTTCCACTTTCTTCCTACCGCTCCCTCTTAACCGCGCTATCGGCATCAATCCCTGGATTTCTTTTTGAAGATGCTTAAGTTCCTCTTCCGACAGTCCCAGGGATTTTCTCATTTGTTCTGCAACTTCGTCATTCCCCACAATAGCGGCGATTTCCTGTACAGTGTTCACTCCGAGGGAATTGAGGAATTCGGCCTGTTCTTCAGAAAGGACCCCAAGGACTCCCAGGGGGATACCCCTGGGGATCAGTGTTTTTGCTTTCTTGGCCCTTGCCATTCGTCCTCCTTATAGTCGTGGCTTGCCGAGTCTCTCGCGTTGATTTCATCACCTGGTCACGATAGATCTTTCCTATGCTTTTTCTTCTCTATTTCGGCCCTCCGGTAATCTTCGGCCCCCAGAGGATACGGCGCAGGCTTTTTCCTTAGAGCTTTGGATTCCTCAGGCGTTAGGAGAAAGTCAGCCTCCTTTTCCAGCTCGTCTGCATTTCTCCTGGACATATGCAGGTATTTCAAGAGATATTTCCGTGTTTCTTCGTCTGCCAGCATCGATACCACTTCCTGGACGTAGGTTACGCCCAGGCCATGTAACAGGCTTATCTGCTCCGGAGAAAGCGTTTTAAGATCCTCTAGCGGTGTAGGGGGCGTTTTCTGTTTTTTTCCCGCTTCTCCAGATGTGCTACCCATAGAATCGAGGTTATACATTTTCCTGTGCTTCCCCCGTGAGCGACAGTGTCGTCTTTCGGAATTTGAAATGCGGGCACCGATTGCCCGGTACGGCGCTGCTTACGACATATGGCTGGTTCAACAAACATCCAGACTTCTCGTAGTACACGCAATTGTGGCATGTCCGCAGGTGATACCCGCAGTAAGGGCACCTATCTGCGGGTGTTGGATTCTCGGTAGGGCTTGCACCCCCGCAGTGATAACACCGATACGGCTTCAGCTCCAACACCTGGAGCAGCGATGGCATCTCCGCCAATTCCTCCTCTGTGGGAGGTGCGATCGAAGAGAACCTGAGGGGCTCTGGAATTTCTTTCTTCTCCACTTGTATTGGAGGGAACTCCCGGTCCGATAGTTTCTCCAGAGCTCTGTGGGCGTACAGAGGGACATCCATAGCGCTTTCCGAATGTCTCAGACTCTCGATGAGGCCCTGAAGATCCCGCTTCGTGGTCGGCCTTGCTACATTCTCGATGACATGAAGGGCACTCTGCCGGAACCAGAGGCTTGTATCCTCCTTCTCCATGTAGCTTAGCAGGTAAGGAATTATCCCCTCGCCCAGAGCTATCAGGCCTCTTGTCGCCAGCCATCGAACACCGTAGTTCGGGTCGTCCAGCAGGGAGATAAAGATAGGCACCACGTTTTCATCGCGGATCTTTTGCAGAGTTTTGGCGGCATGCCACCGGATGTGGTCGTCGTTATGGGCAGCAGCTTCCCGGAGCACGTCTATCGCCGGGCTCCCGATTTCGCCAAGGGCATCGGCGGCGGCTCCGTGCACGTTTTTGTCCGGATGATGCATGAATTCTTTCAGCATTGGGATTGCTTCGACAGTGCCGATCTTCCCGAGGGCGCTGATCGCCGCAACTTTGTCGCCTAGCGGTTCTCGCTCCAGCATCGCCATCAACAAAGGGACAGCCTTGGCGACTTTCTTTTCTCCGAGTACCTCGGCTGCCAGGCGCCGTGCCTCTGCATTCGATTCTGTGAGCAAAGAGAGGAGGGCGTTTATCTTGGTGTCCTGCACTTCGGGCTCGGCGGGGGAAAGGAGCAGTGCTTTGGCCTGGAGACGCAGGCTCAGGTTGAGGGGAGATGTAGGGGGAGCTGTGGTGACTTTCTTCCCATTCCAGAGGCCAGTTGCGCTGAATTCTGCCATGGTTTTCCAGAAAGCATCATCTGTCTGTTGCTGGAGCACGCCGACGATTACGCTTTGCTGCCGAGGGTCTAGGCTGCTCATCTGCTCCAGAAGGATTTCGATCGCGGGCGGATTGCCCGCCACTGCCATCTCGACGATCAGGTTGATCTGCTCTTCGACAGGAAGTCGCTTCAAACTCTCGATGATTGTTTCCCACGGAAGATATTTTTCCTTTTCCATATGGAGGCCTCCTTACCAGGCCGTTTCTGAAAGGCGGACATGCAGTGAGCATCGCGGTAGCTGTTTTAATGCGTGTTCCATCTCGGTCGATATGGTAAATGCTGTCTTGGGCATCAAGATGGTTCTCATGGACGACGCAGATGGTCTGGATCTCTCGTTCCGTCCTGCATCATCTGTGAGACATTTTGGTACTCCCGATTTGGATGAAACATGCCCAGCTGTTAGCCCAGAGTTGCCTGCGGGGACTTTCCCCGCCCAGGTCGGGCCATGCAGCGGTTTGTAGCTCTGGGCGACTTTTCTATTGCTATTTTAAAGGCTTCCAAGGAGTTTGTCAACGCGTTGCAGCCGGGGGATTTCGAAGCAGATCGAAGCCCAAAAGCGCTCGCGGAAGCCCTCACGCTCGATACAGGGCTTGCCCCGTGGAATACATAGTATTCCACAGGGCTTGCCCCGTGGAATAGTATTCCACAGGGCTTGTGCTGTGGCTTTCCCTGTGGTTGACGGAAACCTTCGGAAGGACAGGTAATTTCCTGTGGGCCCTACGGGCTCCCAGGAATTGCTTCGTTTTCCCCTCAGCTTTCCTGTTTGACAATGTTTCCGGGGAGATGTAAAATGGCTCTCGGAAATGGGGGCCGTTAGCTCAATTGGGAGAGCAGCTGACTCTTAATCAGCGGGTTGCAGGTTCGAGTCCTGCACGGCTCATTGATCTCGACAAACCGTTGCCGTGGGCCCGCACAGACGAAGGTCTGGCCGGGCCTTTTGTTTTCTGCTCAAATCAACGAGTTACCAGGAGATTTCCGGATGGGCTTGCCGCTGGCGTTCCCGATCCTCTTCGGCATAGCGATTCTCCTTTCCCTGACGTTGACTCCCGTTGTGGCTGCGGCAGGGAAACACTTTGGCCTGGTGGACATTCCTGGCGGACGGCGCAGACACCAGGGGACTATTCCGAGAACCGGCGGCATGGCTCTCTTCCTGGCGTTCTTCCTGCCCGCGGCGGCGATCTTTTCCATCCCGGCAGGATGGCTTCCCCCGCGCCTCGACCCAAAAGAGCCGATCAGGCTGGCAGGACTCCTGGTGGGCAGCAGCCTGATTTTCCTCTCCGGATTGCTGGACGATCGATATGATTTCAACCCAGAGTGGCAGTTCGTAGCGCAGGTTGGAGTCTCCCTCGTTTCCATTCCGTTCCTCATCATCATCCAGCGGGTCAACAACCCGTTGACAAACAAGCAGGTGGTGTTTTCATGGCCGCTGGTGGTAGTTTTTACGCTTTTCTGGCTCGTTGGGATGATGAATACGGTTAATTTTCTGGACGGTTTGGATGGCCTTGCCTCCGGCGTAAGTGGGATACTTTGCGTGGTTTTGGTGATTCACATGCTCCGGCAGGGTCAGGTGAGCGTTGCGCTTATTCCGTTGATCCTGCTCGGAGCCATCCTTGGATTTCTGCCGTACAATTTCCATCCCGCACGCGTATTTTTGGGAAGCAACGGTTCCTATTTCCTGGGATACGCTGTCGGAGCGCTGGGGATCATCGCCGGGGCGAAAATGGCTACCGTCTTGGCAGTTATGAGCCTGCCAATCCTAGACGTGGCATGGCTGATCTGGCGCCGGTGGCGGTCAGGGCGATCGCCTCTCAGCGCAGACCGCAGGCACCTGCATCACCTCTTGTTGGATATGGGTTTTTCCCAGCAGCAGATCGTCCTGGGGTATTACGCGTATTCCGCTGCTGCCGGGTTCCTTGCGCTGGCGATCAACACCCGTTTGTACAAGCTGATTGCCCTCCTGGTGCTGGCGGCGCTTGTCTCGGCGATCATCCTGTGGGCAGAGAGGGAAAGCTGACGACGTTGCCCTATCGATGCGCAAGCCAGCCCTGCTCCTGACGCCAGTTTGGTGGGTTGCGCAATCCGCCATACCCGCACGGACGTCCTTCCCCATGGATCGTCACGACCCACTGCCCGGCGTTGCTCATGCGGGCCAGGTGCGGGACGTATGCAGGATCGCTCCGGATGGGCTGCCAGATGACATGGGCCCGCCAGTGCGAAATGTGGAACGACATCCAGGGCCTGTCGAACGGGTACTCACTATGGAACACAGCGTGGCACGACAGGGCAGCAGCTACCTCGTCCACAATCCTCGGGTCGGTTTCGTGTTGGTAGGCATCCGCAAGGGCCGGAACGGCATCGTCGGACAGGGTGGTCAGATATCGGAAATCCAGGGCGTATCCGGCGTGAGCCCGACTCACGTTCCAATGGACTATGAACCCATCCACGTTCATCAGGTTCGCTGCCAGGCTGAGGCCGAGGATAGCCAGGACCACCGCCAGGGCAAACCTCCGTTCCTTGCCCAGGGCTTCCAGAAGGGCCACGACTACCAGCAACGCTCCCAGGCACAGGGCATAGACCAATCCGTAAACTCGGAGCCGCGTGAGGCCAAGCGCCTCGATGTACCGCTGTAAAACCAAAAAGGCGAGCATGAGCAACACAGCCATCAGCCCCAGCAGCACCATCACCGCCGTCGAAAAGGCCAGCCTGCGTTGCGGCGTCTCGCGTTTCGTGATGTTGCTTAGCGCCATTGCCAAAGCCAACCCCACAGCAGCCGCCAGCCCCAGATTCACGAAGAATTGGTGGGCCAGGAGGCCATTGACGGGGGTGCCAAGGGGCAACCGTCGGACGACCCCTTTGATGAAAACTGCGACAAGCAGGCTGACGCTCAAGATGATCGTCATCCCTTCGGTGAAACCCAGGAATCTGGGTATCCCTGGCTTTTCCAGGCCTATCAGTTCTTTGTCTTCGCTTTGTCTCAGGGTGTGGTAGTACACTCCAAAGAACAGATAGGTCAGTGCCGCCAGGTACAATATCCTGAGAGCGTACTCCGGCGTTTTGTACAGCCGGATGGCAACGATCATTCTCCTGACGTGTTTCCCAAAGACTGGATCGGGGGCCGAGAAAATCCAGGCAAATGCTGCCAGCAATGGCAACGACAGCACTATCCCACGGAACCATGCCCTGTCCCACCACGCGGAGAGGGTTCCACTGCCTGGCACACGCCGCACGCCATGCCGCCAAGCCGTTGGCAGTGCAACAAGCATTGCTTTCAGGAGCCGGAAGAAACCAAGGAAGTAATCGGAAAAACAGTACTCGAGCCAGCGTCCGCCCAGGAATGTGTTTGCCCAGATTACTAGCAGCAATAGCGTAGCTACATAGCCGAGTGTTCGGGAGAAAGGTTCCAGGCGGAGGAAAGTCATTACGGCAAAGAAGCCAATAGGGAATATCAACACAAAGATTGCCCTTGCAGGTCGGAGTTCCTCCTCGTAAGTTATGTCCAGGCTTGCAACCAGGTGTGCAGCTACGACGATGGCAAAGGAGATGCCCACCGGGTTCTTCCACCAGAGGAGCACGGAGGCAAAGAAAGCGGTCACCACCGACGCCCGCTCCAGCCTTTTGTAGAAGTCTATTTCCGGCTCTTCATCTGCGCTTATATGCCGGAACATTCGATTCCACCCCGAATGCGACTCACGATGATCGCAACTGATGCCCGCCGACGGATGATGCTCTGGCAACCTGGATGAGTGTTAGGTATCTGAGGATGCTCACCTGGCGATGCCTGACTATGTCCTTTCGTGCCTTGCGCCTCCAAATATGGGTGTAAGCCGTCTGTCAGCGCTACTGACCGCTGGGCTTGCACAGACGCAGGCCTTCCAGTGCGGGATGAGACCTCGGGTTTATCTCCAGAGCTTTCTTCAGCCATTTGGTCCCGCTGTTGCAATCTCCCAGATATATGTACGAGAGGCCGAGCTCGTAGAAATATTCTTCGTTCGTAATCCCAAGGTCTATCGCTTTCTGAAACGCCTTGATAGCGCCTTCGTAATTCCTGCGGATGTAATACATTACCCCCATGTGCCCATAAGCCTGGGCGTAATTCGGGTCCACTTTGATTGCTTTCTCCATTTCCACTGTGGCCCGTTCGGGATCCTTGGAGAGGAAGTAAGCCCATCCCAGGTAATCGTACCCCTGGGGGTTCTTGGGAGCTATGGATATCGCTTTTTGGTATTCCTTTATCGCTTTGTCGTATTGCCCCAGCGCCAGGTAATTGCGCCCAATGCTGATATGGAGGAAGTCAAGGTTTGGCTGAAGCGCTGCGGCCTTCTGGTAATAAGAAATCGCTTTCTCATATTTCCCCTGGCGCTCCAAGACGTATCCCATGTCCCGAACTACATCCACGTTTTGCGGGTCGAGCTTGATGGCAGTCTCGGCTTCTTCCAGGGCGCGCTGCCAGTTTCCCTGATCGGCGTATATCTCGGCGAGGTAAGCATGGGCAACTCCCAGGTTAGGATCCATGTCCACTGCCTCCAGTGCCACCTCTGTCGCTTTGGAGTACTGGCCGTCCCAATCCAGAGCCATTGCCAGAACCGCTTTGTTGCGGGGGCTGTCCGGACGAAGGTCTACTGCTTTCTGTGCCATCTCTACCGCTTCTTTGGTGTGGTTGCGGATTGCCAGGAGCTTGGCCAGCCGGACATAAGCCTCGTCGTTGTCAGGTTCCATCGCCACTACTTTCCGGAAAGCAACGATGGCATCATCGAGATTCCCATCCTCGTAGTATGCTTCTGCTTCCACGAAGAAAGAGGATGCCGATTGAGTAGGTGTTGGCTTTGGCAGTTCCTGTGCCAGCGGATTGTATTTTGACAGGACCGACGGATTTTCTTTCAAAAAGAGGTATGCGGCGACCCCGATTAGCACCAGAAACACCAGCGTGCGCCATGGGGACTTGTGCTTTTTTGGTTTCCACGGCTCCAGATACATCTCGCTCGGCCTCAAACGTCCACGAACGACAGGTCAAAAGTCTGCTCGAGACGGTCTATTTCCTTATCATCATAGATCAAAGTGCCGCGCATGAAATATTTCTCGCCTTCCTTTGGAGGTGTGCGGAGGTGCATCGTCATGCTGAAGTTGTACTCGCCAATCTCGACGATCAACGCGTCGGATGCCAGGCGGCCATCTGGCTCGAACACCTCCAGGTCGAGCACTGGTTTCACATCAGACGGTGTCAGCTCGATTCTAACCCAGAGCCGTCTCAAATCGGGGTAGGGATACACTTTTATGGAATGTATCCGCGGAAGATCCGGTTCACGGGACACCACGAATTTCAGCATCTCCTCCTGTTCCAGAGATGGGGGAACCTGCGTCAGCATCGCCATTTACTCCTCCTTGGGCATATTGCACTTGCAATCATACCCGTTTTTCCACCCACGGTCAAAGCCTGGAGTCGGGAGGCCGGTCGCTCGTGGGCAACCATGGAGTCTTGAGCCCTTCTAGCGCCGCTGCCAGCGCCACGCGATCGTCCCATGGATACTCGGTGGTGCCGAAGCACATAGACTGTTCATGCCCTTTGCCGCAGACCATCACGAGGTCCCCGGCCCCTGCGATCTTGCACGCCTTCTCGATTGCCTCGCCGCGGTCGGGTACCAGAAAGCATTCTTCTTTCGTCTTTCCAGCTTCCACGCACCCTCTGGCTATTTCCTCCATAATCTTTTCGAGTGGCTCGCGGCGTGGGTCCTCGGCAGTGACAACCACCAGGTCGGCAAAACGCCCCGCGACCTCTCCCATCATCCGGCGTTTCTCCCGGTCCCGCTCGCCAGCGCTACCGAAAACCACGATGATGCGCCCTTTTGTCATCGTCCGGGCAGCTTCCAGAGCACTTTTCAGCGCGTTGGGGGTGTGGGCGAAATCCACCACAGCCATGAATGGCTGCCCACGATCTACTGCCTCCATGCGACCGGGAACGCCCTTCACCGCCGCCACACCATCTCGGATAGCCTGGGTATCCACGCCCATTCCCCACGCGACAGCCACAGCAGCCAGGATATTGTACACGTTGAACCGCCCTATCAGGTGGCTTCGGATGGGAAGATCTCCCTTGGGGGTGCGGATGGACAAATCCATCCCGCTTTGGTCCCACTTCACGGCTTTGGCAGTCACATCAGCGAGGTGTTCGAGCCCGTATGTGACCACATGAGCCCCCGACAAAGGGCGAAATAGATCGTAGGAACGGTCATCGCGGTTGAGCACCGCCAGCCCGCCGTCGCGAAGCATCAGGAAGAGCCTTCGCTTGGCAGCCACGTACTTCCTGTCCGTTCCGTGAAAATCCAGGTGTTCGTGGGTGACGTTGGTCACTACAGCGGCGTCGAATGCACACCCGTCCAGCCTGTGCTGCGCCAGTCCATGGGACGTGGCTTCTAGCACAGCTATCTCGACGCCTTTTTTCACCATCTCCGCCAGAATGGCTTGCACTTTCAGTGCCGGAGGGGTAGTCGTGTGCAAGCCAGTTGGCATTTTCTCCGATCCCAGGACTGCCTCCACAGTGGAGATCAACCCGGTATGTCTTCCAGATACCTGTAGGATAGAGTGCAAGAGAGTCGCTGTAGTGGTCTTTCCGTCGGTGCCGGTAACCCCTACCAGCATAAGCTTTTCCGCCGGGAATCCATACCACGCAGCGGCAAGATAAGCGAGTGCCTCTCTTCCATTCGTCACCTGGATGTAGGGCACGTCGAGTGTGAGTGGGCGTTCCCCGACCACTACGGCAGCGCCGCGGGCGATGGCATCCGGTATGAACCGATGTCCGTCCTGTTCCACGCCGCGGTAGGCAACGAACAACCCTCCCTGCTGGACGCGGCGGGAATCATCGTACACGCCTGATATTTCTATCCCTCCGTCCACTCTCTCTTCCGTGTGGGGCAGCACTTTGATGAGATCGCCCAGTTTCCTGACCATCGAGCACCTCCACAATGGATTATATCAGCCGCGAGAACTGTTGCCAAGGGGAAATGGGAGCCCGGGAAAACGAAGCAATT
>CAZDOZ010000062.1:0-3578 GCA_964507175.1 uncultured Anaerolineae bacterium
TTTTTCTAGTAGGCGTTCCTATCGGTGAACGTCCGCGTGACAGTGCGCAGAAGTATCTTGATGTCCAGCCACAGTGACCAGTTCTCAATGTACCACAGGTCATACTTGGTGCGCTCGGTGATGGAAGTATCCCCGCGCAGGCCGTTGACCTGAGCCCAGCCGGTTATTCCTGCCTTCTCCTGGTGCCTTTCCATGTACCTGGGAATCCGCTTGCGGAACATCTCCACGTAGATCGGCCGCTCCGGCCTTGGCCCCACCAGGCTCATGTCCCCCAGGAGAACGTTTATGAACTGAGGCAGTTCGTCCACCGATAACTTGCGCAGTATGGCTCCGATGCGCGTTCTCCTGGGATCGTTGGCTGACGTCCAACCAGGGCCGTCCGCCTCCGCATCTTGCCTCATGGATCGAAACTTCAGCATGGGGAACGGCTGTGCATCCAGCCCCATCCGTTCCTGGACATAAAACACAGGCCCCGGAGACTCCAATTTTATCAGGATTGCTGTGAGCATCATCAAGGGGGAGATTAACACCAGGCCAATTGCACTCACGATCACGTCCATGCTCCGTTTGAGGGTCAGTCTCCACCCTTGTAGGGCCGTGTCGCGCACCGTCAATAACGGCAGCCCGCCCAGATCTCCGATGCTTACTTCCTTCGCCATGATCTGGAAGAGATCTGGAAAGACTTTGATGCCTATTCTCCCCCCTTCGCACAAGGAGATGATGTGCAAAAGTTTTTGATGCCCAGCCTCCGGCAAGGCTATGATGACCTCATCTATTTCGTTCTCTTGGATCAACCTGGGCAAATCCTGTATGGCGCCAAGGACTGGCACGCCGAGGATATCTTTGTCCTCCCCATTCTCGGATACGAACCCCGCCACGCGGTACCCAAGACTGGGCAGTGATTGAATTTTTTGCAGGATTATTCTGGCCACCTCACCGGTTCCGACTATTAGCACGTTGTCGTGTCCAATTCCTTTCTTTAGCAGGTGCTGCCGCCATTGGGTATGTGCTATGCGTCCCAGACCTATCAGGACCAGGCTCAGTAGCCACGCGTAAATGATGGTCAAGCGTTGGTAGTCCAGGCTGTGCTTGAGCACGAAGGATACAACGGATATTGTCAGGAGTATGGCTATGGAGTCTGTGCCGAAAATCGCGTATACTTCGTCCAGGAGCGATCCTCTCCAACGGCGGGCGTAGTAAAGCCTCGCGAAGAAAAAGACCAGGATCATGCTCATGATGTAGATTGCCACCACCGGTAGGTAGCTTTTGAAAGGTGGGATGCCCTCGTGGGGGGAAAGTAGCCTTAGCCTGTATGCCAGGTAGAAAGAAATGAACCCCATCAAGGCATCGGTGATGACCAAAAGCAGGGCGTAAGTAGTCTGAGACCTCTTCATGATCCTCTCACCTGAGGCCAATGTACCATTTCAGGATATCCGTCAATCCCTTCAGATAAATTCCAGTCAAGATGAGGAAATGCTGCCACGGTGGGGTGGTTCTCGCGTAGTGCTTGTTGTAGAAAATGGCCATGGCTCGGTAGAACTCTACCCTGGCTTTGAAGCTTCTCTTGCTGGCAGCACGCTTGACATGGAGTACCGTCACCCTCGGATTATACCACACCTGCCAGCCTGCTTCCTTGATGCGGTATGCCCAGTCCAGGTCCTCGCCATACATGAAGAAAGACTCGTCCAGCAAGCCAACCTGTTCTATCGCCTCCCGGCGGACCATCATGAACGCACCCACGACGGAATCCACCTCGGTCACCTGGTTCGGGTCCAGGTAGGTGAGATTGTAACGTCCAAACCTCCGGCTCTTCGGGAAGATGGAACTTAGGCCGAGCATTCTGTAAAGCGAAACCTCTGGAGAGGGAAAACTCCTGCGACAGGCTTTGTCCAGGCTGCCATCGGGGCGCACCAGTCTGGGGCCTGCGGCTCCGGCCCACGGGTGTGAATCCATGAACCCTACCATGCCCTCGAGCGCCAGCGGCGGCAGCACGGTATCTGGATTCAGGAGCAGCGCATATCTTGGCACCGATGTGGCGGCGACCTGCATTGCCGTTTCGTCATCCAGGTTGACATCTACCTCCGGCACTTTCTCACGGCCATGTCCAAATCCCAGATGCCACAGGCCGATGTTGTTAGCGTAAGCATAGCCGCCGTTTGTCTCGCTGACAATGAGGTCAGCCTGCGGGAATTCTGTTTCCACCATGGTTGGGCTTCCGTCCGATGATGCGTTGTCAACCACCACTACCCGGAACGTGACTTCGCCCTGCTCCGTATTGAAAATGGAGTCCAGGCATTGCTTGAGAAGATCCATAGTGTTGTAATTCACGATGACCACGCCCACATCAGGCGTGGAAACTTTCCCTCTCTCTGTCATCTGCGTGCCCCTCGGAAAAAATTTTTCGACAAGCCACTGAGGCCTGTAGCCCTTCGTCACCTCACTTATACCACTCAGACACCATGTTCTGCAAACGTCTGAGATATAGTGCTCGTGCACCTGAAGACATGGCTATGCAAGGGTACCGCTCGGGTGCATTTCACCTCAGCCTAAGGTCCCCGTTGCCCCAACCTCCCCATTATCGGAGGAGAAGAGGAAGAAAAGGGGTAGCCGGGGCGTCGGTTGGGTCCTACACAGAAGATGTTCCCTTCTTGCGAGTGACGCTTGAAGCCTATGGGGTATGGGGCTACGCCGGAGCGTGCCTCACATCGACGCGCAGCCCCACGAGACGGGCCAGGCGTCAACTCGGAGGTGTATCGCTGCTCCCGGCGCCTTATTCCGCGAGTTTTACCAGCGTTTTCTGTTTTCTCTTGGGGACATGTAACGGCAGAGTGTCCCATCCGAGCACTTTGAAGAGCGCCTCTACGACACGGGGATCCCATTGTTTCCCAGCACCATCGACGAAAATAGACCTCACTTTCTCCTCGGGCAGTGCATCGCGGTATGGTCTGGCCCGCGCCATGGCATCGTACGAATCGGCAACTGCTATGATTCTGGCTCCCAGAGGGATTTTCTCACCGCTCAGCCCCTCCGGGTACCCCCGTCCATCCCATCGTTCATGGTGATACCTGACATACTCAGTACCGTCTCGAAAGTCGGGGAAGTTCTGCAGGATTTCAGCGCCCAGGCTGGGGTGTTCCTGCATCTTCCTCCACTCTTCCTCGCTTAGTACCTCTTTCTTTTCCAGAACCGTCCTATCCATAGCTATTTTACCCAGGTCATGGACACGCGCGGCAGCTTTGACACGCTCCGTTTCTTCCCACGATAGGTGCATTTCCTCGGCTATCCGTTCCGCCAGGGAAGCCACCCGCTGAGAATGACCGTAAGTGTACGGGTCTCGTCTATCGATGATGTCTGCCATTTTCTCCACAGCACCCCTGGTGAGCTGCCTGATCTGTAGCGACTTCTGCAGGGATATGTAGACAATCCCAAGTGGGACCGCCAGTAGGAGGATTGTCCAGAGGTTCTCCTGGACGGTCAAGGCTGTAAGAATCCCCATGAGGTAGAGGGAAACATGTTCCATCGCTACGCTCTTGGACATCTGGTATGTCACGGGGATATACGGCTGGTTGGTTTGCAGA
>CAZDOZ010000062.1:3678-12878 GCA_964507175.1 uncultured Anaerolineae bacterium
TGCTGGCGCTTGCCGGCAAAACGCCGTTGTTCCGCACCATTGAAGCATTCCCAAAGCGTTCTATGGATCCATGGATAAAAAATCGTGCCAGTCGACGCGAATGTCGAGCAAGGATTCCAGCGATACGAGACGCACTTTCCCTGTGAAAGTTATGCCATTCCGAAAAATAGCAATATAAATTATACGAAGCAGCCACAGAAAGGTCAAATCCTGAATATTCGGGGAGAACGATCACCGGTGTGAGTGCCCTAGTCTCCGTCTCGCCATCATGAGCCCAAAAACAACAAGAACCTCGCCAGACCATGTATATCTGGCGAGGTTCCCCAAGGATGTTTCAAGAATGTCTTCAGACGATTTAGACCTCCTAACCTGGACGAGCCAGAACCAAAAAGCCGCCGCAGAGGGATTCAGAAAGCTATCATCAGCCAGCCGTCAGGCGGTAGCTCTACACTTCTGTGCGACAGAAGCTTTCGTAAATACTGACGGCTATCAGCCAACGGCTGTAGGATCTCCTAGTCCCCGGTGAAGATTTTTGGGTTTCCGAAGCGGATCACGATCCAAAAACGCTCCAGAAGGCTTCCAGGCTCAATGTCAGGTCGATACTGCGGCTGGTTTGGGGTTGACGAAAGCCCTCCAGGCAGTAGGTAAATTCCTGGGGGCCCTTCGGGCCCCCAGGAATCACTTCGTTCTCCGGATTTCCTTGCTCATTGTGCAAAATTGGTTGAAAGGTACTAATATACTTTCACCCTCACATGGACCGGGGTTCCCGGCCTACCCGTCTTCTCCGCCAGCACTTCCCCGCCTTCGCTCACTTTCAGCCTCACCGGGTACATGCCCGAGGGATCCGCTACCGCTGTGATGCGATAATGCATGTCAGATGGATCGAAGAAGATATACAAGGGGATATTGCCGTCTTCGTCCTTTTCTAGTTTCGAACCGAAGGGCGCCTTGATGTACATGAACACCGGCTGTGAAGCATCCTCCTCGGGGACTGCCACCTCCACATTCACCGTGTTGCCGTTGGGGAGTATCACCACCGGGTCGTCAGAACACCAATCCCATCCCGCCAGCGCCGGAACCGCCGATACGGCCAACAGCAAAACCACCATGACCAACAAAAACCACTTCTTTTTCATTTTTCGCCCCCCTTTGAGTGAGTTTACTTATTACATTCGTAGCCTCAATTTAACAGCACAAAGGAGGGGCCTGTCAATAAGCTTTTCGCGTGATTACGTTCCAACCAGAATCTACGCTATTTGGCGGATTTACCCGATGCCACAGCGGATTCCCCCTCCACCTCCGGCGTAAAGGTCTGTATGAGCCTGTCTATCAGCCCATAGACGAAATTCTGTCGGAAGCCTGCCATGCCGGCCAGAAGCAAAGGCAAAGCATGTACAGGTCCGCTGGCAGAGGTAGGCACACTCATCGCCAACAGGCCTGCCTCCAGGGTCAGATACACCAGGGCCCCAAGTATAAATCCCATCAAAGGCTGTACCAGGTACCACATGGTGTACTGCGGGTCGAAATCCTGCAGCTGGGATACATGCCACCAGAGATGGTACCATGCCCCTACGACCCCTCCAATTCCTCCCCACAAGAACGTAGCCCAGAGATCACTGTATTGAACTACGGCAGACCCACTTGCAGTCGTGCCGAAGAAAGAGTTCACTATCCATTGCAAGTAGCCAGGGGCGAGCATCAATATCAGGAAAAGGCCGCCATAAACGATCAGGAATGCCAGTTCGTAGAGAAAAAGCCTGACTCCGTACATGGAAGAGGTCTTACGGCTGTTCTCTGCCCGCTTGATGAGCCCATCCACCCAATAAACCTTGTACTCGGCATCCACATATTTCTCCGGTTCCTCCAGCAGGATCTTCCTTGCCTCCCGGAGCTCTCCCATGCCGAGCTCCGCTATGTCCTGTTTCCCGCTGAGCACCTTGGTCACCTGCCGGTATAGATCGTCTATCCGCGCCCCCAGAGCTTTTTTCTGTTCCTCAGTCAGGCTAGCGAGCACCCTCTTCTTCGCCTCCTCCGTCTGAACCTTGGTTTCTACTGCAGCGGTGCCGAGCTCATCTGGGCCTGGTCCCGGGGGGCCCGCAAGTGCAGCGACTGCTTCTGGACCGCCTACGTGCAATTTGGGCGGTACAACAGAAGTAGAAGCAGGCGGCTCTGCCTCTGCAGTTTCCGCCTCGGTTTCTGGCGTTTCCTCAGCCTCCTTGAGGTGCGCAGGTTCTGGTTGCACGGGAGGTGGAGATTCAGGCTTTTCCTCGTGCGCTTCCTCCGCAGTTGTCTTCGTTGCCTCCGGTTCGGGAGCAGGAGACTCTTTTGGGGCTTCGGGCTCCTTCGTATCCCCCATCATCTCTGCCTCTTCCGCAAGCATATCCTTGAGCGCAGCCTCGTCCTTTGGGGATGTGCCGAGGCCAGCAAACCCTTCAGACGTCCGCTCCTCAGCAGGATGGGACTCATCTATCAAACTGGAAACTCCGCCGCCCAGAATCTGGGCTCCTTTACCTGCTATGCTTACTTTACGAGCCATGGATTATCACCTCCGCCAATTCTCGATACGCCTGCGCCCCGGGATGTCGGGGAGCATATTCCAATATCGGCTGCTTTGCGACAGGGGCTTCCGCGAAGCGTATGCTTTTCTTGACCACCACGTCGAACACTCTCTCGCCAAACAGCGAACGGACTTCTGCCAACACCTCTCTGCTATGGATTGTGCGACCGTCGTACATTGTGCCAAGGATGCCCAGAATGTGTAGGTTCGGATTGAGCTTTCCCCTGATTTTGCGGAGTGTCTCCAGCAACAGGCCCATACCGCGCAGCGGGAGATACTCTGGCAGAAGCGGTATCAGCACCTCGTCCGATGCAACGAGGGCATTGACGGTTATCAATCCCAGGTTGGGGCCGCAGTCGAGCATGATGAAATCATATCCTCTCCGTAACGGCACCAGGACTTCTTTCAGCAGGTATTCCCTCCCAGGTACAGATGCCAGTTCCACATCCGCCGCTGCCAGATCACCATGTGAAGGCAGCACGTCCAGACCGGGCCGCACATTGTATATGACTCTGCGGGGGTCCCTGGTGGGATCCACCAGCAGGTCGTAGATGGATCCAGGCAGCGGATTGGGTTTTTCGAAACTGTCCGTGAGTGCGGCCTGAGGATCCAGGTCCACCAGCAAAACCCGCTGTCCAAGTTCTGCCAAAGCAGAGCCCAGGTTGACCGTGGTGGTGGTCTTCCCGACCCCACCTTTTTGATTCGCCACTGCAATGACCCGGGCCATCCCTTCCTCCCTTCGGAAGCTTTGAAAAGGCATCGTTGAGATATCCCGATCCGGCCTGGTGCCCATCGTTCTGCCAGGCTCGTGCTATTTCAACTCGCCTTCCAGATAGCTTAGCAGCATCTGCAGGGCCGCCAAAGCAGATTGTTCTTTGTTCTCGGTCCTATTCCCATGCCACTGACGCTCCTCACACCAGGATTTCCCTTTCACCGAGAGTGCGATGTACACCAGCCCCACAGGTTTTTCCGGCGTGCCGCCGCCCGGCCCTGCTATACCTGTCACCGCCAGGGCGATGTCGCTGTCAAAAAGGTGACGCGCCCCGCGGGCCATCTCCCGCGCTGCCTCCTCGCTCACCGCCCCGAATCCGTATAGCGTGTTATGGCGCACCTCGAGGATCCGCTCTTTTGCGTCATAAGAATACGCTACCACGCCACCGAGAAAATAATCCGAACTACCAGGCACATTGGTAATCCGGTGGGAGAGCAACCCGCCGGTGCATGATTCGGCCACGGACAGCGTAAGCCCCCGATCCCTCAAGACGTCCCCGATTTCCTTCTCCAGCCTCAACTCCTTGCCAGATTCCATCTCCACTCCCTCAGACTGAGAACCAAAAATGGATCCTACGACCCCGCTACTTTCTTCCAGTCCTCGAGGAATCTTTCCACCCCCACGTCGGTGAGGGGATGACCGATCATTTTCTTCATCACGGCGTAAGGTATAGTGGCGATATGAGCGCCGGCCAGCGCAGATTCGACTACGTGTCGGGGATGTCGGATGGAAGCTGCCACTATCTGAGCGGGTATCTCGTGCAGGTCGAAAATCTCCGCAGTAACCCTGACAACCTCCATTCCATCCTGGCCCACATCGTCGATGCGTCCGATGAAAATCGAGACGTAAGTCGCTCCCGCTTTCGCCGCCAGAAGCGCTTGGTTTGGCGAAAATACCAGGGTCGCGTTGACGCGTCCATTGGGCCAGGAAGATATCTCTTTCATCGCCTTGAGCCCTTCGGCAGTGGTCGGTATCTTTACCACCACGTGAGGGGACCATGTCAGAATCTTCCTGGCCTCCTCGACCATCCCCGGGGCATCAGTGCTGATCACCTCGGCGCTGACAGGCCCGCCAACGATCTCGTCAATCATGCGGGTCACGCTTTCCCGATCAGCAGTTCCTGCCCTTGCCATCAACGAGGGATTTGTCGTAACTCCCTCCAGCACTCCCCAGGATGCGATTTCTCGTATCTCTTCTATTTTAGCTGTATCTAACCAGAGATGCATGGTTCAAACCTCCATGACAAGTTTCTTGATACAGCGGGCAGCGCCCATTCATGAATCCTTGCGTCGGAATTTCAGGGCCGCCCGGTACACTTTCACATACTCTTTGGCGGATCTACCCCACGAAAAATCCTTGCGCATCCCCCTACGCACCAGGGTCTGCCATGTCCTGGGGTATCGATAGGTCTCTACAGCCCGCACCAGGGCGGTGTAGAGCGCCATGGCATCGTATTGCTTGAACGTAAACCCATGTCCAGAATGCGTCACAGGGTCATAATTTTCCACCGTATCCGCCAATCCGCCGGTTTCCCGGACAACGGGAACGCTCCCATAGCGCATGGCTATCATCTGCCCGAGGCCACATGGCTCGAACCTGGAAGGCATCAAGAACATGTCGCTGCCTGCGTATATTCGCTGGGCTAATGGTGTGTTGAAAGTGAAATTCGCGGACACCTGCCGAGGGTATCGTTGTGCCACCTGCTGGAACAGGTGGTGATATCGCTCCTCGCCAGTGCCCAACAGGACGAACTGAATATCATTGAAACTGAACAATGGATCAGCTATTTGCGCCAGTAGATCGAAGCCTTTCTGGTCGGTGAGGCGAGAAATAATGCCCAGGAGCGGGACATCGGGCCGCTCAGGCAGCCCCAGGTGTTTCTGCAAAGCTAGCTTGTTTTCTGTCTTTTTCCCCAGCGACTTGGAGTCGTAGTTGGTGTACACGTATGGATCGGTGGCCGGATTCAGCGTCTCCACGTCTATGCCGTTCAATATCCCGAACAATCTGTCTTTCCTGTCCCGCAGGATGGGATCGAGTTTCTCTCCGTACTCAGGCGTGAGGATCTCTTCGGCATATTTTTTGCTCACTGTGGTGATGACGTCGGCAAACAAAATGCCTCGTGCCATGAAATCTATTACCTCATTGAGAGCCCCCAGGTCAGGATGGTACACGAATCCATATTCCGCCAGCCCCGCTATCTCCAATACCCGATGTCCGAAAATGCCCTGGTATGCCAGGTTGTGGATGGTGTAAACGGTGGCAGTACTGGCAAAGAACTCGTCGTCCTTGTAAAGGGTCTTGAGCCAGTTAGGCACAAGGGCGGTGTGCCAATCGTTAGAATGGATGATGTCGGGGCTCCAGCCCAGCGCTTTTGCCAGTTCAATGGCGGCTCTGCTGAAATACAGGAACCGTTCGGCGTCATCTGGATACATGTATATGCCGTCACGGTCATAGAGCCTGGGGTTGTCCACGAAATAGACGGGCACCTCATTCTCGCCGGTGCCAAGCGAGCCCTGGAGAATGCGACATGTCTCCGAGCGGTCATCAATGGGGACCTCGAGGGAATGCACAGCCTCTTTCAAGCCGAATTTCTGGAGGTCTATCCTCCCATAGCGCGGCATAACGACCTTGATATCGTGTCCTATGGAGCGCAAAGCTTTGGGCAGCGATCCAGCGACGTCGGCCAACCCACCGGTTTTGGCAAACGGCGCTACCTCCGCAGATAAAAACAATACTCTTAGAGGGTCGTCATACACTTGCATCTACCTCGGAAACGAAGTCCCTCGTAAACTACGCCGATGATATGGGCATTGTGTCCTAAAACAGTAACACCCGGAAGACCATAGGCTACCCAGGCCAGATAGCCGCTCAAATGGTATCACAGTTTTGACGAATTGGCAAAGCTCTTTTGCCATCTCGTTTCCCCGAATACACAACGCCGCCGTAAGAATGTGGCCGCATGGGCATCCATGGGACAGAAACGCAACCGCCGTCAGGTGCAACGCCCCCTCGAGAGCGCTACATCTAACGGCGGGTGGAAGGCAGGTGCCATACGCCAGATTGAGCCAGCCTTGTGATGTTGCGTCGACCGAATGCTTACTTCATCCGATCTGCCAGCAGGTCGGCAATTTGCGCCGGATGTTTCGCTACCTGGACGCCGGCAGCCTCCAGAGCCTTGATTTTCGATTCGGCAGTGCCGGTGCCACCAGAGATGATTGCCCCGGCATGGCCCATCCGCTTCCCGGGAGGGGCAGTCTGGCCAGCGATGAAAGAGACGACCGGCTTGGACATGTGCTTGGCGATATAATCAGCCGCCGCCTCCTCGTCCGTCCCGCCGATCTCACCTATGAGCACCACAGCCTCGGTCTGTGGGTCCTCTTCGAACATTTTAAGCACTTCGATGAACTTAGTGCCAATGATCGGGTCGCCACCGATGCCCACCGCAGTCGTCTGCCCAAGCCCTTTGTTGGTCAGGGCGTACACCACTTCGTAAGTGAGGGTGCCACTTCTGGAAACGACACCTACATGTCCAGGCGTG
The DNA here is from genome assembly GCA_964507175.1 of uncultured Anaerolineae bacterium. Lineage (GTDB taxonomy): Bacteria > Chloroflexota > Anaerolineae > S016-19 > S016-19 > S016-19. The sequence continues at coordinate 10,546 of CAZDOZ010000062.1, forward strand.
TGGATGTGCCCAGGCATGATCCCGACTTTTGCCTCGCCGGGGGTGATGAGGCCGGGGCAGTTGGGCCCGATAAGTCTGGTGTTCGGCAGCGTCTCGAGATAGGCTTTCACATTCACCATGTCCAGCACCGGTATTCCCTCAGTGATGCAGACAATGAGTTCGATACCTGCATCCGCTGCCTCCAGCATGGCATCCGGGGCAAAACGGGCCGGGACGTAGATGATGGAAGTGTTGGCCCCGGTGGCATCCACGGCCTCCTGGACGGTGTCAAAAACTGGCACTTGATCTACCCACTGACCGCCCTTGCCAGGTGTCACGCCGGCGACCACGTTGGTGCCGTATGCAACCATCTGGCGAGTGTGAAAAGTTCCCTCGCGCCCGGTAATCCCCTGTACGACCAAACGAGTATCTTTTCCTACCAAAATCGACATTGGTTTTATTCCTCCGTACTTTTCAGATGTCTTTTGATCCGCTCTGCCAGCATGTCCAGTTCCTCACGGGAAACCCTGGCGAACTTGCCGAACGGCATCCCGTCGCCTGCGTAACGTGGCAGCAGGTGAACGTGAAAATGGAAAACTCGCTGTCCGGCATTCCAGCCAGTAGCCTGCCAGACATTCAAACCGTCGGCTCCCATAGCCTCTTTCAGCGCTGGAGCCAGTTTCACCACAGTGCGGGCAACCGCCTGTGCAGCCTCCGGATTGATATCCAGGATGTCCGTGTAGTGGGATTTAGGGATGACCAGAAGGTGCCCCCGTATCCCCTGGTTGACATCCATGAAGGCCATCGTCTCGTCGTCCTCGTAGACGATGGATGCAGGCTCCTCCCCTCGGACTATGCGGCAGAACAAGCACTCTTTCATAGCGCTCTACGCCACGGCCCTTCCTTTAGAGAGGGCAACCGCTTTCTGGGCTGCTTCCGCCAGAGACGATGCCGTTGCCATGTCGGCCGACGCCAATATCTCGCGTCCTTCTTTTTCGTTGGTACCGATCAGGCGAGCGACCATCGGGACGTCCGTCTTTACCTCATCTAGGGCCTGGATGATCCCCTTGGCCACTTCGTCCGCTCTGGTGATACCGCCGAAAATGTTGATCAACACAGTGTTGACATTTTTATCGGAGAGGATGATGCGGAGCGCAGCAGCCACTTTATCCGCTTTTGCGCCGCCGCCCACATCCAGGAAATTCGCAGGCTCGCTGCCGTACAGCTTGATGACGTCCATGGTTGCCATCGCCAGACCCGCGCCGTTGACCATACATCCGATAGCACCATCCAGCTTGACATAGCTGAGGCCATACCTCCGTGCCTCTGCCTCGTAGGGGTTCTCCTCGTCCGCATCCCTCATCTCCGCCAGGTCAGGATGTCGGAAAAGGCCGTTGTCATCCAGCACCATCTTACCATCCACAGCCAGGAGCTTCCCTTCACCTGTCACCACCAGCGGATTGATTTCCGCCAGAGACGCGTCGCTTCCGATGTATGCATTGTAGAGCCCCTGAGCAATCTTGACGAACTGCCCGACCAGGGATTTGTCCAGGCCAATGCCGAAAGCGAGCTGGCGAGCCTGGAAGCCCATCAGGCCAAGGGACGGATTGACGGCGATTTTGATGATTTTCTCTGGGGAGACGCGGGCGACCTCTTCGATCTCGACGCCTCCTTCAGAGGAAGCCATCATCACCACACGCTGGCTGTTCCGATCCATGACCGCGCCCAGGTATATCTCGCCTTTGATATCGGCCGCCTCGTCCACCAGGACTTTCTTGACGGTGAGGCCCTTGATCTTCATGCCAAGGATCTGTTTGGCCACCGCTTCTGCTTCATCAGGATCTTTCGCCAGTTTGACGCCACCGGCCTTGCCACGACCCCCCACCAGCACCTGGGACTTGACTACTACGGGCTTCCCCATGCTGCGCGCTATCGAGCGAGCTTCCTGTGGGGTGGTTGCTATCTCGCCCTTGGGGATTGGGACACCATACTTCGCAAAAATCCGTTTGGACTGATACTCATGTAGTTTCAATTGTGAACCTCCTAAATGTTTGGATTAGGGGATAGCCAGGGGCGTGCAAGGTGATGCGTTGCTCTCGGCCGCCCCTTTGCGGCGTATACCCAAAAACACGATTAACGTACCCTTGAATTCGTCTCAGGTTTTGCATGATCCCTGGGAAACTCACCGTTCTTGTAACACCCGGCATTATAACAGCGGCTCAGGGTAACCGCAAGAAAAAGTGGCATCTGGGAGAACGGAGTAATTGGTGGCGCTCGAAACTGGTGTGGTGTGACGGCTAAGAGCCGCTCCGTCCCAACAGTTCTGAGCGCTACCAATTGAATTGTAAATGCGC
>CAZDOZ010000063.1:0-12865 GCA_964507175.1 uncultured Anaerolineae bacterium
ACATGGAAAGCGGCTCAGGGTGCTATCGGTGCGATCGCATTTCCACCTGGCATAGACGCGAAAAGGCGCCCATACAGGGCGCCTTTTTGATGTAAAACTTCTGTCGGCTGTCAGGACCGCTGATCGATGGGAACGTACTCCGCCTTTAGTGGGCCGGTGTAGATAGCACGTGGCCTGAAGATCCTGTTGCTGTGGAGATACTCCAGCACCCTGGCGACCCAGCCAGCAACCCTCGACACGGCGAAGATGGGCGTGAACATCTTCGAATCGATCCCCAGGCTGTAGTACACGATGCCGGAATAGTAGTCTACATTGGGGAATATGCCCTTCTTGCCAAGTCTCTCTATCATCACTTTCTCCACTTCCTGGGAGATGATGTAGAGTTTCTCATTGCCGGAGAGCTTGGCGAGACGTTCGGCGTAGGATTTGAGTATCTTGGCTCTGGGGTCATACGCTTTGTAAACGCGGTGGCCCATGCCCATGATCTTCACTTTCCTGGCAAGCTTGTCCTCGATGTAAGCTTTGGCATTCTCAGGCTCGCCTATTTCCATGAACATCTTCAGCGTTCTCTCGTTGGCTCCACCGTGCAGAGGGCCTTTCAGGGAAGAAAGACCGCCAGTGATGGCGGAGTAGATGTCGGAGAGGGACGAAGCGACGACCATACTGGTGAACGTCGAAGCGTTCATGCCGTGATCGGCGTGCAGGATCAGCGCCTTGTTCATCACGTCCGCTTCCAGCTCGTTGGGCTTCTTGCCGGTGAGCATGTAGAAGAAGTTAGACGCGTGGTTCAGGTTTGGATCGGGGGCGACTGGTGGCAATCCGGCCCTGAGCCTCCCCACCTCGGCCGCTACCGTAGCCATCTGGGAAATCGCTTTGATCCCCAGCTCCGTCCAGGCTTCCAGGTCGAACTCGTCCACTTTCTCTGGATTTTCGTATGTCCCGAGGGCGGAGAATGCCGTGCGGAGCAGAGCCATTGGGTGAGCAGTAGGTGGCATGCTTTTGATGATATCCGCCACCCGCGGGTCGATAGTTCGGTAGTTCACCAGCTTCTGGGTGAATTCATCGAGCTCTTTCCTCGTCGGGAGCTTGCCGAATAAGAGCAGGTAAGCGGTTTCCTCGTACGTGGAATGCTCTGCGAGATCGCCAATCTCGATGCCACGGTAGATCAACCAGCCTTTCTGTCCGTCGATGTAGCCGAGCTTGCTTTCGCAGGCTATTACACCTTCCAGGCCTTTGGAGAACTCCTCCTGGCCATAGAACTTACGCTGTTCAGCCATAGTTCAACCTCCTTGTTGTGTAGGAATGATCATATCAACAACAGAAACGCTATCGTGCAACCTTGCATTGCACGAAGTCTTCTGTTACTTACAGCATTCCATGTTTGTGAGCCTTTATGAGTGGGTGGGATTCCAGGCGTTTTTCCAATTCCTGCTTATACTCTTCCATGTCAACGGTCTTGCGGGCTACTCCTGTATCCATGGCCGCCTTTGCCACTGCGCTCGCTTCCCACATCAACACGTTAGGATCAAGTGGCTTGGGAATGATATACTCTGGCCCAAACTCTATGCTGTCTGTATTGTAAGCCTTAAGCACAATCTCTGGGACTTTCTCTCTGGTCAAAGATGCCAAAGCATGAGCAGCAGCAACTTTCATCTCATCGTTGATTGCGCTGGCGTGCACATCCAGAGCACCGCGGAAGATGAACGGGAACCCAAGGACGTTGTTCACCTGGTTGGGGTAGTCGGAGCGACCAGTGGCGACAATGGCATCCGGACGTGCTTCCTTGGCCAGCTCGTAGCGGATCTCCGGGTCGGGGTTTGCCAGGGCAAAAATGATTGGCCTGTCAGCCATGCTCTTCACCATCTCCGGGGTTACCAGGTTGGCTGCAGAAACACCCAGGAACATGTCGGCACCCCGCATAGCGTCGGCAAGAGTGCGGCACTTGGTATCCTGCGCGAACTCTTCCTTATAGGGGTTCATATTCTCCTTGCGGCCCTTGTAAATTACCCCTCTGGAATCAGCCATGATGATATTCTCGCGCTTGATGCCTAATTTGATGTATAGATTGGTGCACGCGCGAGCGGCAGCGCCAGCACCACTAACCGCAAGCCGTATATCTTCGATCTTCTTGCCTTGGATCTCAGCTGCATTGATCAGCGCGGCAGTGGTGATTACAGCCGTACCATGTTGGTCGTCATGGAAGACAGGGATGTCCAGCATTCCCTTAAGCTTCTCTTCGATGTAAAAACACTCTGGGGCCTTTATGTCCTCCAGGTTGATGCCGCCGAAAGTGGGGGCTATTGCTCTGACAACATTGATGATCTCGTCGGGGTCTTTGGAATCTACTTCAATGTCAAACACGTCCACGTCTGCGAAGCTTTTGAACAGGACGCCTTTCCCTTCCATGACTGGCTTTGCAGCCAGAGGGCCTCGGTTCCCGAGACCGAGGATAGCAGTACCGTTGGACACAACCGCCACCAGGTTGCCTTTTGCTGTGTACTTGAAAACATCTGCCGGATTTTTGTCGACCTCCAACACAGGCTGGGCTACCCCAGGGGTGTACGCCAGTCCCAGGTCCCATTGGGTGACCATGGGCTTGGTGGCTATGACCTCGATCTTGCCAGGCCTACCTTTCGAGTGGTACTCAAGTGCAGCTTCCATTAACGACTTCTCTGTCATCGGATTACCTCCTAATTTTTTGAGGCTCTAGACGAGCACTACGACCAATAAACTTGATATATGGTCAAGGGGTGCAAGAAGGTTTGTTTGTGGATTGTACAGATCCTTGGGCAGGTTTTTTTTCGAGAATTTTCTTTTCTTGCACCCTCCTCTCCGGATAGGAAGCCTTGAACTCTCAATGCACCACATAACAATCTTACTCTCTTTGGCTTGGGAGGGCAAGTTTTCGTGGGCAAATTCGTGCAATGGAGAACAATCCATGTTGGAGAGACGGAGAGACCACGAAGGGGCATATGTCGTCATAGGCTGTGGCCGTGTGCACGACATACGCCCCAAGGACAACAGTTGGTTCGATAAAACTCGAAATTCATGGTATGGGCGCAGTAAGGGCCGAGCTTGCCCTGCCCTCACTGCCTGCATTCAGCCAGTTACATGCCAAACCTCTTGTCCAGCAGATCGGAGACTTTCTCGCGGATTTTTTCCAGCGGAATGCGAGAGACTATTGGCTCGAAGAAACCGTGGACCACCAGCCGCTCTGCCTCTCGGCGGGGGAGCCCTCTGGATTGCAGGTAGAAGAGCTGCTCAGGGTCCATCTGGCCCACGGTGGCACCGTGGGAACAGCGGACATCGTTGGCGATGATCTCCAGCCCCGGAATGGCATCAGCACGGGCGGTGTCGCTCAACATCAGGTTGTTGTTAGCCTGGTAAGCATCCGTCCCCTGGGCGTCCGGCTCCACCCGGATCATCCCGTAGAAAACAGAGCGAGCATGGTCCCGTACCACATTGCGGAAGAGCAGGTTGCTGTGGGTGTCCCCGACCACGTGACGCTGGAACGTGCTTTGGTCCACCGCCTGATCCCCTTTCAGGAACATGAAGCCGTAGACCTCACTGCTGGCCCCTGGCCCCACCAGGTCGGTCCGGATAAAATCTTTCGTCCGCTTCCCGCCCATCGAGCCAAGAAGCCATTCGAAGTCGCCATCTCTCTCGACGAAAGTGTGCTGGGTGGTGAAGTTCCACCGGTTTTCGTCCCATTGCTGCAGGCTTATATACCTGACCCGCGCCGCAGGCCCCACGAATACCTCTACCACATCGGAGTTCAAGCTCTTGGTCGCGGTAGTGGAAATGCGATTTTCCAGGAAGACAACGCTGCTCCCTTCCTCCGCCACAATCACGGTGTGGTGGAAGCTCCCCAAGCCCTCCTCTGTGATCCCGACCAGGGACTGAAGGGGCAGATCGACTTCAACCCCTCTGGGCACATAGAGAAACGTCCCGCCATTCCACAGAATTGCATGTAACGCTGCAAACTTGTTGGCGGTAGGCGGCACGCCTTCTCTCATGAAATGCCGCCGCACCAGTTCCGGATGTTCCCACGCGGCTGAGGAGATGTCGCAGAAGATGACCCCGCGGGAAGCCAGGGTCTCGTCCAGCACATTGTAGATAGGGCTGCCGTTATGGTGCACCAGGGAACCTGCCACATCGGCCTCGCCCGCCAGTCCCACCTTATATGCTGCGGGAATCTTGCTCAAGTCGGTCACTGGCGATGGCCTCTCCGCTGTGAGTGCCCACATTCTGTCCGGAGCAGGTATCCGCCTGACCGGGAACCGCCGCCACTGTTCCTCTTTGTGGTGTGGCATGGGTATCTCTCGATATACCTCCAATGCCGAAAGGCGCTCATCTCGCATCCACGAAGGCTCTTCCAGAATCTCGGAAAGCTGTATGACGGCATCTTTGGACAAACCCCTTGTCATCGTCACCTTGTTCATCCTACCGATCCCTCCATTTGCAGCCGCACAAGACGGTTGAGCTCTACGGCGTATTGCATGGGCAGTTCTTTCACAAAGGGCTCGATGAACCCGTTGACGATCATGGCCGTCGCTTCCTCCTCGCTGAGGCCGCGGCTCATCAGGTAGAAAAGCTGTTCCTCGCCAATCTTGCTAACAGTGGCCTCGTGCTCCACGGTAACATTGTCCTCGTTGACCTCCATGTAAGGATACGTATCGGTGCGGGAATGCTCGTCCAGAAGAAGAGCATCGCACACCACTTTCGCTTTCGCCCCCACGGCTCCTCGGTTTATTTTCACCAGCCCCCGGTAGGAAGACCGTCCCAGCCCTTTGCTGATGGACTTGGATGTGATCTTGGAGGTGGTCTCCGGGGCCAAGTGGATCGCTTTTGCGCCCGCGTCCTGGTGCTGGCCGTCACCGGCGAACGAGATGGAAAGGACCTCGCCGTGTGATTTCCGGCCTTTCAGGATCACGGCGGGGTATTTCATGGTTGTCTTGCTGCCCAGGTTTCCGTCCACACACTCCATAGTGCCTTCCTCGTCCACGATGGCGCGCTGAGTATCGAGGTTGTAGATGTTATTTGACCAGTTCTGGATGCCGGTATACCGCACATAGGCACCTTTGCCGACGAAAGTCTCGATGACTCCAGCGTGAAGCGACGCTGTGGTGTACTGAGGGGCAGTGCACCCTTCGATGTAGTGCACCTTGCTCCCTTCCCCGGCGATGATGATCGTCCGTTCGAACTGTCCGATGTTCTGGGAGTTTATCCGGAAGTACGTCTGCAGTGGTATTGCCACCTGCACGCCCGCGGGCACGTAGATAAAGGTGCCCCCCGACCAAAAAGCGCCATTCAGAGCAGCGAATTTGTTGTCGCTGACGGGCACCAGGGTGCCGATGTACTTCTGCACCAAGTCAGGGTATTCCTTTACAGCGGTATCTGTGTCTACGAAAATAATCCCCTGACGTTCCCACTCTTTTTTCAGAGAGTGGTATACTGCCTCGGATTCGAACTGTGCACCAACGCCTGCCAGGAATTTCCGCTCTGCCTCTGGTATCCCCAGGCGATCGAAAGTTTCCTTGATTGCCTCAGGTACGTCGTCCCAGGAGTAAGCCTGCTCCGAGGGTTTAAGGTAGTAGGTGAACTGCTGGAAATCAATACCGGAGAGATCCGGCCCCCAGGTGGGCATTGGCATCCTGAGGAAAGTGTCCAGAGCCTTCAAGCGAAAGTCGAGCATCCACTTTGGCTCGCCTTTGATAGCCGACATCTCCCGGACGATATCCTCGTTCAGGCCGGGGGGTGCTTTGTAGAGGTACCCTGTCTCGGTCTTGAAGTCGTAGGGGTACTTGTCTTTCAGTTGACGCAGGTCTTCATAGCTACTCAGTTCTGCCATCTCGACCTCCGAACTCTTCTTTCACCCAATCATACCCCATTTCCTCCAGGCGCAGCGCCAGTTCCGGACCATCGGATTTCACAATGCGTCCCTGGTAGAAGATATGAACGAAGTGGGGTTGAATGTAGTTTAGGAGACGCTGGTAGTGAGTGATTACCAGCACGCCCAGATCAGGTCCCAGGAGGCTATTGACGCCATCGGCCACGATCCTCAGGGCATCTATGTCCAAGCCGGAATCCGTCTCGTCCAGGATGGCGATTTTCGGCTTCAGCATGCCCATCTGGAGTATCTCGGCCCGCTTTTTCTCGCCGCCGGAGAACCCGTCGTTCAGGTAACGGCTGGCAAAAGAAAGATCCATCTTCAATCTGGACATGTTCTCCTTTAGTTCCCGCCGGAACTCGCGCATCGGCATCAGGTTGGATCCGATAGTGTTGCTTTTCTGACCGTTGCCGTTGCCATTCCCGTACCCGCGTATGGTGCTGACAGCGGCCCGGAGGAAGTTCGCCAGCGTAACGCCTGGTACCGCTACCGGGTACTGCAGTGCCAGAAATAATCCTTTCCTGGCCCTTTCGTCGGGGGACATATCCAGGATGCTACTCCCCTCGAACAGGACTTCGCCGGAGGTGACCTCGTACCCCGGATGGCCCATGATGGCGTAGGCCAAAGTGGTCTTCCCCGACCCATTGGGCCCCATGAGAGCGTGAACCTCCCCGGGATGTACTGTCAGGTTCACGCCTTTTAGTATCTCTTTTCCCTCCACCTGCACGTGCAGGGCTTTGATCTCAAGAGTGCCTCTCATCACTGTATCCTCCTATATGATAATGCGTTCAGCCCTCAAATCGAGGCTTTTCGTTTTTTCCAAAAACACTCTGCAGGTCATGTAAGCTGTACGGTTTTCGCCGGACGACGCATCTATCCAGCTATTTCTTGTCTTTCTGCGTTACTCCGCACTCTGAAACAACAAAACGTATGCTCGCCCACCTTGCACCTGGCTTTTTCCACGGGAATGCCAAGCACCTGGGCCATGGCATCTCTGCTTATCCTGCAGATGGCATCTCCTTCCCTGGCAAGGGAATAATAGGGACATGCGTACACCTGCAACAGAACGACATCCCCTTCCCGGATGACCTCTGCCTGAAGCCCATCCTCCTCCATTTTCCGCGCCAGCGCATTCAGGCGGCTCTCTAGAGTCGTTCCGGGTTCCATGGCTTCGCGGTACCGGTGGACCATCTCCGCTTTCAGGAGCGAAAGAAGCTGCTTGCTTGCCTCACTATTTGGATCCTGCGCCAATTGCCGGTACAGCGGGACCAGGAGGTCGTTCACCCTGGACGAGATCTCTTTCTTTGCCTCGTCGGTGAGGAGGTAGCGGCGGTAAGGCCTGCCCACCCCTCTTCGACATAGCTTGGACGTTATCCACCCACCAGTCTGGAGCTGCGTAAGCTGCTGGCGCACAGCATTGGTGGTCACACCCAGAGCGCTCACCAGATCTTTCACACTGGCCGATCCATGGCGTTGCAGGTATGCGATTATCCTACCTGCCGGCGTATCAGGCTCGCACGCTGTGCTTTTTAAGCGCTTCAAGTGCATCCCTCCGTTTCCTGGAACTCTGAGCGCACTCTCATCAGTCCGCCCTTTCGCTATAATATAGCGTTTCCATAATTTTGTCAAAAGTATCTGTAGAAAATTATCCGGCAGGCCCGCACTCACAGGATTTGTTCCGGATTCCCGGAGCTTCTTTCTTTGCCACATTTCGTCCCTCCGGATATAATCATTTCATGTTCGAATTCGAGATAGAAGCGGAAGATGCCAGAAGCGCGGCGAGGGCTGCAGTCTACCGAACGCCTCATGGGGATATACCGACGCCCGTGTTTGCTCCCGTGGGCACTCAGGCCACGGTGAAAACCCTGACGCCGGAGGAGCTGGAGGCAACGGGCACCAGGTTGATCCTTGGCAATTCCTATCACCTGTATCTGCGCCCCGGACACGAGCTTATTGCGCGCTTCGGGGGCTTGCACCGTTTCATGAACTGGCGTGGGCCGATCCTGACCGACTCCGGAGGGTTCCAGGTGTTCAGTCTGGCGCCTCTTCGCAAAGTGGATGACGAGGGAGTCACGTTCCGATCTCACATAGACGGGTCCATCCACCGGTTCACGCCGGAGAAAGTGATAGCCATCGAGGAAGCCATTGGGGCGGATATCGTCATGGTGCTGGACGAGTGCTCTACGCCAAAAGATCGTGCCTACAACGAGGAAGCACTGATCCGGACGCATCGTTGGGCTGCGCGTTGCCTGGAGGCACACCGACGGGAGGACCAGGCACTTTTCGGCATAGTACAGGGAGGCATCTTTCCGGACTTGCGGCAGGAAAGCGCCAGATATCTGACATCACTTGGGTTCCATGGCTACGCCATTGGCGGCTTGAGTGTAGGCGAGACCAAGGAGGAGACATACTCGACGCTGGACGTGACCATCCCACTCCTCCCACGGGAAAGGCCCAGGTACTTGATGGGCGTCGGCACGCCGGAGGATATTCTGGAGGCGGTAGCGCGGGGAGTGGACATGTTCGACTGCGTCTTCCCGACCCGCGTTGCCAGGAACGGTGGCCTTATGACCCGACATGGCAGGTTGAATATCCGGAACGCCCGGTTTGCGGAAGACCCATTGCCGGTGGAACCCGGGTGTACCTGCTACACGTGCCAGCACTACAGCCGGGCTTACCTGCGGCACCTTTTCGTGGCGAAAGAAACCCTCGCCCTGAGGCTGGCGACAATCCACAACCTGCATTTCATACAGTGGTTGATGGCCGAGATCCGCCGCCAGATCAGACAGGGAACATTCCTGGAGTTCAAGAATTCGTTTCTGGCCGCTTACCGGATGAGCGACCAACAGGCTCGCTTCAGCTAAGGGCGATTGGGAACGACTCGCTCTGGAAAAGCTTAGCGCGCTGCCGAGATACGGGGAGAAAACATGAAGACACTGCTTCGTATTTTGCTTGTGGCAGTCATTTTCGTCTTGGGCATATCGGTAGGTGTGGTGTTGGGGGTGGAGTACCATGCTTCGCTGCCCGCGCTTTCCACGCCTACCATCGTGCCGGAGACCCCTACAGGGGAGGCTACCATCACACCTGCCTCGACTCCGGCGACCCTGAAAGATGCTTTTGGTATCGTATGGGAAGCATGGGGTGTCCTGCAAAAAGACTTCTACGGCAACCTGCCTTCGCCGAGGGAAGCTGCATACGATGCTGTTCGGGGCATCGTATCCAGCCTGGGAGATCCTTTTACCAATTTCTTTACGCCGGAGGAAGCCAAACAGTTCACCGAGGATATGTCCGGTCATTTCGAGGGAATTGGGGCGGTGGTAAGGCAGGCGAAAGGTGGCGGCATCCTTGTCGTCAAGCCGTTTAAGGATTCACCTGCATGGAAGGCAGGCATTCGCCGGGGTGATGTGATAATCGCTGTGGATGGCAAGGACATCACCCATCTTTCCCTGGAAGAGGCAATCATGCTGGTGCGTGGCCCCGCTGGGAGCAAAGTCACTCTTACCATTGTCCGAAAAGTGGGAGAGAAGCCACTCGACGTGGAGGTCGTCCGATCTCGCATAGAGATCCCGACTGTAGAGAGTAAGATGCTCCCAAGCGGCATCGCTTACCTGCGGCTCACAAGCTTTACTGAGAACTCTCCGAAGCTGGTGCGCGACGACCTGAAACCCCTTCTGAAACAACATCCGAAAGGATTGATTCTCGACCTGAGGGGTAACGGGGGCGGCTATCTGGATGCAGGCATTGCCATCGGAAGCGAGTTCATCAAGAGCGGCGATATACTTATCGAGAGATTCAAGGACGGGAGGGAGAAGCATTACAAAGCGGAATCCGGTGGCATTGCCCTTGACATCCCGTTGGTGGTGCTGGTGGATGGCGGCACGGCCAGCGCTTCCGAGATCGTCGCGGGGGCGATCCAGGACCACAAACGTGGCATCCTGGTGGGTGAGAAGACTTTTGGCAAAGGGTCGGTGCAGTCGCTGGAACAGCTTTCCGATGGTTCTGAGCTGAAAGTGACAATAGCTCACTGGTTCACGCCGGGCGGCAGGGCGATCCACGGCAAGGGCTTGATGCCGGATATCGTGGTCAAGATGACCACCGAGGACGAAAAAGCAGGGAAGGACCCGCAACTGGATAGGGCTGTGGAGTATCTGTTGACCGGGAAATAGGAGCACCATGTGGGCAAGGAAGAGTTCAAGGTCGTGGCGACGAACAGGAAAGCGTACCACGACTATTTCATCGTGGAGAAATACGAGGCTGGCATAGCCCTCACCGGCACCGAGATAAAATCCGTGCGCGCGTCCAGGGTTAGCCTGAAGGACGGCTATGTTGCCTTCCGGGACGGGGAGGCGTGGCTGGTCAACATCCACATATCTCCTTACGAGCATCGGGGGTATGCCAGCCACGACCCAACGCGCGACCGCAAGCTTTTGCTCCACCGCAGGGAGATAAACCGCCTGATGGGGCGCGTGCAGGAAAGGGGGTGGACAGTGGTCCCCCTCCGGATGTACCTGAAGGACGGCAAGGCAAAAGTGGAGATCGCCCTGGTCCGAGGCAAGAGGAAATATGACAAGCGTGAGGCAATCGCCAAGCGAGATTACGAGCGGGAGATGCGCCGGGCATACAAGGAATGGAGGCGATAGGGAAGGAGCGACGCATATGGAGCACTTTGAACCAGACAAAAAACTTAAAGCAGCGGTAATAGGCGCCACAGGTGCCGTGGGCCAGCGTTTTGTGCAACTCCTGGCGCAGCACCCGTGGTTCGACCTGACAGTGCTGGCAGCGTCGGAGCGATCCGCTGGCAGGAAGTATGCTGAAGCGTGCAACTGGGTTCTGGACGAGGAGATGCCGGAGCGAGTGAGAGAGATGACCGTCGTCCCGGCCGAGCCTGGCTTTGACGCCGACATTGTTTTTTCGGCGTTGCCGGCAGATCTGGCGCGGGATCTGGAACCGCAATTCGCCCGGTCCGGATATTTCGTCTTTTCCAACGCGTCCGCCTTTCGGTACGAGGACGACGTTCCACTGGTCATCCCAGAGGTGAACCCAGATCACCTGGGATTGGTGAAAGCCCAGAAAGCGATCAGAAAATGGACGGGCTTTATCGTAACCAATCCAAATTGCTCCACCACCCATCTAGCGCTGGCGCTGAAGCCGCTGCACGATGCTTTCGGCCTGGAGAAAGTTCTGGTGGTTACCATGCAGGCGGTCTCTGGCGCTGGTTATCCCGGGGTTCCTTCTCTGGATATCCTCGGAAATGTCATTCCGTACATAGGTAAGGAAGAATGGAAACTGGAGAACGAACCTCGGAAGCTCCTGGGAACGCTGATCAATGGGCGGGTGGAATACGCCGATTTCACCTTGAGTGCCCACGCCAATCGGGTACCGGTGCGGGACGGGCATACGGAGGCGGTTTCCGTGTCCCTCCGTACTGAGGCGTCTACGGATGATATCGTCGAGGTGCTCCGTGGATTTGTTTCCCTTCCCCAGGAGATGGGGCTGCCATCGGCACCAGGTCACCCAATCGTGGTCCGTGATGAGCCAAACCGGCCCCAGCCGCATCTGGATCTGATGGTGGAAGAGGGGATGGCAACGGTGGTCGGACGTGTGCGGGAATGCCCCATCCTGGGGCACAAATTCGTGCTCTTGGGGCATAATACCATCCGGGGGGCCGCAGGTGGATCCATCCTGAACGCCGAGACTGCTCTGGCGATGGGGATGCTCCGATGACGCTGAAGCTGGCAGGGAGAGGGAGGCTGTCGGACCTGTTTGGCGACTTCGTGGTCTTCCGGAGGATGGAACCGGCAGACCGGCGGTTGCCCAGTGTGGCGGACGCGTGGCGGGAGATTGGGTTGGAATCGCCGCGCCCGCCCAGGAAACGGGAGCGCGCCTACGGCAAGGCTGCCGCATGGTTGCTCCGCCGGATGCAGGACCTGGTCCATCCCGGCGCGCCGCTGCGCGAGCTGGTTTTCATCGGGGATACGGCTGGGGATGTCAACGCGTACCGGCTCATAGAGAGTGCTACGGGTTGGAACGGTGCGATTTTCGTGGGGAAAGACATCCCGGACAGGGCGAACCCGCTGCGTCGAGGGGGAGATGACCTCTGGAGCGGTTCCTGGTCTTCCCTGCTGGGGTGGGGCCATACGTTGATGAGTGCTGGCTTGAGGCTGGACGAGGGCACAGCGGTGGTGGTGGACATAGACAAAACCGCCATCGGCGCCAGGGGTAGGAACAACGGGGCCATAGATAGAGCTCGCCTGGCAGCGATGCAAACGGTCATCTCGAAAGTATTGGGGAAGCATTTCGACCCAGACCGGTTTGCCGAGGCGTATCGGGAGCTGAACCAGGCCCGCTATCACCTGGTGACCGAGGACAATCAAGATTACCTGGCGTACACCTGTCTGGCAGTGAGTGCTGGGGTCATTTCGCCGGAGGCGCTCTACGATGCTATCGAATCAGGGCGATTCTCACAGTTCGGCGATTTCATCCGGTGGGCTGGGGAACAACGCGCGATGCGGTCCATACCGGGACTATGGTCGATCCACCAGGAGGTGGTTTCTTTCGTGGAGAGGGGCGATCCGACACCGTTCAAGGCGTTTCGGCATGAAGAGCTGCGCCAGACAGTCCTTCGGATGGGGAACCTTGATGCGCCGGCCTCTATGGACGAGCGGATGCGGGAGGAGATCTGCATCACAGGCGAAGTATGGCTGGCGACCCAATGGCTCCTGGAGCGTGGCGCTTTGGTGACATCTTTCTCCGACAAGCCAGAGGAAGCATCGCTGGCCCCTCCCGACGACGATATTCCCTCTGTCCATCAGGTGGAGACGGATATCGTCATGGCGGAAATTCCTGGCAGGTGAGTTTGGCAATATGAGGATAGGCGAAGGCAGTGTCTTCGCCTACCCGAGTTGGCCTCCCTGTGTCCTGTCGTGTCTGCTCCGCTCAATTCGTGGTTGCTATTTTCGGGAGAACGAAGTAATT